>JACQZL010000187.1 GCA_016213865.1 Candidatus Rifleibacteriota bacterium
CGCCGCGGCGAAGATCCTCGGGATGACCCTGGTCACGCATCAGACCGGGCCCCAGGGACGGCTGGTGCAGACCGTCCTGGTCGAAGAGGTGCTGGACATCGCGCGGGAGCTCTATCTCGCGGTGATCCTCGATCGGGCGCGCTCGAGGCTGGTCGTGATGGCCAGCCCGGCGGGCGGAATGGAGATCGAGGAGGTCGCCGCCAAGACGCCCGAGCTCATCTACCGCGAGTACATCGATCCGTCCACCGGGTATTGTGACTTCCAGGGAAAGAAGCTTGCGTACAAGCTGCAGCTCCCGCAGGCCGCGGTCCGTCCGTTCTGCTCGATCGTGTCGGCCTTGATCCGGGTCTACCAGGCCGAAGACGCCAGCCTGGTCGAGATCAACCCGCTCGTGCTGACCCGGCAGGACCAGATCGTCCCGCTCGACTGCAAGCTCAACCTGGACGACAACGGTCTGTTCCGGCACCAGACGAACCTCGAGTACCGCGACCTGGCCGAGGAGGACCCGCTGGAGGTCGAGGCATCGAAGCACAGCCTGAACTACATCCATCTCGACGGCAACGTCGGCTGCATGGTCAACGGCGCCGGGCTGGCGATGGCGACGATGGACCTGATCAAGCTGGCGGGCGGCGAGCCGGCCAACTTCCTCGACGTCGGAGGGGGCGCCTCGGCGCAGTCGGTGGAGGCGGCGTTCCGCATCATCCGGGCCGATCCGAAGGTCAAGGCGATCCTGATCAACATCTTCGGAGGCATCGTCCGGTGCGACCGCGTGGCGGCGGGCGTCCTCGAAGCGGCCAGAAAGGTCGAGCTGGACCTGCCGGTCGTGGTGCGTCTGGAAGGGACGAACGCGCAGGAGGCAGCCAAGCTCCTGGCATCGTCGGGAATGAAACTCGAACAGGTCAAGGGGTTCGCCGAGGCCGCGCAACGCGCAGTGGAGCTGGCGCAAGGCACCGCGAACTAACCGGTGAGTTGAATCGGAGGCACGACAACCATGAGCATCCTCGTCGATCGCAACACGCGCCTGGTGGTTCAGGGCATCACCGGTTCCGAAGGGTCCTTCCACGCCCGTCAGGCCATCGAATACGGAACGAAGGTCGTCGCGGGCGTGACGCCCGGCAAGGGCGGCGAGAAGTTCGACGGCGTGCCGGTCTACGACACCGTGGCCGAGGCCGTCGCCCGCGAATCGGCTAACGTAAGCGTTATTTTCGTCCCGGCGGCCTTCGCGGCCGATGCCGTCCTCGAAGCGGCCGACGCCGGCGTGGCGCTGGTCGTCTGCATCACCGAGGGCTTGCCGACCCTCGACATGGTACGCGTCAAGCAGCACCTGGCCCGCACGGGCACGCGGTTGATCGGGCCCAACTGCCCGGGGGTCATCAGCCCGGGCAAGTGCAAGGTCGGCATCATGCCCGGCTTCATCCACAGGGAGGGCCGGATCGGCGTCATCAGCCGCAGCGGGACTCTGACCTACGAGGCCGTCGCTCAGCTCACGACGCTGGGGCTGGGCCAGTCGACCTGCGTCGGCATCGGCGGCGATCCCGTCAACGGCAGCCAGTTCGTCGACATCCTCAAGCTCTTCCGCGACGACGAGGGGACCGAGGCTGTCGTGATGATCGGCGAGATCGGCGGCAGCGCCGAGGAAGAGGCGGCGGAGTACGTCCGCCAGCACTTCAAGAAGCCGGTCGTCGGGTTCATCGCCGGACGCACGGCCCCGCCGGGCCGCCGCATGGGCCACGCCGGGGCCATCATCGCGGGCGGCAAGGGAACGGCTCACGAGAAGATGGAGGCCATGAAGGCCGCCGGGATCCACGTCGTCGAGAGCCCCGCCGAGATCGGTATCACGATGCAGCGGGCCCTGAAGGCCTAGACCGAAGGCACAAGCTCCTGGCCTGCGAGACCGGAGGCTCGGGACCTCGGTCTCGACCCCGAGGTCCTGCCCTGCCGCTTGCAGCCTTCATGAAGGTTGCCCCAGACCGGCCCGGGAGACTAGACTTTCGGGCCGGTTGTGCTCCGGCCGCGGCCCGGCCCAGGGTTGGGCCGGCGCGCCGGGTGCGAAACTCGGAGGCTTTCATTTGAGACCCGATCCGGACCTTTCCATCGACGAGGAGCTCGCCGTCTTCTGCAAGGGCGCGGTGGACGTGATCGAGACCGGTGACCTGCGCGAGCGCCTCGAGAGCGCCCGGCGGGCACGCCGCCCTCTAGTCATCAAGCTGCCCGCAGATCCCAGCGCCCCGGACATCCACCTCGGCCACACCGTCGTCCTCTGGAAGCTGGCCGAGATGCAGCGGCTGGGGCACGAGATCCACTTCCTCATCGGCGACTTCACGGGCCGCATCGGGGACCCGACGGGCAGGAGCGAAACCCGCAAGCAGCTCACGACCGCAGAAGTCGCTGCGAACGCGCGCACGTACGCAGCTCAGATCCACAAGATCCTCGACCCCGAGACGACCCGGATCGACTTCAACAGCTCGTGGCTCGCCCCGATGGACTTCATCGGCGTGATCGAGCTGGGGGCCCGCTACACCGTCGCCCGCCTCCTGGAGCGTGACGATTTCTCCAACCGGTTCCGCGAGGGACGGCCCATCGGCGTCCACGAGCTGTTCTACCCGCTGATGCAGGGCTACGACTCCGTCGCGATGCGGGCCGACGTGGAGCTCGGGGGGACCGACCAGACGTTCAACCTGCTGGTGGGCCGCGACCTGCAACGGAGCTACGGGCAGAGACCGCAGATCGTGCTGACGATGCCGCTCCTCGAGGGGACCGCCGGCGTCCAAAAGATGTCGAAGCGTATCGGCAACACGATCGGCATCAACGAGCCCCCCCAGGACATCTACGGAAAGGTCATGTCCATCTCGGACGCACTGATGTGGAAGTACATGCTGCTCCTGACCGACCGGTCGTCGGCGCAACTCGACGAGATGAAAGCCCAGGTCGAGCAGGGCTCCCTCCACCCGATGAGGGTCAAGGAAGACCTGGCCGCCCGGCTGGTGGCCACCTACCACGGGCGCGAGGCCGCCGAGCTCGCGGCGGCCGAGTTCCTGCGAGTGCACCGCCAGCGCGAGCTGCCGGCCCAGGCGCGCCCCTTCTCCGCGGCCGAGCTGGGCTCCGGCAAGGTCTGGGTGGTCAAGTTGACGGCCCGGTTGTTCGACCTCTCCAACTCGGAGGCGCGCCGTCAGATCGAGCACGGCGCTCTCAGGATCGACGGCGAAAGGGTCGTGGACCCGGCCGCCGAGCTCGAGCCCCGGCCCGGCTCGGTCCTGCAACTCGGCAAGCACCGCTCGGTGAAGCTGGAGTGACCCCGAAGCCGGCCCCGGGGCCGGCGCCGGATGACCCGACGGAACCCCGCAGGCGGGGCTCCTCCCCGCAAAGTGAGCGAAGGGACCCAACAGATGAATTCGACGAACAGCATCCAGGTCAAGTTGCCCGACGGGAGCCTCAAGGACGTCCCGGCCGGGAACACGGTCGCCCAGGTCGCAGCCATGATCGGGCCGCGCCTGGCCCGAGAGGCAATCGCCGGCCGGGTGGACGGGCGACTCGTGGATCTCTCGGCCAAGCTGACGGCCGATTGCACCCTCGAGATCCTGACCCTCCAGAGCAAGGGCGCCGAGGAGATCTACCGCCACACGATGACCCACATCATGGCCCAGGCGGTCAAGAGGCTCTTCCCGGGCACGGCGCTGGCCACCGGCCCCGTCGTCGAGAACGGGTTCTTCTACGACTTCGCAATCGAGCAGGCCCTGACCGAGCCGGACCTCGAGAAGATCGATGCCGAGATGCACAAGATCATCGAGGCCGACTTGCCGGTCGACCGCGAGGTGTTGGGGCGCGACGCCGCACGCGAGCTGATGGCGAAGGAAGGTGAGCCTCTCAAGGTCGAGTTGATCGACGGGTTCCCCGAGGACACGGTCAGCTTCTATCGGATGGGCGAGTTCGTCGACATGTGCCGTGGACCTCACCTTCCGCGCACGGGACTGGTCCCGCACTTCAAGCTGCTGTCGGTCGCAGGCGCGTACTGGAAGGGCGATTGCCGCAACCAGCAACTGCAGCGGGTCTATGGGACGGCCTTCCCGTCGAGCAAGGAGCTTTCGGCCCACCTCACCTTCCTCGAGAAGCGTGACCACCGGCGCATCGGCAAGGACATGGATCTCTTCAGCTTCCACCTCGAGGGGCCCGGCTTCCCGTTCTTCCATCCCAAGGGCGCGCTGCTCTACCAGACGCTTCTGGAGTTCTGGCGCTCCGAGCACCGCAAGCGACGTTACGTCGAGGTGATCACGCCGCTCGTACTCAACGAGGGGCTCTGGCATCAGAGCGGGCACTGGGACCACTACAAGGAGAACATGTACTTCGTGGACATCGAGGGCCAGGGCTACGCCATCAAGCCCATGAATTGCCCCGGCCACTGCCTCATCTTCAAGAACAAGGCCCACTCGTACCGCGACCTGCCGATCCGGATGGCGGAGCCGGGTCGCGTCCATCGCCACGAGTTGTCCGGCGTGATGCACGGCCTCTTCCGCGTGCGCAGCTTCGCGATCGACGACGCTCACATCTTCTGCGCACCCGACCAGATCCAGCAAGAGGTGCTCGGGGTCATCGAGTTGATCCTGAGCACGTACCGGACCTTCGGGTTCCAGGATTTCCGCATCGAGCTGTCGACGCGGCCGGCCAAGCGCACGGGCTCGGACGAAATGTGGGACCGGGCCGAGAGCGCCCTCGAGCAGGCTCTGGTCCAATCCCGCAGCCAGGTCCGGGAGACCCTGGGCCTGGTCCTGCCCGACCACCAGGTCAACCCGGGCGACGGCGCCTTCTATGGCCCGAAGATCGACTTCCACATCCGGGACTGCATCGGCCGCACGTGGCAGTGCGGGACCGTCCAGCTCGACTTCTCGATGCCCGAGCGGTTCGATCTGCAGTTCGTCGGGGCCGACAACGCCCGCCATCGCCCCGTGATGATCCACCGGGCGGCCTTCGGCAGCTTCGAGAGGTTCTTGGGCATCCTCATCGAGCACTACGCAGGCAAGTTCCCCATCTGGCTGTCGCCGGTTCAGGCCGTTCTCTTGACGGTGACGAGCGAGCAGAACGACTACGCCGCCGCGGTCGCCGCCCAGCTCGAGCAGCACGGGGTGCGAGTCGAGCAAGATCTGCGTAACGAGAAGATCGGGTTCAAGATCCGGGAGGCCCAGCTCGCTCACGTACCCCTGATGGTCATTCTGGGCAAGGCCGAAGTCGAAGCCGGCAAGCTTACCGTCCGGCTTCCCAACGGGCGCAACGTCTCGGGCCTCACCGTCGAGGAGTTCCTGGAGCAGGTCTATCGGAAGTACTACCACGAGCTGCCGCAGTAGGCTGCAACCCGCCCCCGCGGCCCGCCTGCTGGTCCTGGCTTCGGCCTCCCCACGACGGCGCGACATTCTCCGAGATCTCGGAATCCGCTTCGAGGTCGACGTCCCGATGGTGGACGAACTGGCGTCAGGCCTGCCGCCTGTCTTCTTGGCGCGCGAGAACGCGCGCCGCAAGGCGCTCTCGGTTCTCGCCAGGCGCACACAATCCGAGCTGACGGCGCCGGTTAAGTTGCTGGTTCTGGCTGTCGATACGATTGTCGTGAGGAATGGGATCGTTTTGTCCAAGCCGGCGAACGTCGAGGATGCCCGTCGCATGCTCGTGGCGCTCAGCGGACGCACCCACCGGGTGATCAGCGGCCTGTGCCTCATCGACCATCGCGGCCGGCAGGTCCGTACGAGCTGCCGGACCGACGTGGAGTTCGCCTCGATGACCCCCGACGAGATCGAGTGCTACCTGGCCAGCGGCGAGCACGCCGACAAGGCAGGTGCCTACGGTATCCAGGGCCTGGCGTCGCTCTTCGTCCGGCGAGTCCAAGGTTGTTACTTCAACGTGGTGGGCCTGCCGGTCCGCACGTTCTACGAGGCTCTTGGCCGGCTCGGAGTCGGCCTGGACGAGCTCCGTCCCGAGCTGCGAGGTGGCGAGAGATGAACCGCAAGGCCAAGCGTGCACTCATGATCGCGGGGGCGATCTTCCTCGGCGCCTTCGTGTTCAGCTACCTGAACGGGCCACAGGAGTCCACCCCCGCGACCCCGGATGGCTCCGCCACCGC
Source organism: Candidatus Rifleibacteriota bacterium (assembly GCA_016213865.1). The sequence goes on from JACQZL010000187.1 coordinate 6,104, forward strand.
ACCGGGCGCGGAGCCGGTGACCCCCGCCACCGAGCAGGAGGTGGACGCGGTGCAGGCAGTCGTCAACATCCGCAAGCACACTCGGATCCACCCCGAGATGATCGCGATGACCAAGGTCCCGATCAGCCTCAGGCACACCGATGCGGCCACCGAGGTCAAGCAGGTCGTGGACCGTTTTGCCCTGGTCAACATCTACCCCAAGGAGCAGGTCCTGATGGCACGGCTGGGCGAGACGTCGAGTGCCGACGTGGGCCTGTCGTACGTCCTTCAGCGCGGAAAGCGGGCCGTGTCGATTCCGATCACCACGGACCGCGCGGTCGGCGGGTACATCTCTCCCGGCATGGTCGTGGACATCCTGGGGACCTTCAGGGGCCCCGCAGGCCTCATCACCAAACCGGTCATGCAGGCCGCCAAGATCCTCGCGATCAACGACAAGCACATCGTCGAGAAGGCCACCGTCAAGCCCGCGCCCACGCCGGCGCCACAGCCCGGCGCCGAGCAGGAAGCTCGGAAGGACACGGGTTTCGACGTGATCGACAACATCTCCACCGTGACGTTCGAGACTTCGGCCGAAGACGCCGAGAGGCTCATCCTGGCGTCGGCCAACTCCCAGTTGCACCTGGAGATCGTCAACCCCGACAACGCCCGAGGAGAGTCGATACCCGAGGTGCACGAAGCCGAGTTGAAGCAGTTGAAGAAGCCCACGGCGCCCATCGATCAGCCGCTGGCCACCCAGCAGGCCCCGGTCGGACCTCCTCAGCCGACTATTCACAAGTACGAGATCATCCGATACAAGAGCAAGGAAACCCAGACCGTGGCCGAAATTCCTCCGACCAGTCTGCCGGTGGCACTGCTCACCACGAGCAGCGCCCGTCCCACCCCCGCGCCGACGGCTGCGAAGTAGCCACACCCCGTCTTCTTATGAGCCTCAGCAACAGGTCGCACCCTCTGGAGGTCGTCATGGGTCCCAAAGGTCCGAAGCTGGTCCTGGCCGTCCTGGTATTCCTGGCGGCCGTGACACCCTTGCCGGCGGCACCACGGACACGCAAGTCTCGCGCACCCGCCGTCACGGTAGCGGCGCCTTCTTTCATGCTGGCTGCCGCACCGGAGGCGACGGGGACTGCCGCCCCGGCCTCGCCTGGCACGACCAGGGCCGCCCGCCTGCCGGCTCCCGCGCCGGAGGCCGTCCCGGGCGCCCTGGCGCTCGACTCGGCCACGGCCGGCATGACCGTGTCGCGCCTGGACACGAGCCGCGATCGGCTGCCCGACGTCTTGAGGCTCTATCCGAACGAGTCCAAGATCATCAAGGTCGAGGGACTGAAGCGCGTCTCGATCACCAACCAGGACGTCGCCGACGTGGTGATTGTCTCGCCCGAAGAGATCCTCGTGCTCCCGAACAAGGCCGGAGCGGGGGGAAGGACTTCCGCCTATTTCTGGGACAAGGACGGCCGTAAGGAGCTGAAGCTGATCGTCATCGGCCGGATCGAAGAGTCGGCCATCGCCGAGCAGATCCAGAAGGACATCAACCTATCCGGCGTGAAGATCGAGTACATCAACGGCCGGATCCTGATGCGCGGCAAGGTCCGCAACCCCACGGAGAAGGCCTACGCCAAGGACATCGCCGGGCTGTACGGTTCCCAGGGGATCCTCGATCTGCTCGAAGTCGAGGGCATCTCGGTCGACCCGAAAGAGGCGCTCATCAAGCTGCTCAACCTCCCGGACGTCAAGATCACGGTCGTCAACACCGCCCTGCAGGCGAGCGCCGCTCAACTGGCCCCGCAGCCCGGTCAGACTCCGCCGTCTCAAGAGCCTGCAGGCGCCAGCGGGCTGTCGGTCACGCCTCCCCTCTACGTCCAGTCGGGCAGTTCTGCCGCCTCCGTCGCCGGTGGCTCGGCGGGCACGATCGGTGGGCCCAACGCAGGAGCCGGCTCGACCGGATCCCAAGGCTCCACGCCCGGCCTGCCTCCCGGGGCCCCCCCCGCAACCGTCATGGTCCTGCTGGAGGGGACCGTCGACGACGAACAGGACAAGGCCCGCGCCGATGAGATCACCCGCGCCTTCTTCGCGGCCAACGACGCGACCGGCCGGTTGGGCGCAGCGGTCGTCATCAATCACATCGAGGTCATCGAGCCGGTCCAGGTGCTCGTCGAGGGGCTTCTGCTCGAGCTCTCGCGGGGCAATTCCAAGCAGTTCGACTTCAAGTGGGGCACGCAAACGATAGCCGGGCTCGTGCCAGGTGCCGAGCTTCAGTCCAATGCCGCCGGCACCTTCGACCAGATGCGCTTCGCCGAGACGCCGGTGGCCC
>JACQZL010000222.1 GCA_016213865.1 Candidatus Rifleibacteriota bacterium
ACCACGAGCATGGGCGTGGCGAGCCGGGGGGGCTTGTCTCGCCGGTAGCGATAGACCGAGACCGAGTGCTCGCGGTAGAGCAGTTCGCGCGGGGACGGCGCGATGCGATGATTGCGCACCTCCTCTCGGAGGTCGGTCAACTCCTTGCTCTCGGCCATGAAGGTCGCGAACTTGCCGTACTCTTCGAGCAGAGCCTGAGTGTCGAGCGTCTTCTCGTCGGCCATGATCGGGTCACCTCCGGACAGCGCGGGCGTCGCCCGCACGCAGACTGTGGGCTTCAGGATGTAGGGATGCTCGCCAGAGTGTTCGTGTGACGCGGTGACTCTCGCGAGTAGCGGGCCAGGGGTGCCCGCACGCTCTCGCCCCCGTGGAAGGCGAGGCCGGACGCGGCTCCTCGGAACTCACTTGCGGGTGCGGGTGGAACGAACCGCCTTCTTCGCGGGGGCCGGCTTGGCGGGCGCGGGTTTCGGCACGGGCGCGGGCTTCTTCGCTGGCGCGGGCGCGGGCTTCTTCGCTGGCGTGGGCGCGGGCGCGGGCTTCGGCGCGGGCGCGGCCTTCTTCGCGGACACGGGCGCCGGCTTCTTCGTGGCCACGGCTTTCTTCGGGGCCGGTACCGGCTTCGCGACGGCGGCGGGCGACGCGGGCCTGGCCGCCGGCAGGCCGCCGGGCGTCAGCGAACCGATGATCTCGAAGAACTCGTCCAGCTTCTCCTCGAGGTCCAGGAGGCGAGTCTCGAGGTTGTGCACGGTCTGATAGAGACCGGTCATCGAATCCTCCGTGGGGATGCTGAGCGACTTGGCGGCCTTCTCGATCTGGGCGCGGACGATGCCGCGCAGGTCGAGGGAACCCTCCATGTTTCGTGCGACGAGCTGCATGAAAGCAGGCTCGCGCATCGTCTTCTGGAGGTAGTCGCCGAGGCCCTTTTCGAACTCGGCCATGGTCTGCTTGTACATTTCGAGGGGGTTGTAGTTCATCCCGGGTCGATCCTTTCAATGCCGGCCGATTGTCGCGCTCCAGGTGGCCGGTTGGACAGTAGCACAGGGCGGACAGTGCCCGCACGGAGCCCGTGGGCTGCAGGCTGTGAGCTGCAGTAGGTCCCACTGGAACTCCGCGTGGGGCAACGACTTTCTCGTGTACGGAACCGGAAGAGCGGGGAGCGCGCTCAGACGGCCTGTCTCGGCGGGCACGGCCGGGCGCGCAACCAGTCCGCGGTCGATTTCCACAGGCCGGCTCTGGCGCCGCGGCCCACGGTGACGCCGATGTGACCGCCCTCGAGTTCGAGCAGGGTCCGGTCCTGGCTGCCGACGCGGTGGTGCAGCAAGGCGGCGGAGGCGGAGGGGCAGATGTGGTCCTTCGATGCAACGGCCGTGAGCACGGGACAGGTGATGCTCTCGAGGCGCACGGTTTCGGCGCCGAGCGTCAGTTCGTCCTTCATCAGCCGGTTGCCTCGATAGAGGTCGTTGATGTGACGGACGTAGGTGGCCCCGGGGAAATCGACGTTGTCGTTGAGCCACGTCTCCATCGCGAGGAAGCGTTCGACGAACCCGTCGTTCCAGAGATTCTAGACGAACACGCGGAGCTTCTGGAGCTGGGCGACAGGATTGAGCTGCTGGAACGAAGCCTGCAGCAGCTCGGCGGGAATCAGACCAAACTCGTTTGCCAGTTGCTCGATGTTCCAGACGTCGCTCCTGGCCCACACGCTCAACAGGCTGTCATCGTGGAAGTTGATGGGCGCGGTCAGTGCGAGCACCCCCGCGACCCGCTTGGGCCTCAGCGCCGCGTAGGCCGCGACGAACGTGCCACCCAGGCAGTAGCCGAGCATGTGGATGGCACTGACGCCGGCATCCCTGCAGGCCTCTCGCACCGCGGCGCCCTGCCAGCGGAGGATGTGATCCTCGAGCGTGGCGTACCGGTCCTGGGGACCCGGCTTGCCCCAATCGAGCAGGTAGACCGGGATGCCTTGCTGGACCAGAAACTCCACCATGCTCTCGCCTGGGCGCAGGTCCAGGATGTAGTGGCGGTTGATGATGGAGGGCACCATCAGGACGGGGCACCGCTGGCGCGCCGCGGCGACCTTGTAGCGCAGCAGGCGCACCCGGCCCCAGCGCGCGATCTCGTCGCAGGGCGTCTGGGCCAGGCTGGGCAGGAGTTCGCCACTGATGAGGCGGATCAGGTTGTGGAGCCGGCGGGGCGTCTTCCACGCCTCGTCGAGCAGTTCCTGGGGAAACAGGCACTCCATCGCTCGGGCGGCCCCTTCGAGGCAACCCTGGTTCTCACTCTGCATCGGGGATCGCTCCTCCCGTACCGGCGCACCGGTCGACCGGGCCATCCGGCAGGCGGCCATCCTGCTCTTCGCTGGGAGGGCGCCCGGCCGGCAAGGGATGAGAACGACGCGTCTGCTGGCCCGGCCCGGGCCCCGGCCTTTGCGGCCGGGGCTTCTGGCTCTCGTGCATTCGCGTCACCGGGAGACGTGGACTAGTCCTTCTGGGTGGTGGTCTTCTCGATGGTGGCCTTCCACTTCTTGAGGCCTTCGACCCACATGTCGCGCGTGCTCTTCGCGTTCTTCTCGAACTGGGTGAAGAACTCGACCTGGTTCTTGAGCGCGAACTCGGAGTAGTCCTTGAAGCTCTTCATCTGCTGCTGGGCCATCCGGAACATCTCGTCCTGCAGGCGCACACCCATCTCGATGTATTCGTCCACACCCTGGGAGGCGGCGACGCAGGCGTTCTCGACGAGCTTGTTGGCGGTGTTCTTCTCGGTCATTTCCATCTCTCCTGTTGGTCTTCGAGACTTTCGGGTCGTTTGCCCTGGGTCGTCGTTCCGACCTACACGAGCATTGTAGCGCGCCGATGTTGCAAATGCAAGATGTATTTTGCGAACGCACAAGTATTCTCGGGCCGGCCTGCAAGAGGCCGGGCGCGCTCGGGTGCGCGCGCGGTTCGTGGGGAAACTGGGAGGATCTCGACTTGCCTCTCGGGAGCTTTGCTCCCGAACCCTCACCCGGGGCGAAGTTCGCCCCGGGACCCCCCGATGACTGGAGAGGCTCTTGCCTCCGCTTGCGGGCAAGAGCCCATGGAAATACCGATCAGGCCTCGCTTTG
>JACQZL010000087.1 GCA_016213865.1 Candidatus Rifleibacteriota bacterium
CCAGCCGCTTTTTGGGCGGCCGGGCTCACGTCTGGCTCCGAGGAAGCGGCAAGATGCCGCTTCTACCTTTCCGACGCCTGTCATGCCTCTCCTGGTGAGGGATTTAATGCCATTGGGACAAGCCCCGCCCCTACGTCGCGAACTGTGCGGCCAGTGAGGTCGGATTCGACCGGTGCCCTCATTTCCCAAGGGAGTCGCGTGTCCCCAATTTCCCGGCCACCGGGCTGTGGTGTAAGCTGATCTCGCCGTGGCACGACCGGGATTCGGGATAGCCTGCTCTGGATGGGTCCGCGGGTGCGGGCGTGGCTTCACCATCGTCGAGATCTTGATGGCCGTGACCATCTTCTCGTTTGCCGTCCTGCCTCTGGCCCTGTTCGTCCGCTCTTCCAGCAAGACCGTGGAGGGCACGCGGGACCTGGCGGGCGCCGTCTTCCTGGCCCAGAAGACCTTGGAACAGTGCCGCAGCTACCCGCCGGAGTTGTTGGTCCGGGACGGGGCGACGCCGACCGGCGTCGAGACGGCCTTGGAGGCGATCGTCCGTGAGCCGACCTTCACGATGGGCCGCATCACCTACAAGCGTCAGGTCGAGATTCGCCCCGTCGACGCGGGCGCGGGGTTCGGCGGCAAGCTCCTGCACCTGAAGATCTCCTGGCAGGCCAACCCTCAGGACAAGGCTCTGGAGTACGAGACATGGACAGTCCTGGCACCCGCCAAGTGAAGGCCCGACCGCGGCCACGCTCTCCCGGCGGCTTCACCGTCGTCGAGGTCTCGGTGGCCGGGTTCATCCTCGCCCTCGTCTTCCTGATGGGCTTCACCTTCTTCAGCGGCGGCAACCGCCAGATCAAGCACCTGACCGAGGATCTGGACATCAACGCGACGATCGAGTCGGCCTTCACGCTGCTCTCGCGCGACGTGCGCGCCTCGTCCGAGGTCCTGGCCCCGGGCCTGATCGAGGCCAAGGACGCTCCCCCTGCCTTCGAGTTCAAGAAGAACAGCTTCTGCGTGCTGAAGCAGGCCCGCATCGACTACACCTCCAAGCCGCCGGCGCGCCTGACATCCGTGGTCCGGTACTACCTCGACGCGCCCGTTGCGGTCGGCGACCTGCCTGGCGGCGAGAAGGGCGTGGTCTACGGCCTCTTCCGGCAGGTCAACGGCGAGCCTCCCGACGCCAAGAACAAGCCCATCCTGACCGGCATCCAGGAGCTGACGTTCTACCGCACCAAGCAGGTCCCGGGCGCGCCACCGCCCAACGGCACGGGTTACTACGTGCTGCACCTGCAGATGAAGGTCTGTGCTCTGCGGCGGGGGGCCGGCACCCAGCTCTTCCGGGGCTACGCGGCCGAGATGGACACGATGGTCAAGCTGCGAGGCAGCCTGTGAGGGTTCGATGGAGCCTACCGCTCCATCGAGTCGGAATGGCGCTGCCGATCCTCGTGGCGATCATCTTCGTGCTCGTCACGCTGATCCTGGCCTTTCACACCTATTCCAGCCAGCGCATCCGCGCCACCGGCGCCGTACTGAACGGCTTTTCGGCCCTCGCCGCGGCCGAGGCCGGCCTCAACTGCGTCCTCCTGGAGATGCGCAACAGCCAGGGCTGGTTCACGCACGAGCTGGAACTGGACTCCGGCGGCCAACTCGTCTGGAAGGAGCCGCTGTCGCGGCCCAACCGGATCGCGGGCGCAACGGGCCTCAGCGTCAAGGACACGCGTAAGGGGGCCTACACGGCCACGGTGGGCGCCAAGCCGTTCCACACCGAGTTCGCGGTCCGCGTCGGACGCATCCCGCTCGAGGACGACCCCACGACGCCCGCCATCGACGAATCGAGGCGCTTCGTGCGCATCGAGAGCATCGGCAAGAAGGAAGACCCCACGGGAAGGCTGGATCGCTTCACCAAGATCGCGGTCGTCGCCGAGGTCTCGAACTTCACCGAGTACGTCGTGTACGACGGCGAGAAGGTCGTCCTCGGGATGGGCTCGCACAACGACGCGCACCACTCGAACGTCTTCGCCGACGGCCGCATCTACGGACACGAGGCGGTCAAGCTGGGCAACATCGAACAGAACGGCACCGTCCAGAAGTTCGTGAACCTCGACTGCGTCCGGTCGGCCGGCACGCTCGAGTACAAGGACACCTATCAGGTCACCTTCCAGAAGCCGAAGGCGCTCTCGGGCAAGACGATCGAGCTCAACCCCTCGAACGACTCGGACGGTCCGACCGACCTGCAGACCGCGAGCGGCAACGTCCTCGACGGCTCGCACGGCGGCTCGCTCTCGATCCCGCGTCTGGACAAGGAGTTCTATCGGCGCCAGGCGGCCGCCGGCGGTCTCGACGTCAGCGGCAGGCCCACCAGCAAGGAGCCCATCGTCCTCTACCCGGGTGAGCTCAAGGAAGACCTGATCGAGCTGAACTTCGGCCGCGGAGGCTACGAGGGCGGCCCCGTGCCCGCCGACGACAAGACCACCCTGGGCGCCGACTACCCGGCCGACTTCAACGGCTTGGTTTACTCCTCCAAGCCGCTCACGGTGTGGGGCAACCCGGATCGGGATGTGACGATCTTCTGTGAGGACGACATCTTCATCAGCGGCGACTTCAACCTCAGTCCGGACCACCGGCAGAACTACCGCCCCAAGTTCCAGACGGCCGACGGCACGGCCATCGACGGCACGCCGTTCTACCAGTACCGCCTGCAGGACCTGGAGAAATATGTCGAGGGCGCGGCCAGCGACCTCGTCGAGCCCGCTCAGCGCGAACGCGTCGCGGTGGCCCTCATCTCGATGGGGCGCATCTGGTTCGATTACCGGCACCCGACCCGGTTCCTGGCCAATGAGCTCAAGGGCCTCATCAAGCTGGAGGTGGTCTCACGCCTGCTGGGCGACGAGCCGACGGCCTACGAGTGGGTCCGCTACCAGGACGCCACGCCGCCGCCCAGTTGCCCGCCGATCCCCGCCACGGACGTCAAGCAACCGGGAGCGAACGGCGCCGACGACCTGACGACCAGCCTCCAGCTCTACCTCGGACGCGGGGGCGTCGGCAGCGCGGCCGATAACTTGTGGGTTACGACCGCGTCCTACGACGTCATCAAGCAGAGCTTCGTGGACGCCGTGGCCGACGGCTCCCTGTCCCGCGAGGACCTGGACGGCGCCCCCGGCAAGCCGGGCGTGGCCGATGCGATCGTCGAGCGCCTGCTGATGGACGAGCCGCAGTACCCCGCCCACTGGCCCGCGTCCAACGACCCGGACCTCAAGGACCTGACTCCCCCCCAGCTCGGGGCCTTCACGGCGCCGCAACGGCTCTACCACCTCGTCTACGACGAGCACACGGCGAACCTCAACTCCCATCCTCCCCTGGGCAAGTACTCGGACCAGGAGGGAACGCGCCAGCCGATGATGGAGGACGAACTGTACATGCCTCAGATGAGCATGTACGCGATGCTCTTCATCAGCGCCAGGCGCAACGACGATCCGGCCGAGGCTTCGACCGACGACCCCAAGAGCATGAACCGCCGCTTCGACGACCTGGGCAACGCCCGCGGCAAGAAGGTCCACTTCTTGACGACCATTCAGGGTCTGGAGGAGCAAAAGGCGGGCAACCTGCGCAACATCACGACCCCGCTCATCCAGCGCTTCTTCGGCAGCGAGATCCGGATGGCCCAGGTCGCCAACTGGAAACCCGCGCTGCAGACCGGCAACTACTGGCCCCCCCTGCGCCGGCGCATCTACGACGCGACGCTCTCGGTGCGGCCGCCGCCGATGATCCCTCAGTCGGTCGAGCTCCGGACCTGGGAGCAGAGCGGCGCCACGAAGAAGGACTACGAGGCGTTCGCCAAGGAGTAACCCGAGCCACGCGAGGGCAGCAGGGCGGGCGGCTCGCCTCAGGCATCCATGGAATTCACGGGACCTGTGCTTCACGGACGGTAGCGCGGGGGCTTGTCCCCCGCTTCTGGAGCGGATCTTCCAGCCTGGCGGGCCACAAGCCTGTCCTGAGCTTGTCGAAGGGGGCCCGCGCTACCTACTCTGGCCAGGACGAAATCACGAAAGCCAGCATCAACAAAGAGAGTCCACGAGATCTGTGCTTGCCTGAGGCCTCGCTGCCGGCCCTGACCCGCCGAGCCCGCCGGCCCTCCTCACCTGTGCCAGAGGGTGAAGTAGAAGCTGGCGCCCTGATCGGGTTGGCCCGTGGCCCACATGCGGCCCTGGTGGCGGGCGACGATCCGCTGGGCGCTGACCAGGCCGATGCCCGAGCCCGGGAACTCCGAGGCCTTGTGGAGACGCTGGAAAGGCTGGAAGAGCTTGTGGGCGTAGGCGGGCTCGAAGCCCACGCCGTTGTCCTGCACGAGATAGGTCCGGCCGTCGCGTCCCTCGCTGGCCGTCACGGCGATGCGACTCGTCGGGCGCTTGTAGGTGAACTTCCAGGCGTTTGCCAGCAAGTTGAAGAGCACCGTCCGAAGGAGGGTGGGGTCGCCTTCGTCGACGAGCCCCTCGCGAATGTCGAACTCGGCCCTCCGCTCCGGGTCCGCGTGCTGGAGCTCGGCGGCGATCTCCCTGGCCATGGTGCTCAGGTTCACGGCCTCGCGCTTGAGGTCGGCCCTCGACAGGCGAAAGAGCTTGAGCAACTCGTCGATGAGCGAGGCCAGTTGATGGCTCCCGTTGTGAACGAAGTCGAGGTACTCGCGTCCGGTCTCGTCGAGGTGGTCTCCGTAGCGGTCGAGCAGGAGCCGGCTGAAGCTCTCGATGTGGCGCACCGGCGCGCGCAGGTCGTGGGACATCGAGACGGCAAAGATGCGCAGCTCCTCGTTGGCAGCTTCCAGCTCCTCCGTGCGCTGGCGGACCCGTTCTTCGAGGACCTCGTTCATCCTCATCATGGCAAGCTCGGCTTGCTTGCGGGCGGTGATGTCCCTCGCGATTGCCTCGACCACCCTCTGGCCGGTGTCGGGGTCGTGGGACAGGAACGAGTCGTGCAAGACCCATCGGTCCTCGCCCGAGAGAGTCTTGAAGTGGTACTCGAAGTTGTGCACCTCGCCGGTCAGCTCGATCGCCGCGCGCACCGCCCCCTCTTTTTCGGTGTAGACCAGGATGTCCCGCAGACGTCTGCCGACGATGTCGCTTGCGGGACACGTCAGGCCCAGGACCTTGACCAGGCCCTGGTTGGCCGTCAGTAGCACGCCGTCTTCGTACTGGTACCGGTAGACGGCGTCCTCCGTGAAGACCAGCAGTCGTTCGTAGAGATCGTCCACGTCCTCAACTCCGTCCGGTCAACCGCGCAAAGACGCGGCCGGCCGTCAATCCGTCGTGGACCGAGCAGTACGCCCGGTAGACCTCATCATACTCCGACACCCGCCCTGGCTCCGGATCGTATTGCTCGCGCGTGCGTATCATGGCCTTCGTCGCCTGCGCCACGGAGTCGTGGGCCCCGATCCCGAGCGTGGCGAGGATGCCCGCCCCCAGCAGGGTCGCCTGCGGATTCGCCAGGGTAGCGACCGAGAGCCCGTAGAGGTCCGCCTGGATCTGGTTCCAGGCGGCGATCGCCGTGCCGCCGCCTGTGAGACGGACCTCGCGGATCGGGAGGTCGAGCGAACGGAAGACCTCCAGGATGGCCCGAGTCTGCAGCGAGACGCCTTCCAGGACGGCCCGGGCCAGGTCGGCCTTGCCGTGGCACAGCCGCAGCCCGAGGAAGGTCCCGGTGGCCTCGGGAATCCAGTACGGCGCCGAGGCACCGGCGAGGTACGGGAGAAAGAGCAGTCCGTTGGCGCCTGGACGCCGCGCCGCGACCTCGGCGAAGAACGCGGGGCCCAGCGCGCGTCCGCCGTTGACCTGGCGGGCGAGCCACTCGAGGCAGACCCCCGCCGAGTTCTGCAGGCCCTCTACCTCCCAGGTGCCGGGTGCCGCATGGACGCAGCAGGTGACGCGCACGGCGGGATCGAGGGCCGGTCGCTGCGTGAAGCAGAGCGGGGCCGCCGCGGTCCCCAGAGTGATGGCCACGATGCCCGGCTGCACCGCGCCCGCGCCCAGTCCCGCGCACTGCTGGTCGCCTCCGCCCGACACGAGCGGGGTCCCCTCCGCGAGACCGGTTCGCGACGCTGCCGTGCGGCCCAGAACGCCGACCTGACGGCCGGGCGCCACCAGGGCGGGCAGGCGGGCAGGCGAAAGGCCGAGCGCCTCGAGGATGGCGGGGCTCCACGAACGGGTCCTGAGGTCGAGGAGGCCCGTCAGCGACGCATTCGAGAGATCGCAACCGGGGGTGGGGGCCCCCAGCCGGCCCAGGACGAAGTCCTGAATCAGGCCGAACCTGGCCGCCCGGGAGAACCGCTCGGGCTGGTGCTTTCGCAGCCAGGCCAGTTTTCCGACCGTGAAGACCGGGTCGAGCGGAAGGCCGGTGAGCTGGTGAAACTCCTTGCGGGAGACGCGGCCCTCGAAGCAATCCAGCGCCGGGCCTCCGCGCAGGTCCTGCCAGGAGAGGCCGGCGCCGTCCGGAAGCCCGTCACGGTCATAGCAGACCAGCGTGGCCCTCTGGTTCGTCACGGCGATGCCGGCGACGTCGGAGTGCCGTACGCCCGCCCTGGAGGCGGCCTCGCGTAGGACGGCGAACACGGCCCTCGAGAGCCGGGCCAGGTCCACCTCGACGCGACCGTCGGAGAAAGTCGAGGAGGGCGTGCGTCGCGAAGCCAGGCCCAGAAGCTCGCCGCGCACATCGAAGACGGCCCCCTTGGTCCAGCTCGTTCCGCAGTCCACCGCGGCCACGCAGACAGTCATGGTCGAAAGGCGCTCAGCGGCCCAGGCCGTGCAGTGGATTGAACGGAGCGGGTTGTTCCTGCCCGGAGGCAGCCGTTCCTGTCTTCGGGCCCTCCGGCGGCCTGGACTGGGCGGCGCCCGGAGGCGAGAGAAGCTCCGCCGGCGGTAGGGCCGCTCCGTTGAGGAAGCCGTTGAGGGCTTGCACGGAGACTCCCAGGGCAGCCGAGAGGCTCGCGGCTCCCTCGAAGCCGGCGAACCGGGTGGTCAGCTCGCGCCGCTCGGCTTCCGAGAGCGTGCGGCGCCGCAGGTTGGTGCCATCGAGCATCGCGGCCTGCGACGGGGACAGCACGACCTCCTGGAGACCGTGGCTCGCCTTGACGCGGCCCTCCAGCAACTGCACTTCGCAGTGGGAACAGTCAGCGGCGAAGCGGGTCCCCATCACGCGGACCTGGAACGAGCACAACTCCAGCTCGAAGCCGCTGCCCGTGCGCGAGACAGCGGCCAGAGCGCTCCCGCTTAGCAGTTGCAGCCTTCGGGGACCGAGCCGGGCACGGGCCGCTCGCTCCAGGCTGACCCGGGTTCCGTCGGCCCAAGCGAGGGTGGCCTTGCCGGCGGCCCCGTGCAGGACGACCTCGTCGCCGTTCGAGAAGGGCACCTTTGCGGCCCCCGGAACGCGCCTGCCGGCGACGGAGACCTCGCCCGCGAGAGCGGCGATCGTGCCCAGAGGGGCAACCGGCGCCACGGCGGGGACCTGCGCGGGCGCTGGCGCAGGCCGGGTCGGGGGACGGACCGCGACGGTCATGGGCCGAGCAGGCGGGCGCTGCTCCGGATCGCCGTTCGGGCCGATGCCGCGTGGCCACAGCAAGAGGACGACCGCGGCCATCGCCGGCACGGCCGCCAGGCCCCACGCCCGGGCGGGCGTAAACGAGGCCACGAGCCGCGCCCAGAACGACCGCCGGTCCGGGCTGGGCAGCCCCCTGACCAGGGCCATGATCTGCCGGGAACGCCTCTCGGGGAACGGTTCCAGGGGCACGGCAGCCAACGCCCGGGCCGCGACCAGGGCGGCCTCACGGTACTCGCGGCAAGCGCCGCAAGCGGCCACGTGGTCGGTGACGTCCCGGGTCCCGGAAGCGTCCAGCTTGCCGCCGACTTCCAGCTCCACCAGGTCGCGGATTCTCGTACAGTCCATCGGACACCTCGTCGTCGTGGGCAGGTTCAGGACCCTCGAGGGAGAGGGCTCCTTCCCAGACTATGCCGCCAGGAGAGCGAAGTTTTGGCGCGGGCCTACCTCCCCGGGTCGACCAGCGACAGCCTCTCCAGTTGCTCGCGGAGCTGCTTGCGTCCCAGGTGGATGTTTGTCTTGACGGTGCCGAGGTTCATCGAGAGCGCGTCGGAGATCTCCTGGTAGGTCCTCTCCAACATATGCCGGAGGACCAGGACGGTTCGGTACTTCTCCGGCAGACTGTCGAGGCATCGAAGGACCTCCCGCTCCAGCTCCTTGAGCTCGGCGCGCCGGGCGGTGTCGCAATCCGCGGCCGGGGTCCCCTGCTCCTCGATCGTATCGCTCGCCACCTCCCGCCGCTTGAGCCCCCGCAGCCTGTAGAGCGCCTGGTTACGCGCAATCCCCAAGATCCAGGCGACGAACGGCCGTTGGGGATCGTAGTCGGCCAGGTGGGTGTAGGCGTTGAGAAAGGCCTCCTGCGTGATGTCCTGCGCTTCCTCGCGCTGATGGACGATGCGCAAGACCAGGTTATAGACCATCGTCTCGTAGCGAGAGAGGAGCTGCGAGAAGGCATCGGCGTCGCCGGCGAGACATGCATCGACCCAGCGGCGATCGTCGGATGGATCTGCGCCGCGCATGCGATCCGGATTCTACTCGGTCGGGGCGGCTGGCTGTAGGGGGCTGAGTGGCTGAGTGGCTGGGTGGCTGCAAGGCTGCATGGACGCATGGAGCCATTGATGCGTGGATGTGGGCTGCGGACCGGGACCGCGAGCGTCAGCGAGCGGCCTGACACCTGGCACCTGACACCTGACACCTGGCACGTCCCCCTGCAACAACCGCCTGTGCGCCACGTAGTCGGGTTCGGAGCGTTGCTCCTGATGGTCGCCGTTCGTTCCATGACGACCGCGTAACCCGAACTCCGGAGAACTTCGATGGGCCTTGATTGGAGACCTGCGCGCCGGCTGTTGGCAGCGTTCCTGATCGTTGCTCTCGCTTCGACCTGGGCCGCTCCGGCCGTGCTGGCCGCGCAGCCCGCCAGTCAGACGGGCCTCACCCATGCGCTCTCGGGCAAGCTGTACCAGGCCTTCGAGAAGGCGGCGCGGGCCGTGGTCGCTCGCGCCGATCGTGCCGAGAACCTCGACGCCGAGGTCCGCAGCCTCTTCCGGGACCGGGCGGACCGGGTCTTCCTCGATGTGGGCGGAAAGGCCCGGATTGACCTCGACCGCGCCCCTGCCTTCGTGCGAGAGAAGCTCCTCAAGGCCAAGGGATACCACCTCGAGACCAACGGGTGCATCGCCATCGACTTCATGCTCTCGGACGTCCGTCAGGCGGCCGGCCAGAAGTGCGAGGTCGACTTCGAGATGGACGTGGTGCTGCTGCTCCACCCGTTCCTGGGGCAGATATCCCGGACGGCTGCATCCACGCTGGGCGTCCTGACGCTGGACCTGGTGGCGGGGCGCCTCATCGATTGCCTCGAGAAGCTGGATGTCGAGAACCTGGGTACGGCCCTGGCCGCGGGCGTCAAGCACGCCACCAGCTCGATGGCCCAGCAGGCCGGCGAGGAGACCTACGAGCTCTCGCAGCAATTCAAGGGAGTCTCGGAGGTCCTGCGCAACGGCGTCAGCCCGCTGGGGATCTGCTACTGCGTGGGTCTGGCCATCGTCAAAGGCGCGGCCAAGTCCGGGCTGAAGTACGCCGGCCTGACGCTCGGAGGTGCCGTCGGAGCCGCGTTGGTCCCGGGGATCGGCGCCGCCATCGGGACCGTCATCGGGAGTCTCGCCTTTGTCTTGATCGGGCAGGTCGTGGTCAACTACGTGACGGCCGATGTGCCGACCAAGTTCCGGATGTGGCGCATCGCCAAGGCCCACGGAAAGGGCGACGTCGAGCTGCGCGACCGGATCGCCGACAAGCTCGTGGGCCTGGTGGTCGACGAATCCGAACGCCAGCAGTTCGGCACCTTCGACCTGATCGTCGGCGCGCTCCAGGCGCGCAAGGCCCAGGGCGAGAGCCTCGAGCCGTTTGCGGGGCTGGTCAAGGAGATCCAGTCCCGGCTGCAGTTCCTGGTCCTTCAGCAGGAGGACTGGAACGCCTCGCGCAAGTACTACCAGCTCAAGCAGGTTGTCGATCCGCAGTGACGCCCGGAATCCGCGCTCGGGGACTGGGCGTCGGTCCGGTGACTGGATTCACAAGTCTCCAGTCTGCACTCTGTCCGGTGGCGATGACTCCGCATCAGCGCTGAACAGAGGAGGGTAGAAGCGGCTTCCAGCCGCTTCGAGTGTAACGCAACCGAGCTCGGGCACCGCGGTGTGACTGAAGCGGCAAGATGCCGCTTCTACCTTGTCCACTCGACGGGGCTGCTGAAATCATGGAATACGCCCAGGCCACCAGAGCACTTCGCCGTCCTGTGTCGTTCAGTTGGGCCGAACTCCGGAACTGAGAGACAGAAGGCAGAAGAGCCCAAACCCAAAGCCGGGGGCGTCGGTGGGTTGGCTCAACGCTGGGCGGCGAGGGCTTCCTGCACCTGCTTGTACGACCTGAGCGTCGTCTCGGCACCGGCGCGATCGCCCGAGGCGGTGGCGCGGAGGTGGTCGCGGTACAGGCTGTCGCTCAGCTTGCGCAAGTCGGTCGCCTGCAATCCAGCCAGGTTGGTCGAGGTCTGCGGCGCTTGCGGGGCGGCCGTCGGAGGTGCGGCGGCCACGAGCGAGGCCGTGCCGGTCACCTCGGGTGCCTGCGGGACGGACGGCGGGTGGATCTTGTTCTGGAGCCAGGTGGCGAACTTGACGCCCATCGTGCCGCCGATTGCGCCGCCCACGATCGGACCCAGGGTCGGCACGGGCAGGAGCCCGCCCAGTACCATACCGATGGAGCTGCCGGCCGCCTGACAGAGGAACTCGAGCGGGTTGATGCCGGCGAAGGCACTGCGGCCGTTGATGAGGTTGACGCCCACGCGCGTGCCCAGCATCGCGCCTGCCAGGAGCGGCAGGTTGCCCATCATCTGGCCGGCAAGGCCAGGAAGCGCGGGCACCGGGACGGCCGTGCCCAGGATGCAGCCCAGGGTGCCGCCGAGCAGGTTGCCCGCCAGGAACTCCTTGCTGGTCATGCCCTTGATCGAATCGCTCAGGGCGGTGTTGAGGTCCTGCCCCTTGGCGACCTTGGTCAGCACGTCGGTCAAGAAGACCGTTGTCAGGTCCTTGACGAGGCCGCTGGAGAAGTCCTGATGGACGGCGCTGGCGGCGGCCTTGAAGTTGCGGTCCTTGAGGCTGGAGCCGTAGGTGGAAAACCGGTCCAGGCGCTGCTTGCCGTCCAGGTTGAAGAACGGGATGCGCTTGACCGTCTGGATCTGGGCGATGCCGGCGCCCATGTCGCGATACTCGTTGCCCAGGCTGTCCGAGGTGCGGTAGGTGCCGATCGGGTCGACCTTGACCTGCGCGAAGGCAGACCCGGCCACGAAAACGGCGACCAGGAGCAGTGCGAGGAGCCGGGCGGCGAATCGAGAGTTCATGCTGGGGGAGAGCGGTTGGAAGGCGTTCCGGGTGACCATACTACTTCCTACTACGCCGCAGGCGGCCCGAGGTTTTGGAAAAGTTGCATGATCTGCTTCCTGAGAATCGGAGTACGTCCAGAGGTGACAGGTGACAGGCAACCGGTAGCCAGTAGCCAGTAGCCGGTGATGCCGGATCGCCGG
>JACQZL010000215.1 GCA_016213865.1 Candidatus Rifleibacteriota bacterium
CGGCACGACTCCCCCGACAGCGCACCCCCGCCGTGGCACCACAATCCCCCCGGGGATGCAGCCTCAACTACAGCGGCTCACCCGCTATTTGCGTGACCGAAAGTCGCCCGATCCCCCGGCCGGCGTGAGCCGCGTAACACGGGGAAGACCCCCCGCTCATCAAGTCGGGTTCCTTTGCCACTTTCTCAAGGGCGGTCACATCCTGTCTTTCCAGGTCTTGCGCCAGGCCGAGGCACTGGGGGCGGTGCTCCGGGACTTCCCGGACTTGCGCCCCTTCGTCGTGGGCATCGATGCCGCAGGCAACGAGCGTCTGACGCCTCCCCGCGTGTTCGCCCCTGCCTTCGCCCACCTCGTGGACCTTTGCGACGGCCAGCGCCGTGACCCTGACGAACGGCCGATCCGTCTCGGCCGCACGTTCCACGTGGGGGAAGACGTGTGGGATCTGGCCACAGGGCTTCGCCATGTCGACGAGGTCCGAGGCATTCTGCTGGCCGGCCGGTGGGGGCGCATCGGACATGGACTTGTACTCGCCGAAGATCCTGAGAGGTTCTACTCGACCCGGCGCAACCAGGTCGAGCTGCCGCTCTCGATTCACCTGCTCGATCTGGTCTGGGCCTGGGGACGGGCGTGCGACTGGCTGGAGGGTCGCCAGTCCGAGTGGCTGGCAGGAGAAATCCGATGCGTTCTGCACGGCCGAATCCCGCCCGGGATGCACCCAGAAGTCGAAGCTTGCTGGGATGCCATGCGCGCGGAGCTCGAACCGGGACGTTGCGAGGTGCTTGAGCAGCCAAGGTCCGAGCGAGAGCTGCTGGGCCTGCTGTGTCAGGGAGCCGACACGACGGGGCTCCATCGCGTCGACTGCGAGAGCCACTGGCTCGAAGTCATGGCTGGCCTGCAGCGGAGCTTGCGTTGCCGGCTGGCCACGCAGGGGGTGGCCATCGAAGCGAACCCGACGTCGAATCTGCTGGTCTGGCCGGGGTGCTCGGACTACCCGGACCTGCGCTACGACACTTTGATCGCTGACAACTTGGCCGTGTCGCTCAACACGGATGATCCCGGTCTTTTCCTGACGACCCTCCCGGACGAGTTCGATCGGATGTACGAGGCCCGAGCGACGCGCCGAGACCCCGATGTGGTCATCCTCCGCTGGCTCGAGGAGCGGGCCAGGGACGCAGCCCGAACGACCTTCCTGCACGGAGGCGTCCCTGCAGGCGAGCGTGCCCTCCGTCTTGTCCGGAGGAAAGGGGGCTCCTTCATGACCTTGTAGGGGAGCCGCACCCTCTGCGGCTGGGTGGCAGCACCACGGGCTTCCGGCTCTCCTTCCACGATCACGGCGGCGACTTGCCTCGTAGCATGGTCGCTATGAACTCGGCTGGGGTGTACGCCCGAATCCTGGCACCCTTGAAATCGGTGAGGTTCCTGGTCACGATCGCCTCGGCGGACACCGCGGCGGATGCCTCAACAGCCACGGCGTCTTCAAAGTCATCTGTGGTCGACTGCAATGCTCGGTCGATGATCGAGGCATCCACTTTGGCCACGTGAAGAAAGCCGAGCAGCTTCTGCAGGCGCTTCTTCGACGCAGCCGTGCCGACTGTCTTTCTCGCCACGTAGTGGATCGTGGTGACCCCTGTAGCACACAGAAAGCCACTGACCCTTCCTTCCTCGGCCATCGACAGTACTTCACCGGCATCAGCGGCAAAGGGTTCTCTGTTCAGGAGAAGGTCGAGCACGACATTCACATCGAACAGGACCTTCATCGGTACTTCTCCTCCAGATGCTTGCAGTAGTCAGTCTCATCCACCGTGGCACCCCTCAGGCAGCCTTTGAGAGCTCGGACCGTTGGGGTCAACTCCCCCCGGCTCCTTTTCCCTCGGACTCTGGTCAACACGGCAAAGAAGTCCTCCACCATCTCTGACAGCGACTTTCCCATCTCTCTCGCTGCCGACTTTGCCTGTTTGATGATGTCCTCGTCCATACGGAGTGTGAGTTTGGTTTGCACGAAGGACCTCCTGCGAATACGTAGCTTTTCGCTCACACTGTACGTCACCGCAGGCCTTCCCGCAAGCCCGTAGGGCCCACGTACCCTTCGAAGTCCCGCATGCCCGGGAGGACCCTTGGCGAGCTGCTTCGCGGTGCTCCGGCGCTCACGAAAAGGGGACCCCGGGGGGCCGCGTCAGCGAGTCAACGGCTTCAGGAGTCAAAGCTTATCTTGCGCGCATGGTCGTCACTTTCCACCAGGTCGCGCATCTCGATCGTTGCCACGCCACAGCACGTTCGAAGCAAGAACGCCAGACTGCCCGCCCCTGGAACCCGCGCCCCGCTCACACCCTTTTGGGTGGCCCCTCCAGCAGGAACCGACGCCAATCGATCCACGGGATGCCGGCCCGCCCGGCGACCAGGCGACCGCTCTCGTCCGAGATCAGCAACGGTCGATAGGCAGGATGGCGGCCCGTGAACTCGAGCAGGCCGCGCAGGTCGGCCGCCGCGACTCGCCCCGACTTGACCTCGATCGCCCAGGCGCCCCAGCTCCCGTCCAGCACGCCGTCGACCTCGAAGGGTTCCTCTCTCCAGTAGGCAACCTGCTGGCCGGCATTCCAGGCCATCGCAAGACAAGCGTTCTCGAGCCACTGTCCGAAACGTCCGGGCTCGGCTCCAGGCTCGGGCGCACCGCGAGGCTCGGCCGCAGCGAGGAGGGCGGCGCTCAATGTGACGAGTTTTGGGGGCGAGGAACGCTGCCGGTGCTTGCGCGGAGAGAATTTCGGAAGCGCGGCAACCAGGTAGGCCTCCTCGAGCAAGGCCAGGTAGTGGGCGATGGTCTCCAGTGCCCCGGCATCCTGGAGCTGCCCCTGGAGCTTCTGCAGAGAGAGGATCCGGGCCGGCGAGGCAACACACGCCCCGAAGACTTGCCGCAGCAGCGCTGGCCGGCGCACCGGAGCCAGCGCCACGAGGTCTCGGCCGATGGTGGGCTCGACGATGGCGTCTCGCACGTAGGCGGTCCATCGTGCCGGGTCTCGCATCAGGGTCACGCCGCCGGGGTAGGCCCCCTGCCTGACATAGACCACGGCGGCCTCCTCCGGGGCCAAGCCGAAGGTCGTCGCGAGCGACGCCGCGGTCCAGTGCGTCAAGGTCAGGCGCTCGAACCGTCCGGCAAGGCTCTCGCGTGAGCCGGCAGCCAGCAGTAACGCCGAGGAACCGGTGGCGACGACGTGTACCGGCAACCGGAGACGGCACACCCGGTCGAATTCCCCTTTGAGCCGAGCTGCCCAGCCGGGAAGAAGGTGGGCCTCGTCCAGGAGAAGGACTGCCTTCCCAACGCTGGACGCCGTCTCCTCGACCCGAGTCCAGAGGCGCTCCCAGAAACCGGGTACGGTGGCTTCGGGTCCGTCCGCGGCTGCATAGACGGCTGGCGCGCCGAGCTTGCCAGCCAGCTCCAGCAGCAAGGTGGTCTTGCCCACCTGGCGAGGTCCGGACAGCAGTTGGATTCGGGCCGGGCTGCGCTCCGCCAGCCGCTCCAGGAGAGCAGCTCTGCACTCGTTCTGTTGCAGGCGGAAGGTGTTGTCTACCATACTCGAATAATTATTCGACTTTGGTCGAATAAGTCAAGGTAGCGGGGTGCGCCAGGAACGTGGCCGACCGGCTCGAGCAGGCCCCGGAGGGCGGCAGAGTGAAAGGACCATGGCGCGGTCGCTGGCCTGCCCGCTGGGAAGCCTCTACCGGAGAGGGTGGGTGGCGTAGACTCCCAACATCGTGAGAGCCAGCACTGCTGCGACGAGCACGGCGAGGACGACGGAGTTGCCGCGGACCCGCTCGACGAGGTGGTGCCAGGCGACGGGCAGCGCGGACTGCGGGGTCTCCGGCGCCGGCTCGCGGTCCTGCCGCGCGCTGAACGATGGCTCTTGCGGCCGGGCCGCATCCGAGGGTCGCCCCCCTCCCAACCCTCCCCCTCCGGGGAAGGGCATGGGTGGGGGGAACTCGGGCGGACCCGCCGCCAAGGCAGCCTGCAGGGCCACGCTCCGGGAGGCGAGCGACCTCAGCTCCGGGTCCTGCAAGGTCCCCTGGGCCTGCGCCGTCAAGGCGACCTCGCCGAGAGCCATGAGCACCTCGTTTCGCTGCCAAGAGGTGCAGGCCTGGGGAGCGGCCGGACCCGCGGCGAGGTCGACGCTCTCGAGGGTAGTCAAGAGGATCTCGGCCCCCAGGACCGACGGTCGGCCGCTGCGCGCAAGGTCCCGAATCCTGCGTCCCATCGAGACCAGGAGCACCTCTCGTTGCTGAGGATGCGGCAGTCTCGAAAACAGGTCCCGAGCAGTCTCCCGGACAGCCGCATCTTCGTCGGATGAGGATAGCTCGCACTGGATCGCCACCCGCAGCTCGCGGCTGCGGGCCAGGCGCTCGAGGATCGCGAGCCGGCGCGCCGCGCTGGGATGCCCCATGCCCGCCAGTAGGCTGTCGACCACGCCTGCCGGAAGCTCGTGCTCGTTCGTCCCCGGGGAAGGATCGAGAATCCCGTCCAGGATCCGCGAGACTCCCGCGAGCGGCTCGAATCGCTTGAGCAAGCGCGCGCAGGCACCCGGCGACAGTCTGCCCAAGACCTCCCGGAGCACGTCTCTGGCCCGAGCTGGCTCCGGGAGGCTGTCCAGGGCAAACAGGGCCGCGCGTTCCGCTGCCTGCTCGCCCGAGGTCAAGAGGCTCCGAAGCTCGCCGAGCGCCGCTTCTGGCTGTTGAGAGTACATCCCCCTCGCGACTGTCGCCCGGACACGAGGATGGGGATCCGACTGGAGGGCCCTCAAAGCCACGACGGCCTCGCTGGTGCCCAGGGCCGTCAAGCCCTCGATGGCATTGGACCGGACCCGAGGATCGGGCGAGTGCAGGTGCGCCTGGATCAGACCGACGTCCTGCTCCTCTCCCAGCACTCCCAGGGCCTTCACCAGCGTGGCCAGGACAAAAGCGTGCGTCTCCGAGCGCATCAGGCGCCTGAGCTTGCCCAGCACCACTCGCCGGGGAAAAAGCTGGGCATTCTGGACGGCGTGGATTCGCTTCGGGTAGTCGTCCGAGGTCAGCGCAAGCTGCCAGTCACCCAGAGACCTGAAGGTGTCCAGGTCCCGAGTCAGTTCGGTAAAACAGATGGGACCGCTCGGCTCGCTTGCTTCGTCGGTGCCGACAGCTTCCGGGGAGCCGTCCTCCGGGTCGGTCGAAGCAACCGCGGTGACCTCGCCTCCCGATGGCCCCAGACGCGGGGTGAGGTAGCCCAGGGTCCTGTGAGTCTCCGGGTTCTCGGCGGCCGGCTCCGACGCCGAAAGAAGCTGCTTGAGCCTCTCGTAGCACCAGGCATCTCCGACGGCACGCAACACATACAGGGCAGTCGCGTGGGCCGCCGGAGCTTCGGCCGCCAGCAGCTCGGTGACGGCCGGGCGAACGCTCTGGGGCTCACGGCGACCCATGAAAACCAACGCGTTGCCTCGTACTCGGAGATCCGGGTCTCCCGTCAGGGGCTGGATGCGCTGCAGCACAGTCGGGCTCGCGTAGGACCCGAGTGCCTCCACGGTATTGGCACGCACCCGCGGATCCGAGTCGTCGAGGAACGTGAGGAGGACGGGCTCGTGCGTGGGGTCCTTCAGGGCAGCCAGCGCCTTGACGAGAGTCGCCCGCACGCGCACATCGGACTCCCTCGACAGGACGTGGAGCAGCAAGGGCTCGAGCTCCGGCCTTGGATGTGTTCCGAGGGCGCAGGCCATGCGGAGTCTCACGGCGGCATCCGGTGATTTCAGCCCTTCCTCCGGGCTGTCGCTCGGAGAGAGAACGGCCCGACCGCTGCTGCACCTCCGGTGGATCTCATGGATGGCCCGACGCGTATGGTAGCGAACGTCCGCGGAAGCGTCCGTCACCAACTGCTCGAGCTGACCGACCGTGGAGAGGTCCCCGATCTGGGCGAGCCAGATCACGGCCGACCTGCGCGTCTGTTCCGACGGACTCCGCAGGTCCGTCAGCAAGTCGGCGATCCACCCTGATTGGCTCATCGTGTTCCTCCCGATCGGCTCATCGCAGTCCCGGTCGGCGGACGACCGGAACTTCCGCAAGGTGCTGCCCTCGCAGTCCCGGCCCAGCGAAGGTCAGCGCCTCGTGGGCCGTGAAGAGCGGGGCCATGGGAGATTCGCTCGTGGCGACGTGTCGATGACCGCGTGCTTCATCTTCACGCTGGCCATTATGCCACCGCGAAACACCTGCCGGGGCACAGCCGGCCTCTGGAGAAGGCCGAGCCTGCAAGGCGCCTCACTTGGCCAGGAAGGCCTCGTAGTCCGCCTTGTTGGCGCCGGTTTGTTCCCAGGTGCGGATCTCGACCGTTTGCGGGATCATCGGCGGGGGCCGCACGGCCAGCGTCGCATCGTAGATCCGGCGGCGCATCGGGGGCCAGTAGTGCCCCACGCGCAGGGCGGGCGGGTGGGTGGCGACCTGGGCCATCCGGATCTCGCTGCCCACGAACCGCTGGATCATCGGCGTCAGGATGTTCGACAGGTTGTTCGCTTTCTGCTCCTCGAGGCTGCGGATGCTGGTCAGGTAGTGCACCTTCAGACCGCGCGCGTTGCCCAGGTAGTCGAACCGCCGGTTGACGCTGCGGGGATCGTCCGAGGCGTTCTGCGACGGGTCATCGTGGAACTTGGCGCCCACGAAGAGCATCGCGTACAGGTCCTCCTGCGGCATGTACAGCTCGTCGTCCATCATCGGCTGGTTCGTCCCCTCCTGGTCGGAGTACTTGCCGAAGGGCGGATGCGACGACAGGTTGGCCGATTTCTCGTCGTAGACCAGGTTGTACAACCGCTGCGGGGCCGTGAAGGCGCCGAGCTGCGGCGGCGTCAGGTCCTTGAGGTCGGGATCGGGCGCCGCCGGCCAGAAGTTGGCGTACTGCGGCTCGTCCGCGGCCAGCCGCTGCACGATGACGTCCGCGAGACCGGTCGTGGTCGGCGTGCCGTCCATCTCTTCACGGGTCAACTGGCCGTCGGCCACGGCCGCGACGAACGACTGCTTGATGACGTCGTAGGACGCCGTGGTCACCCAGAGGTTGCCGGCGGCGTTGCCGCCCCCTGCCTGCCCGAAATAGCTGCGCAGAGTCGGGATCAGGTCGTCTCCGGAGCTTCCCGGCTGAACGACGCCCGCCGCCTGAATCGGAGGACAGTCCGGGGCCGGAGACGCATCCGGGTAGCGCACCCACTCGTAGGCCTTGGTCTCGTTGCCCAGCACCCGCGTGAGGACTTCGAGCTTGACCAGGCCGCGCAGCTCGTTGGCCAGACACCGCGTCGGATGACGGTGGTCGAACCAGATGCGCCCCATCGAGATGAGGGCCATGGCGACGCGCTCCTGGTCGGCGGGAGCGACCAGGTCGCCCGTGGATCCGTCCAGGTACTTCACCTCGTCCTTGGGCCGGTACTGGTAGTAGGGCGTCCCGTCGATGGCCGTGCCGTCGGGCATCTGGTACCGCGGCTTGTAGTTCTGGCGGTGCGTCCGGTTGCAGTTCAGGTCGCCGACGACGAAGATGTCTTTCTCGCAAAAGAGCGTGACGTCGCGATCCGGATTGCCCCAGACGACGACCGGTTTGGACGAATAGACGAGCCCGTTGAAGTCGGCCGGGTAGTCCTGTCCGAGAGCGTTCTGGTCGTCGGGCGGGACGGGACCGCCCGCGTGCCCGCTGCGGCCGAAGTCGAGCTCGATGACGTCGGCGGGAAGCTCGCCGGGGTAGTAGTAGATGTACTCCTTGCCGGTCGGGCGATTGCTGACGTCGACGCCGCCCTGCGAGACCTGTCCGACATAGAAGTCCCGGCTCAGCATGGGCAACGAGAGTGCGCCGCCGCGAGGACCGTCGAGCACGTTGCCGCAGGCGGTCTCGAGCCCCGACGCCGCGGCCGAGTCGTTGGCCGGGCCCAGCTCGATCGTCTTTCCGAGCAGGGACTTGGGCTGCTGGAACGTGACCTGGTAGGTGTCCTTGAAGACGACCGGTCCGGCCGATCGGAGGCAGTCGAGGTTGACGAACCTCTGGAGGGTGCCGTTCTGCTCGATGTTGCCCAGCAACGTCGCCTCGTGGCCGTAGATGCGCCCGTCGGCAAAGACGTTGGAGTGGTGGGCGTCGTTGTGAGCGCCCATGCCCAGGACGACCTTCTCGCCGTCATAGATGACGTACTCGGTGAAGTTCGAAACCTCGGCGATGACGGTGATGCGGGTGTAGCGATCGAGGTTGCGGGCAGGGTCTTTCTTCTTGCCGATGCTCTCGATGCGGGCGAACCGCGTCGCCTCGTCGATGGCGGGGGTGGTCGGGTCGTCCTGCATCGGCACGCGTCCGGCCCGCACGGCGAACTCGGCACCGAAGGGACCGCTTCCGAGGGTGCCCGTGTACGTGCCCTTGCGTTCGTCCTTCACCTTGACCGTGGTGTCGCCCTTCAGCCGCACGGGGCGCGGGAGCGGGTCGGTCCAGACGAACTTGCCGTCGGTCCCGAGCTCCAGCTCGTGCGTCAGCCACCCCTGGCTGTTGCGCATCTCCAGCAGGACGCAGTTGAGACCGGCCTCGGCGGCCGTCAGTGCGGAGAAGCTGTTCAGGACGGCGCCCGTGGCCCGAATACGGGAGGTCGAGTACGTGTTGAACGCCATGATCAGCGTGGCCAACACGAAGATGATGGTGACGATGATCGGCAACGCCATGCCGAGTCGGTCGTGCCAACGGGTCTCGCGGATCGTCACTTTCGGTCCCTGCCGATCACGAAGCATACACCCAAGCGCACCCGATTCCTCCCGCAAGCCAAGTTGGCGTGCTACACTGCGCGACTGTTCGAGGATAGGCGGAGAGAGGTCGTTGGCGGCGACGGGCCGAAGCAAAACCAGGCTGCTCCTTTCGGGGATGCTGGTGTGCGCCTGCGCAACGGGCCTGCTGGCCGGGGACGGTCCCGCGCCCCCCGCGCCGCCTTCCCCGCGCCGCGTCGTCTTCTTCTTCATCGACACCCTGCGCGCCGACCACTGCTCCTGCTACGGCTACCGCCGCCCGACGACGCCGTCACTCGACTCGTTGGCCGATCGCGGGACCCTCTTCGAGAGCGCCTTCTCGCACGCCAACATCAGCGTTTCGTCTTACTCGACGATCTTCACGTCGCTCTACGTCCCCAGCCACGGCGTGTACAGCGTGTCGGAGTCCCTGCCTCCCCAGGCAGAGACCTTGGCCGAGGTGTTGCACGCCCACGGCTTTGACACGGGGGCCTTCGCCAGCGGGGGCCACCTGGCCCCCAATTTCGGTCTCAACCAGGGATTTCAGACGTACTGGACGACCCTATCGTCCAGCTCGTTCTCGGATACCGTTCCGAGGGCCCTGCACTGGATGGAGGCCCACCGCGATCGGCCGTCCTTCGTCTTCCTGCAGGGATACGACGTGCACGGACCCTATTGCCCTCCCCTGGGGTTCGGCGAGATGTACGATCACGACTACGAGGGGCTCTGCCATGTCCCTGGCTTCCTCTCGCCGAACATCACCGAGGGGCTGCAGGACGGCAGCTTCGACCTGCAAAAGCTGCAGAGCGTCCAATCGAGCGGGATGTCCCAGAGGGGCCAGTCGTCCCGCTCCCGGATCCTGGTGCCTCCCTTCTCGGCGAACGTGCCGGACGAGCCCACCCAGGAGATCCACTTCGGCCTTCCGAAGGCCCCGTGGCGATTCACCCGGGACCTCTCCTCGAGCGGCTTGCCGGTGCGCGTTCCCAACCTCCGCGCGGCGCTGACCCGGGCCGACGTCGAGCACCTCATCGCCCACTACGACGGGGCCGTGAGCTATGCCGACATGTGGCTCGGTATCTTCGTCGAGAGGCTTCACGACCTGAAGATGTTCGACGACACACTCATCTTCGTCGCCGGCGATCATGGCGAGTGCCTCGGAGAACACGGGTTTTTCCGCCACGGCACGCTGCTCTACGAACCGACCATCCACGTGCCGCTGGTCGTGGCCGGCCCCGGGGTGGCGCAAGGACGCAGGGTGACCGACGTCGTCAGTCTGGTCGATCTGGCCCCGACCGTACTCGAGCTCTGCAAGGTGCCTCCGTCCCACCAGCACCAGGGCAAGGCGCTCGGGGAGTACCTGCGGCACGACTCCGGGCCGCCCGCCGACCCGTCGCGGGTGGCCTTTTCCTGCATCACGGGCTCGTTCTCCGTGCGCAGTGCCACGCGCCACCTCCTGTGCGAGCAACTCCGCCAGGACAGTCTGGGCCGTCAGGTGCTCTACGACCCCAGGGCCGACCCGGCAGAGACGGTCGATCTGTCCGCCAGGGAGCCGCTCACCCTCCAGCGGATGGTGGGCCAGGTGCTCGACTTCCTCGAGCGTTCGAACGAGCGTAAGCTCAACGCCCAGCCTTCTCGGATGTCGGACGAGCAGCGAAGTCAAATGAGGATGTTCGGATACTGGTGATTCAAAGCAGGATCGAGTGCCGGCGAGTCAGGTCTGGGCCGAAGGGGCTGCAAGGCACCACGGCTGCCCCCTTCCCGACCCTCCCCCTCCGGCGGAGGGCAGGGGTGGGTGGAGCTCTTGCTGCCCCGCCGCGTGACCGCAGGACCGCGCGGCCCCGGCGGGGGGCAAGCTCCTGGCCCCGAGCCCCGAGACGGTGGGTCTCGAGCGTCGTCCTGGCCCTCGTCCTGCTCGCCGTGCCGTCGACGGGGCTCTTGGCGGAGCAGCCCGAGCCTCAGGCGAGGGCAGTAGGCCCGGCGTCCCTGCCGGTCCTGGCCCGCGCCCTTCGATACGCGGCCCAGGGGGCCGCTACTCAGGGTGAACGGAACCCGGGCCAGCCCCCCCCGCGGCCCGGGCCCATCGGCCCCGTCTCGGAGCTGCTGGTCTCGATCCCCAGCCTCGAGCCGCGGACCTTCGCGCTTCGCCGGCACAGCCTGGCGCGCCCGGGCCCCGCCATCCGGATGATGTTCCGGCGTTTCGACGTCGACGGAGACGGTAGCTTGACCGAACCCGAGTGGCGCCGGTTCGTGCGCGATCCGTCCAACCTGCCCTTCGACGCCGATGGCGACGGCCGCATCAGCCTGACGGAGTTCGCCCGGGCAGTCTTCGATCAGAACCCGTCGACCATCCCGGTCTACTCGAAGGACGGGCTGCCCCAGATCTTCCGGGCCAGGCAGGCGGCCGCGCAAGGAGAGCTCGTTTCGGCGCTGGACATGTACGTCCATGCGCTGTATTCGAGGCTCGACTTCGCGCAACCCTATCTGGGCATGGGGCGGGTTCTTTCGCAGCTCGACCGCCCGGTCGAGGCGGCCCTGGCGTACCACCGGAGCTTGGACCTGGACCCGACGCAAGCCGAGACCTGGCTCAACCTGGCTCTGCTGGAGTACCGGCGAGGGCGGTTCCCGGCTGCCCAGCACGCCCTGTCCACGGGCCTGCGCCTGCTGGAGACGGCCGCCGGATTGAAGGGAGGATGGACCTCCAGCGCCTTCGAGAAGCAGCACGTGCTGCACGTGGCGGCCGCGCTCCGGGACCTCCTCCTCCGGGCAGTCCGGCTGCCGGAGGTGGCCGCGCGGGTGGAGCAGTGGATGCAGACCCAGGTCGTTTGGCGTCCGGTCGCCGCCCCCCCCTTGCCACCGCAGATGCTCCTGACCGACCTGTGGACCCGCCTTCGTGCCGAAGACTCCGCCGGAGCGATGAAGGTGCTCGCGGAGCTCCACTCACGGTTGCCCGGCGACTGGAACGTCTACCTGCTCGAATCGTGGCTGCTCCGTCGCGGGGGGCGACCTCTGGAAGCGGAGACTTGTCTCGAGCAGGCCGGCCGGCTGGGCGCGCCGAGTTCGCCGCTCGGCCTGGGCCGTCTGGCAGCGCTCCTGGCACGGGGTGCTTACAGGGATGCCGACAATCTGTCCGAGACCCTTCTCAACCGGGGCCTCGAGACCCCCGGCATGGCCGAACTGGCCTGGGAGCTGGCCACTGTCGGTCGCTGGAAGACCGCCGTTCCCCTGCTCGAGGAGCTTCTCGACTGCGGGGCCCTGCTCGATGGAGCGATCCCGATGGCCCGAGCGGTCGGCGCCCTGGCCCAAGGCGACCGGAACACGGCAATCCGCACCCTGCAGGAGCACCCGCGCCCTCTTCGCTCCGGGCCCCGGTTGCTCGAGCTCCACGCCTCGCTCTGTCTGCGGCTCGGGCTGCACTCGCGGGCCCTGGAGTCGGCCAGCGAGGCTGTCGAATTGAACGGCAGGTCCCCCGCGCTGTGGACGTTGCTGGCGCGCGCGCAGTGGGCGCGCGGGCTACAGAACGAGGCACTGGCCTCGCTCAGGAAGGCCTGGGGGATGTATCCTCCAGCCGTGAATCGCAAGGAGTTGCTCGAGGTCCTGGAGGCATGGCTCGGTTCCGAGACGGGAGCGCCTGCGGTGCTATCCGATCAGGCCCAGCGCCGTCTCGAGCACGACTGATGGATGCGGTCCCGACGTTCCGCTGGCGGGGGTGGAAGCCTTGCGTGGCCGCCCTGACGCGGCTGTTGATCCTGGGCCTTGCCGTGACGTGCTCGGCGCGCGCGGCGGCGCCGAACATCGTCTTCTTCTTCATCGATGCGCTACGCGCGGACCGATGCTCGTGCTACGGATACCGGCGCGCCACCACGCCCACGCTCGATGGGCTGGCCGCCCGCGGCACGCTCTTCGAGAACGCGTTCTCGCAGGCCAACGTCAGCCTCTCGTCTTACACGACGGTCTTCACGTCGCAGTACCCCATCAGCCACGGCGTCTACAACACCCATCAGAAGGTGGGACTTTCGGCCCGGCTGCTGGCGGAGACGCTCCGCGCGCACGGGTACCGCACGGCGGCCTTCGTGGCCGGCGGGCACCTGATGCCCGCCTTTGGGCTCGACCGGGGCTTCGACACTTACTGGACCACCCCGGTCCCGGGTTCCTTCTTCGGCACGGCGCCGCAAGCCCTCTCGTGGCTGGAGGCGAACAGGGACGGGGCCCCGTTCTTCCTCTTCGTCCACGGCTACGACGCCCATGCCCCGTACAGCCCGCCGTTGGGCTTCGGCGATCTGCACGAGCCGGGCTACTCGGGGATCGTGCACCAACCTGGTTTTCTGGCATCCGACCTCCTGGAGACGATCTCGGACGGCACCTTCGACCCGCTCAGACTCGCGTTCCTGCAATCCAGCCTGCTTGCGCACCGTGGCTGCACACCCAAGGTCCGTTCGCTGGTGCCGCCGTTCGGACCGGACGTCCCGGCCGAGTCCGTGGTCAACCCGGTAACCGAGCGGGATTTCGGAGCGCGTCTGCTGAGCCGGCCGGGGCCGGTGGGGCTGCCGGCCAGGATGCCCAGTATGCGCGTGAGTCTCTCTCAGCGGGACCTCGAGCACATCGGAGCGCACTACGACGGCGGCGTGACGTATGCCGACATGTGGCTGGGTGTGTTGACCCACCGGCTCCTCGAGTGGGGGCTCACGGAGAAAACGCTGATGGTCGTCGCGGGCGATCACGGAGAGGACCTGGGTGAGCACGGGCGCTTCGGACACGGCTTCGGCCTCTTCGAGACGATCCTCCACGTGCCCCTGGTCTGCGCGGGTCCGGGGGTCGCCGCCTCGCGTCGCGTGACCGACCTCGCCGGCCTCATCGACCTCGCCCCGACCGCCCTCGACTGGGCCGGCATCCCGGCCGATCACCAGCACCAGGGCCGCTCCCTGACACGTTTTCTGAGACCCGGCGCCCCGGCAGCGCCCGAGAAAGACCAGGCGGTCTTCAGTTGCACCGTTGGAGCGCATTCGCTGCGCACTCCGAACCGGCACATGATCTGCTTCCAGCCCCCGGATGCCGGGCGGCTGGGCGAGCAGCTCCTCTTCGACCCCGTGGCCGACCCGAAGGAGCGAGTGGACTTCTCCAAGCGCCGGGCGAACGAGACCGGGCCGTTGCTCGGCCGCCTGATGGACTGGCTCGAGCGCTACCAGACGACGACCGACGCACCTCTCACGAACCTGAATGCCGTCCAGCGCGAGCGGCTGCGGATCTTCGGATACTGGTGATGGCCTCGACTTGCCGGAGGTTCTTTCTGGTGCTGCTGCTGCAGCCGGCCCTGGCCGTGGTTGCCTGGGCCCAGGAGCTGCCTCCGCCGCCCGGAATGCCCCTTTCCGACTCGCAGGCCGGCCCCGCAGCGCCGCAGGAAACACCGAGCCCCTCTCCAAGCCGGCTCCCCCTGCCCCGGGAGGCCCCGGCGCTCGCTCCCACGGAGTCGGTGCAACGCATGTTCGAGCGGTTCGACCTCGACCGGAACGGGAAGCTGACACCGCCCGAGTGCGTCCGCTTCGCGCGCGATGCGAGTGAGCTTCCTTTCGACGCGGACGGGGACGGGTCTGTCTCCCCGGACGAGTTCCTCCGCGCCGTTGCCAGCCAGAACCCCTCGGAGGTGCCGATCTACCTGCGCGAGCAGAACGTCACCATGTTCGAGGCGACCAAGAACGCCGCGGCCAACCGCGCCGAAGAGGCCCTGGGGCAGTACTACGCCGTTATCGAGAAGGACCCGGACTCGGCCGTGGCCGCCCTCGGGGCCGGGCGTTGCCTGGCGCGGATGCAGCGACACGCCGACGCCGTCGTGCTCTTGCAGCGAGCCGTGACCCTCGGGCCCGAGCTTGCGGAGGCTTGGCTCGATCTCGGGCTGTCGGAGTTGCGATGCGGCCGCACGGACGCGGCCCGGGCAGACCTCTGGACCGGCTTGCGGCAAATGGCCGTCCAGGCCGAACTGGGCGGAGGCTGGAACGGATCGGCCGCCGAGAAGGAGCACGCTCTCGCCGTCTGCAGGAGCGCCGCGGCCCAGTTGCGGACCGTCACCGGCGACTCCGGCCTGGCTGACCGGCTGGCCACGTGGGCGCGGGAACACCTCGAGTCGCGGCCGGTGGCGCCAGGACGGGACCTCCCCGAATTGGGCCTGGTGGCAGTCGCGTCCCACCTCGAAACGGGGCGCACCGAGGAGGCGCTCGGCGAAGTGCGGCGGCTCCTGGTCCGGCGACCGCGGGACTGGTCCCTGCAACTACTCGAGGTTGCGGTGCTGGGGCTGTGCGGCCAGCACGACCTGGCGGCGGCCAGCCTCGAGGAGGCGGCCGGCTTGGGAGCCGGCCGGCTGCCCCTGGCCTTCGCTCGACTGGCCAACCTGCTGGATCGGAGGCTTCGGGCCCAAGCTCTGACCTTGTTCGCGCAATGCCAGATCCACCACATGGAGCCCTGGGACATGGGAGAGCTGGGATGGCTGCTGGCCTACCGTGGCGAGTGGGAGCTCGCCCTGCCCTACCTGGAAGCGATGGCCAGGCAGGCAACGGGACACCCCTGGCTCACGAAGGTACTCCTCGCGAAGGCCGCCCTCGGACTGGGCAACCGCGAGCGCGCCAGGGAGCTCCTCACGCAAGCGACCGACCAACCGCTGGCCCATCCGCTCCTGCTCGAGTTCGCGGCCAACCTGGCGTTCGAGCTCGACTTGCCGGCGCAGGCCGTGACGGCCGCCGCGAAAGCCGTCGAGCTTGGTCCCGGAGATCCCGTGCACTGGAGGCTGCTGGCCAGGGCCCAGTGGGATTCGGGCCAGCGCGAAGCGGCCGGGGTCAGTCTGCGCAAAGCCTGGACCCGCTGCCACCTCGACGGCGAGCGGGCAGCGTTGCTCGGCCTCGTGTCGGCCTGGGCAGAGCAGGCCTCGAGACCGGGCGAGGGGAGCGCGCGTGACCGCTGAACGGGGCTTGGCCCTTGCGGCTGCCGACCTGGGGCCTGAGGCTTGGGGCTCGGGGCTTACGGCCAATACCACTGAATTAGCGGCACTTCATTTCCCTACTGGAGCTTCGCTCCAGACCTCACCAAGGGCGATGCTCGCCCCTGGACCCCGCAATCATTGCGGGTTCCAAGGGATGCAATCCCTTGGTCGGGGTTCGGGGGCGAAGCTCCCGATTGGCAAAACGGCACAACCAGAAGAGTCTCAAGCCATGGGTATTGGGCTTGCGGCCGTGGCCCGGCGCCTCGCGCTCCTGGTTCTCGCGGTCGGCTGGGGTGCCTGCGGCCAACTCCGGGCGGCCCCCCCGAACCTCGTCTTCCTCTTCGTCGATACGCTGCGGGCCGATCACTGCTCGTGCTACGGGTACCGCCGGCCGACGACGCCTTCGCTCGACTCCGTGGCGGCCCGCGGGACGCTCTTCGAGAAGGCCTTTGCTCAGGCCAACATGAGCCTCCCCTCGTACACGACCGTCTTCACCTCGCTCTACCCCGAGGCCCACGGCGTGACCGGCCCGCAGAAGACGCTCGGGCCCGGCCCCGGGACCCTGGCCGAGATCCTCGCCATCCACGGCTACGACACGGCCGGGTTCGTGGCCGACGGACACCTGTCGCCCAGCTACGGGTTGGGGCGCGGCTTCGCCACCTATCAGAGCACCGGCTACGCCGCGGGCTTCATGAGGACTGTGCCGGCGGCGATCGACTGGCTGGACCGACGGCGTCCGGGCGCGGCCAGGCCGCAGACCGCAGGGCCCGTCGCCTCCGCGCCACGGAGCGCGCAGGCGTCCGCTTCCGCGAGCGGTCCCGGGCCGTTCTTCTTGCTGGTCCACGGGTACGATGCGCACGGGCCGTACTCGCCGCCTCTCGGGTTCGGCGAGCTGTACGACCCCGGCTACGAGGGGATCGTGCACTGGCCGGGCTTCCTGCGCACGACCTTCCTCGAGCAGATCCGCAACCACACCTACGATCCGACGCCCCTGGTCCGGTTCCAGTCGGACCTGTTCCAGCAGGTGGGATGGCCCTGGAAGCGACAGCACCTGCTCCCCTCGTTCCAGGAGGGCATGCCGGCGGCTCCGGAGGTCGACAGGTCTCTGTCGTTGACCCGGTCTCCCTATACGTTCCTCTCGAAACCGACCCGCTCGGGCCTGCCGACCCGCCTGCCGGCGGCCCGCGCTTCGCTCACGACGACCGACGAGCTCCACCTGGTCGCTCACTACGATGGTTCGGTCACCTACGCCGACATGTGGGTGGGCCTCTTCATGGAGGCGCTGGAGCGGCGCGGGCTCACCTCCAGCACCTACGTCTTCGTTGCCGGCGACCACGGCGAGAGCCTCGGAGAGCACGGACTCTTCGGGCACGGCTTCGCACTCAACGAGTGCACGCTGCACGTGCCCCTGGTGGTGGCCGGCCCCGGAGTCCCCGCGGGCCGCCGCGTCTCGGACGTGGTGGAGCTGATCGACCTGGCCCCGACGACGCTCGCGCTGGCGGCAATCCCGGCTTCGCGCCAGCACCAGGGCCGTTCTCTGGCCCAGTACCTGCGGCCGGGTCCTGGGCCCGCCGGCGATCCGGGCCGAGTCGCCTACGCCTCGATGGGGGATGCCTTTTCGGCCCGCGGGCCCCGATGGCACCTGATGAGCTGGCCCGGCGAGGGGCCTCTGGTGCCCGGCAAGCGGTTGCTCTACGACACTCAGACGGACCCGACCGAACAGACCGACCTTGCGGCCGACCGCCCCGGCGAGCTGCAGACCCTCCACGGCAAGCTGATGGACTGGCTGGAGCAAACGGCTCTAACTGGACCCGCCGCCCCCTCGCAGCTCGAGCCCGCCGAACGCTCCAAGCTGCGGATGTTCGGCTACTGGTGAGGACGATGACGCCACGCTACGGTCCGCTCCTCGCCCTGGCCTTGGCGATCGCCGTCGCCTCCGGGGTCCCGGCCCAGGATGGAGCCAGTCCCGGGTTGGAGGCAGGGTCGGGCCTCGGTGGCTCCGAGCTGGGACAGGCCGTGGAACGAGAGCCAGGCCAGGGAACGGGGCCCTCGGAAGTACGACTCCAGGATGGCCAGGGTGTGGGCTCACCTCTGCCCAGGTTCCAGGCGCCCGCCTTCGCTCCCGACGGCTCCGCCGCGGTCGATCGGATCTTCTCCCGGCTCGATCCGGACGGCGACGGCTACCTGCAGCCGTCCGACTGGAACGGCCTGGTCCGGGAACCCTCCAACCTGCCGCTCGATCTGGACGGAGACAGCCGGATCTCGAGGTCGGAGTTCCTCCACTCGGTGTTGACCGTGGCGCCCTGTCAGGCCGCCGTCTATCAGCTCGGGTTCGTGTCCCTGCTCCATGAGGGCAGGCGAGGGACCGAAGGAGGGGACCCCGCGAAGGGGCTGGAGCAGTTCATCCAGGCTGCGCGGAATGTGCCGGAATGTCCCGACGGTTACCTGGGGGCGGCGCGGTGCCTCGAGCGGTTGGGCAAGCTCGACGAGTCCGCCGAGTTCCTCCAGGAGACTCTGGCCGCCGACGCGAACCAGCCCGACGCGTGGCTCAACCTGGCGTTGATACAGGACCAGCGCGGTCGGCCCGACGACTCGGCCGCGGCCCTTCGCCGCGGGCTCGCGATGCTCGAGGCCGCCGCGCCGCTTCGCCAGGGCTGGAACTCCCAGGAGTCGACTCGCCGCTGGGTGAGGGAGCTCCTGGCTGCCACGCGCCGGCACTTCGAGTCGAGACCCGGCGGCGGCCCCATGCTCTCCGAACTGGCGCGCTGGGAGCAACGAGTCGTGGAGTCCCGCCTGCCGGCCGACCGGCCACATCCGCCTTCGCTGGGCCTGGCTCGCATCGCCGAGTTGCTCGACGACGATCGAGTGGCGGACGCCCTCCGCCTGACGGAGGATCTGGCGGCAAGCTCGAAGGACTGGCAGTTGCGGGTCCTGGCCGCCGAGCTGCTCGGCGTCATGGGCGCTCCTCCCGCGGCGGCGCGAAAGCTGGACGAGGCCGAACGCCTGGGCGCTCCCAAGGAAGTGCTGGCCTGTGCTCGTCTGGGCAACCTCTTCGACCAGGGCCGCCGGCCGCTCGCCCTTTCGCAACTGCGTCTCCTGCAAACGATGCAGCTCGAGACGTGGGACGCCGAGGACGTCGGCTGGCAGTTGGCCAGTCACGGGGAGTGGGAGCTGGCGTTTCCGTGGTTCCGCAGCGCCAGCCCCGACCAGGAGGCCGAGGACCAGCGCCAGGTGCTGGTGGCCCTGTGCCGCTTCTCGGTCGGGGACAGGGTATCGGCGCGCAAAACGCTGAGCGCCTTCAGGCAGCCTCCGGCAGTGGCGGCGCCGCTTCTCCTGGTGGCGTCCGATCTGGCGTCGCGCCTGGCCTTGCTCCCCGAGGCGATCGTGATGGCCACCGAGGCTGTGCGTCAGAAGCCCAGGCAGGCTTCGTACTGGCTGCGCCTCGCGGAGCTGGAACAACTGAACGGCCGCGACTCCGAGCGGCTGGCAGCCCTGTGGCAGGCCCGCCAGCGCCTGCCGCCGGATTCGCCGCTGACGCTCGGCGTGGAGGCGGCCATCCGGACCGCCCAGCAACGACTGCGAGCCAAGGGCGGGCGGTGAGGGACCGGGTCGGTGCAAGCGTTCACCACCAAGTCACGAAGGGCACAAAGTGGGCACCAAGATTGACTTCTTTGTCTTAGTGTCTGTGCCGAAACAAGCGTGGCAATGCGTGCCGTTTTGCAGAAACTGGTAGGGCCGGCCGAACGCGACGGCCGCAGGCCGTCGTGCAAGCCGGCCAATAGCTGACCGGCACGGAGGCCAGTCCTACCACGCCATGTCCTGGATCGGTCCAGTTATCTCTGTACAGTCGCTGCGTTGAAACGACTCCCCCGGGCCACGCACTCAACGACTTTGCCGATGCCCTGCGTCCAGCAGGGGGTGCGCACGCGGTCCGTGGGTTAACAGCCGCCACCGGCCCTGTGAGTGAAGTAGCGCGGGGGCTTGTCCCCCGCTTCTGGAGCCGATCTGCTCGCCTGGCGGGCCACAAGCATGTCCTGAGCTTGTCGAAGGGGGCCCGCGCTACAACTCCTTGGGCCACGCACCCATTCATGCGGCTCCCCGCATTCCGCGAGCGCACCCTCCAGCAGGACGTGAGTTGACAGTCCAGCGGACTTCAGGTATGTTGCAGTATGGTTCCATAATGGATGCAGTCCAGGGGCAAAGGAGGCTGACATGGCCACTCTCACAATCAAGAGCCTGCCTGATGCGCTCTATCAGTTGCTCAAGGCCCAGGCTGCACGCGAGCGACGGAGTATCAATAGCCAGGTCATCATCTGCCTGGAGCGTGCTCTGATGACAAGGCGGCGCGATCCTGCCGCACTCCTGGAGAGAATCGACAAGCTGCGAAACCGGCTGAAGGTGCCTCCGCTAACAGACGAGTTCCTTCGAAAAGCGAAGAACTGGGGGCGGCCGTGATCGTCGTCGACACGAACGTCATTGCCTACCTGCTGATTGCCGGTAACAAGACCGCGACGGCGCGGGCGGTGTTCGAGAGGGACTCGGATTGGGTAGCTCCATCTCTCTGGGAAAGCGAGTTTCTGAGCGTGCTGTCGAAGCACTTGCGCGCTCGTACCATGAATCTCGCCGACGCCATTGAACTACTGAAGGAAGCGGCCGACGTGATGGATCAGGCTGCTGCCGATGCTCTACCGGCAGATGTACTGAAGCTGGTTGAAGCCTCGAAGTGCAGCTCGTATGACTGCGAATTCGTCGCCTTAGCGAAGCACCTTGGTGCTCCGCTGGTGACGGTGGACGCGAAAGTCCGAAGGGAGTTCCCGGGCGTGGCTGTTTCACCGGAGGACTTCGAGAAGGGAACGTGATCCCTCGAGCGTTCGGCTTTGGGCCGGTGATGGTGGCTTCCCCGAACCCGACGGGCCCAGCAGACCGCTGAAGCTGCCGCGTGCGACCGTCAGGCCCACTTCGAGCAGCACCTGCCTCTGCCCGTATCGCTCTTGGATGCCCCGGATGCCGTCACTTTCGGTCGCGCTCTCCTTCCTCCCGCTGCCGCGTCAACGCCAGGAAGAGGACCGGCAACGCCCCGCCCAGGGCATTGAGCCAGACGTCGGTCGGGTCGAAGAAGCGCCCCGGCATCAGGGTCTGCGAGCCCTCCTCCAGGGCCCCGAGCGTTGCCGTGAGGAGGATCGCGAGGAGGGTGCGCACCCGGCCCGCCGGGAAGCTCGCGGCCAGGGCCCAGTCCAGCAACAGTCCCAGCGGGCAGTAGAGCAAGAGGTGCGTGAGCTCCTCGGCCAGATGGATGCGGGCGCACTCCCAGGCGAACCAGGCGAGGCAGACGCAGGCCGCCACCGCCTGCAGTTTCCTGGCGAGCAGGAGGCGCCGGCCGGCGAACCCGGTCAGGCCCGCGACCAGGAGAAAGCCCGCCGCCCGGATGCCCAGCCCGACCTCGCGCAGGCCCCACCGCGCGATGCCCGCGTCGTAGAGGGGCCGACCGAACGGGACGATCAAGAGGATGACGGCGTACCAGACGCAGACGCCCAGCCATCTCCCCAGGCCGGCGGGGACGAAGGAGGACCGGGCCTGCGCGGTCATCGAGACGACTTGCGGGCCGAAACGGGAGCGGGAGTCGCCGTGAATACGAACGGCGAGGCCCCCGCGGCAGAAGCCAGCAGCAACGGCGAGTCCGGCTCCGGTCCGGGGACGAGCGTCAGCCGGGAGAGCGTCCGGTGACCGTCGGTCTCGGCCGAAAGGACGGCCACGGGCGGGTTGGCTGCGAAGTCGGCGACGGCCGCGCGGACCACGAGCACCGGCAGCGTGCCGCTGTCCCGCCGGAACGCCCGCGCCGCGAGCAGGTCGTCGCGGCCGCCGGAGCGGTCGGTGTAGGAGCCGTCAATGGCGGCGGCGAAGGCGGCCTCGGACGGCCGTCCCTCGAGGGCATCCAGCAACCGCCCCAGCTTGCGATGGAGCTGGGCCAGTTCGCGGAACGGGCCCGTCAGAAGGAAGCTGTGAGGCAGCACGACGCGGCTGGCGGCAAAGCGGGCCGCTCGCTCCGCCTGGAGGACACAGAGGGTCATCTTGCCCTTCTCGATCGGGATTGCCAGATGGTGGGTGCGGCCTCCGGCCGAGACCTCCAGGTCGTGGAAGCCTGGCTGGAGGCGCTCGAGGCCGAGGAACCCCTTGCGGTCGGTCCGGTGCTCGAGCCCGTCGAGGCGGACGGCGAGAGAGGCGATGGGGGCGAGGTCGCGGCCGAAGACGAGGTCCTGCCGCAGGAGCAGGTCGTTGCCCCAGGGCTGCTGGCGATGCTCGGTGGTCACAACGTGGAGCCGCAGGGCATTCTTGTAGGCCTCTGGGTCTTGCGACTGGGGGCGGAAGAGGACGTTGCGGTAGTCGGGGTTCTCGCAGCCGGCGATTGCGGCCAGGCAGCTCACGAGCAGCAGCCGGACGAGGACCTCACGCATAGTAGCGGATGGCCTCCATCGGCTCGAGAGCGATCGCCTTGCGGGCCGGGAAGAAGCTGGCACCCAGGGAGATGACCAGCGTCAGCAGCGAGACCTTGACGAAGTCGAGGGGGTCGAAGAGCACGGGCACCTTGCCCACCGCGTAGATCGCCGTGGGAAGCTGGATGGGATAGGTCTGCAGGAGGAGCCCCACCGCGTAGCCGCCGGCGCACCCGAGCACCGTTCCCAGAAGGCCGATGAGCGTGCCCTGAATGAGGAAGATGAAGACGATCTGGCGCCGCGTCGCGCCCAGCGAGCGCAGGATGCCGATGTCGCGGAACTTCTCGATGACCATCATCGTCAGCACGTTGCTGATGCCGAAACTGGCGACGATGAGCGTGAGGAGGATGACCAGGAACGTGGCCTGCTGCTCGAGCGAGATCGCCTGCAACAGCACGCGGTTGGTCTCGAGCCAGCTCGCGGCCTCGAGCCCCGTCGCGCCCTTGATGCGCGCGGCCAGCTCCCGGGCCGCAAGCGGGTCCTCGGTCTTGACGAAGAGGTGGCTGCAGCCCGACTTGAAACCGAAGGCCGCCTGGGTCAGCTCCAGCGGGACCATCATGGTCTGGAAGTCGAACTCGGTGACGCCGGTCCGGAAGATGCCCACGACCCGCAACTCGAAGACCGAGCCGTCCGGGATGACGAGGTTGACCTGGTCGTTGAGCTTGACCTTCAGTTGCCGCGCCATCTCCTCGCCGAGGAGGACCTCTTTCTGGGAGTAGAAGCGGAACTCGCCCTTGACGATGCTGGAGGCGAGCTGGTTGACGTGCCGCTCGAGGTCCGGAACGATGCCCTTGATGCTGGCCCCGCTGAAGGCCTGTTCCTTCTCGTTCTCGATCATGCCCTGGGCCAAAATGGCGGGGGCGCAGGCCTTGACCGCCGGAAGGGCCCGGATCGACTCGAGCTGCTTGGGCCAGCCGTCGATCTGGTGGGACTTCGAGTAGACCTGGACGTGGCCCGAGGTCTCGAGGATCTGGTCGATCAGGCTGCGCTCGAAGCCGTTCAAGATCGCCAGGATCACGATGAGCGCCAGCACGCCGACGAAGACGCCCAGGACGGTGATGGCCGCCTGGCGGCGCCGGAAGCGCAGGCCCTGGATTGCCAGGAAGAGACTTGGAGGCATCGCAAGAGAGACCACGGACCGTGGCGGAGACAGGGAAGTCTAGCACAGCCGGAGACTCGAAGCGGCTGGAGGTCGCTTCGAGGGGATCGATGCCGAGGAATGGGAGCCCGCATCGCCACGAGGCTCGAGAGGTCGTCATTCAACACAGAGACACGGAGGCACAAATACAAAGAGGAGCTGATTTGATGAGACTTTTCTCTGTGTCTCCGTGTCTTTGTGTCTTCCATGAGAAGGCTCCTCCTTGTCAAGCGGGGTGCACGACTTTTTTTCATTTGGCGCCCGAGGGAGGGTTCTACGCGACCATAGGAGCATGCCCTGTAGCCGATCCGGAGTTTGGGCACCGGTCAAG
>JACQZL010000216.1 GCA_016213865.1 Candidatus Rifleibacteriota bacterium
GGGCAAGACCTTCCGGTTTCAGACCCTCGATGTGCCGGGGCTGCCGGGGGCCGACGTGACCCCGCCGCGGTTGCTCTCCAGCAGCCCGACGAACGGGACCAGCACCGTCAATCCGAACGCCCAGATCCTGCTGGTCTTCAGTGAACAGCTCTCCTCGAGCGCGTCGATCACTGCCAACTACCGCTTGACCACGAGCGGCGGCGCCCTGGCCCCGGCCACGGCCACCGTCTCGGGCTCCAGCGTCGTCCTCGGCTTCACCCAGCCGTTGCTGGTCGATACGTCCTACACGCTGTTCCTCCTGCCTGGCCTGAAGGACCGGGCCGGGAACTCGCTCGAGCCGACGAACCCGATCGGGTTCAAGACGATCCTGGTCGACGGTCAGCCCGGAGACCGAGTGGCGCCCACCGTGCGGACCATCAATCCGGGCGATACGGCGACGAACGTGGGGATCCAGTCGGAGATCTACATCACCTTCAGCGAGTCGATGGACGCGGTGGCCCTGGCTTCGCGGGGCAACTACCAGTTCACCACCAGTGGCGGGTCGTACCCCGTGACGCCGACCGCCGCCGCATCGAACGCGGTCCGACTGACCCCGCGGCTGCCGCTGCTGGGAAACACCAACTACACGCTGGTCCTGACCAGCGGGCTCACCGACCTCCAGCGCAACCCGCTGGTGCCGCAGGCAATCGGCTTCCTGACCGCGGCGGTGCCCGGTACGTCGGGAAGCGACGTCGATCCGCCACGACTGGTCAGCTCCAGCCCGTCGGCCGGTTCGACGCAGGTCGATCCCAACTCGCAGATCCTCCTGGTCTTCAGTGAGGAGCTCGGCGCGGCGGCGGCCAATCGAGCCAACTACCGGGTCAGCACGGCCGAAGGGGTGACGAGCCCCTCCTCGGTGACCGTGAACGGCTCGTCGGTGACGCTCGGCTTCGGCGCGGCGGGGCTCCTGGTGGATACCAGCTATACGATCTCGATGCTGAACCTGGCCGACAAGGCCGGAAATCCGCTCCAGAACGTGAACCCCATCACGTTCAAGACGGTCTACATCCCCGGCAAGCCGGGCGACAAACAGTCTCCGTCGATCCAGACCATCAGCCCCAACCCTGGCAGCCAGGTCGACATCTACAGCGAGATCTTCATCGTCTACAGCAAGGCGATGGGGGCGTCGGCCTTCTCGACAGCCAGCTACAGCCTCACGACCCAGGGCGGCCCGTACTCGTTCACGGCCACGCGGCTCACCTCCAGCTCCATCAAGCTGACGCCCAAGCTGCCGCTGCTGGGCGGCCAGCAGTACCGCCTGAATCTCTCCAGCGCCATCCAGGACACCGTCGGCAACTCGATCGCGCCGGTCAGCGTCGATTTCCAGTCGACCAGCGTGCCGGGCGTGCCGGGCAGCGACATCACGCCGCCGATCCTTCTGGGCTCGCAGCCCGCCAACGGCGCTCCGGACGTCGATCCGTACGCCCAGCTCGTCCTCCAGTTCAGCGAGGAGATGGGCCCGTCGGCCCTCGTGGAGGCGAATTACGTGCTGACCACCGAGAGCTCGGGGGCGATCCCCGTCACGACCGCCGTGGCGTTCGGGAGTTCGATCGTCCTGCAGTTCGCAAACCCGCTGCCGGTGGATACGAACCTGAGCCTGCAGATTTCCAGCAACATCAAGGACAAGGCCGGGAACCCGCTGGTACCGGCAACGCCGATCCTCCTGCATACGCGTCAGGTCAACGGCCTGCCGGGCGACAAGACGCCGCCCCAGATCTCGAGCATCAACCCCTCGCAGGGCTCCACCGTGGGGATCCGGACCGAGATCTACGTCACCTTCAGCGAGCCCGTGGAGATCACCGCTGCTTCGTCGACGGCCTCGTACGGCATCACGACCAACGGCGGCCCGTACCCGGTGACCAACGTGACGCGTCTCAACTCCACGACCTACCGGATCCAGCCGCGGCAACCCTTGATCGGAGGCGTCACCTACACGGTGGTGCCTTCGACCGACATCCGGGATCCGCAGGGCAACCCGCTGCAGCCGGGGCGGTACGAGTTCTCGACGGTCTCGGTGGCCGGCGAGGCCGGCAGCGACATCACCCCGCCGATCCTGTACGCCTCCAATCCGACTGACGGGGCGATCAATATCGATACGCAAACGCACATCTTCCTCACGTTCTCCGAGCCTGTTGCCGGCGGGGTGACCAGCACCTCCAACTACCGCATCACCTCGGATGCGGCCAGCTTCGTGCCGAGAGCGGTCACATTGACCCAGGTGCCGCCCAACTCCGTCGAGCTGGACCCGGGGCAACTCGTGGGCAACACGCGCTACACCGTCGTGCTCTCCAACGCCATCACCGACAAGGCGGGCAACCCGCTGGTCCCGCAGGCGATCGGGTTCCAGACGGCGCCCATTATTGGCACGGGTGGCGACACACAGCCGCCGCAGGTCAGCCAGACCAACCCGGCGCGAAACAGCGTCTCGGTTTCGACCGGTACGTCCATCACGGTCGTGTTCAGCGAAAGGGTCAACACGGTCGTGCCGACCGGGCTCAGGAATACGCCTGCAACGGGCCTCTACTCCTGCCTCAACCCCGACAACTATGACTTCTTTTCCCAGTACGGGAACGTGGGCATCGTTTCGGTGCAGCCGGCCCCGTTCCCGCCCAACGCGGTCATCCTGACGCCGAGGACCTTGCCGCTGCGAGGCGCCACGCTCCATTCGCTTCTGCCTTCGAACCGGATCCTGGACATCGCGGGCAACGGCCTGGTGACGGACCTGATTCAGTTCACGACGGTGGACCAAACCGGAGAAGGGCCGGGTGACACGACGGCGCCCTACTTGTTGTCGAGCAACCCGGCCGACACGACCACGGTCATCAACCTGAACACATCTGTCGTCTTCACGTTCAGCGAGGCCATGAACGAGGGCGTCTTCACAGGTCCCGTGCCCATCACCGCCAACTCCGTGACCAACACGGGCAACTGGCTGGTCTTCAGCTCCGTGGACGACTCGTTTCCCCCGGACAACCGCGTCGAACAGCCAGTGCAAAGCCTCGACCCATTGACGGTTCCAGCCAACTCGTACCGAGTCCATTGGCTCCTCGGTGACCCGGTCCTGCCGAGCCCCAATGCCCACTATTTCTTCGAGATCTCGAACCGCATTCAGGACAAGGCCGGTAACTTCATGACAGCCAAGCAGGTCCGATTCACCAACGGCCGCCCGCCGCAGAAGCCGGTGGTCCGGTCCACCGGGGTGGACGCGAGCCCGGTTCTGACCCGCACAAACCAGATCACGGTGATCTTCGACCAGGACGTCGTGGCCCCCGGGGGACCCGGCGCCACGGCGCCGTGCTTCTCGGTACTGGGCGAGGCGACGGATCTGACGGGTACCGGTGCACACGAGCAGATCCAGATTGCCGGCGTAGTGCCTGATTTTGCGCCAGACGCCACGGCGGCGTCCTCCTTCGTCGTCACCCTCAGCACGCCATCCTACGCGGGCATCGACAACT
Source organism: Candidatus Rifleibacteriota bacterium (assembly GCA_016213865.1). The sequence continues at coordinate 3,495 of JACQZL010000216.1, forward strand.
TCCGGCTCGTCAAGGGCGGGAGCTACATCCTGACCGTGAAGGACTTCAAGTCGAGAGCCGCGGCAGGTGGACTGTCCATGGCTCCCTACAGCAAGGCGTTCAAGGCCGCGAACCAGTGAGTCGGCCGAGTCCCTTCGCCGGCCGACTCCGCTCTCCGAGCCCTCCCCTCCCTGTTGTATGATGCCGCCGTCGGCATCTGACCCACCAGAAGAGGAGGTCTCGGGTTGGCTTCGAAGAACGGAACCCATCGGATCGGCATCCTGACCGGCGGCGGCGACTGTCCGGGCCTGAACGCGGTCATCCGCGCCGCGGTCAAGACTGCCATCTGCACCTACGGATACGAGGTGCTGGGCATCGAGGACGGCTTCGAGGGCCTGCTCGCGCCGGACAAGGTCCGCAGTGGGAAGCCGCAATTCCACGTCGGCGGTGCTGTTGGTTCCGGTGGTGGCGGGTCTCTGGACCCGCCAGTCCTGATGCGGCCTCTTGGGCCGGTCCTGAGACCGGCCACCACCAAGAGCTCCATGATCCGGGGACGCTCGCCGACCGCACGCACAGTAACGCCCGGTCGGGGAGTCTGCGGTATCATGCCTTCGAGGTCCCGGTCGAGCGGTTCGCGCGGGCTTTCGTGGTGGCAACGATGATGCGTGGTGCAATCCTGGTGTCGGTCCTGGTGTTGTTCTTGGGTGGCCTTGCGCAAGGGACGCCGCCGGCCAAGGCGCCTGCGGAGGACGAGCCGAAGTTCTCGGGGAGCCTGAGGGTGCGGGTCGAGTCGCTTTCGAACATCAACGACTTGAGCGACGCCAAGGACGACGACAACGACTACGCGGTTTCCCGCCTGCGGCTCAAGGCTGACATGCCGATGGGGAACGGCCGGCGGGCTCAGCTCGTGCTCCAGGACGCTCGGGCCTTCGGCGAGGAGTTCGCGGTCCCGGGAGGGGAGCGCCGCATGGACCTCCAGGAGGGCTACCTGGAGGAGAAGCACTTCCTCGGCGCGGACGGCCTGATGCTGCGGTTTGGCCGCCAGGAGCTGGCCTATGGCGAGGAGAGGCTGGTCGGTACCTTCGGCTACAACAACGTGGGCCGCACGTACGACGCCGTGAAGCTGCGCTGGGACCGTGAGGGCGCCTGGCACGAGGCGTTCGTCTCCCGCATCGTCCATGACCCGCTCGCTCCCAGTCAGCAGTCTCTGTGGGGGTCCCACAACAGCTTCGACCTGGGCGGGGCCCGCGTGCTGGAGGCCTACGTCTTGCGCAAGCTGGACCCCCGCGCGGCCGTCCGGCAGGACCGGTTCACCTACGGGTTGCGCAGCAAGGGGCCC
>JACQZL010000217.1 GCA_016213865.1 Candidatus Rifleibacteriota bacterium
CACAGAGCCACAGAGAAAGAGAGACCGTGAGTGGCGACGTCCATCGGATGACAAGACGAGGGAGACTCGAGGGGTCGCGGCGCCTGCGAGCGAGGCAGAGGAAGATCCCTCTGTGCCTCTGGATCTCTGCGTCTCTGGGTTTCTACTGCAAGGGGGGGGCCACCCACGGGCACGCACCCCGCACCCCGGCCCATCCCTCCTGTTGCCTCGGGCCCCGGGCTTGGACTATCCTGCCTGCGACTGCGCGACGTTTCCGCGGGGGCCGAACCTCGCGGTCGGCCGGAAGGTGACCATGGAAGACAAGCCCGCCACTCCTATCAAGGTCGAGCGCCGGATGTTGCGGGAACGCCGGTTCCCGGCCCCGCTGATTCCGGTACTGGCGTCCATGAAGGTGACCCCCTGGCCGGGCGGCTACTGCCTCGTGACCCTCGCGCCCGGCGACCGACTGCCGGTGTTGCCGGAAGGAGGGCGCCTGCTGGCGTCGGCCTCGGCGGACCAGGCCGTCAGCTTCATCGTGGCCGAGACCGACTGGGCCCCGCTCGAGCCAACGGTCCAGGGAGCCCTGGTGGAGAGAGGCTTCCGCGTTCTCCGGGTGGCCCCCATCCCGCGTGAGACGGAGGGTCCTTTCATGGCCGTGGTGGGGGGCATGCTGGCCGACGCGCTGGTGAACGCGATGCCCGTCTGGTCCCCCGGCCTGTTCGACATCGTCGTGAAGGGAACCCAGCTACGGGCGACCCGAGAGGCGCTCTCCCTCCTCAGCAGCCGCGCCAAGGGACGCTTGCGATCGGGCTGAGGCTGCCGGACCCGCGAGCGGCACGGCCGCTCCTCCTCACCGGCGTCGCCACCCACTCCGATAGGCAGACCCAGACCTCGATCCCTTGCGTCTGAAAGGAACCGTGCCCCCATGTCCTTCACCCTGGAGGAAATCATGGTCCCCAACCCGGTGACCCTGCGCCCCGAGCAGTCGGCGTTCTCGGCGCGCGAGTTGATGCTCCTCGACGGGCACGACTGCCTCTACGTGGTCGACAAGGCGGGTTGCCCGGTCGGCGTCGTGACCGACGTGCAGGCCGGCGGGGAAGAAGGTAACCCGAAGGTGGCGAAGCTGATGAGCACCGAGTTCTCGACGGTGCCCAAGGACGGCAACGCCCAGGACGCCGCCCGCATCTTCGCCCGCAAGGGGTTTCCGCACTCGGCTGTTCCGGTCGTGGACGGCAGCGGCAAGCTGGTCGGCATCGTGCGCCTGCGCGACGTCGTGAAGGACCTGGCGACGACCCTCCCCGGCCTCCCGCAGATGACCCCGGAGGCCCTGGTCGTGCAACTGGCGATGACGCACTCGGAGGCCGACGAACGCGAGTGGTCCAGGCGCGTGCGGGAACTGGGCTACGCCTCGGCCGTGACGCAGGTCGGCACCACTGCCGAGAAACTCCCCGTCAAGCTGCGCGAATCGTCGGTGGTCGCCGGGATTGCCCACGGTGTCATCACGGAGGACCCTCGCGAGAAGACCGCGCTCTCGAACGCGATCCGGGACGTCGTCCTCCAGATGGACGTCGTCAGCCCGGGCCTGGGCGGCGGATTCAAGGTGGGCATCATCCGCGGCGAGGGCCGCATCTCCGTGGCAGCGTGCGGGCGCAGTGGCCACGCCCTCGCCTCCAGCCAGGAGCTCCTCTTTCTCGGCTCGAGCACGATCTGAGCCCACGTCCATGAGCGCGACGATTCCCCACGAAAGCACGAAGGACTCGAAGAGGGCACCAGCAGGGTCCCGGCAAGCTCTTCGAATAGGACTTCGGCAACCCGGTTTCGTCACCCCCGCGCAAGCGGGGGGCCAGGATCGATGCGACCCCTGGATTCCCGCTTTCGCGGGAAGGACGGCCTTGTCCGTCGTCCTGAGGGCACCAGGATGGGGGCTCGACAACCTCGCTCGTAGGGCCCTTGCTGACTGGGTGACTTCGTGTTTCGCCGTCGAGCGGTCGGTCCAACCCGAGCCCCGGACGCGTACGGCCGGGCCGAGAGGTCCATGAGCAAACGATGAACTGCGGCCCCTACGAGTTGACACCCATCGACGATGGGAGGTTCGCCCTCGACGGCGGGGCGATGTTCGGCACCGTGCCCAGGGTCCTCTGGGAGAAGAACCACCCTCCCGACTTCCAGAACCGCATCGAGATGGCCTTGCGGACGTTGCTCGTTCGGGGAGGCGGCAAGGTCATCCTGATCGACACCGGCATAGGCGACAAGTTCGCCGAGAGGTTCGTTCAGATGTACCGGATTGACCGCCATGGCGGCGGACTCGAGGCCGGGCTGGCGCTCGCGGGTCTTTCGCCTTCCCAGGTCACCGACGTCGTCATCACGCACCTGCACTTCGACCACGCAGGCGGGGCGACCCGGCTGCGGGCCGACGGCCGCCTCGTCCCTGCCTTCCCGGCCGCCCGCGTCCATGTGCAAGAAGAGAACCTCCAGGCGGCCTGCCACCCCAACGAGCGGGAACGGGCCAGCTACCTCGACGAGAACGTCCGGCCGCTGGCCGACGCCGGATGCCTCGAGTTGCACCGTGGCGACTGGGAGCTGGCGCCGGGAGTACGCATCCTGGTTTCGAACGGACACACCCGCGGC
>JACQZL010000218.1 GCA_016213865.1 Candidatus Rifleibacteriota bacterium
CCGTTCTGGTCGCCGTGCCCGCCGGGACATTCTGGATGGGCACGGATGCTGAGAGATGCCACGCGGCACCGACCCACCGGGTCAGGCTCAGCCCTTACCGGATCGGCAAGGTCCCGGTGACCTGGACCCAGTACCTAAGGTTCTGTGGTCAAGCGGGACACGAGCCTCCACCCAGGCCCGCTCACGGAGTCGCGGGGGACCATCCGGTTGTCAACGTCTCCTGGGAAGATGCAGTAGCCTATTGCCGCTGGGCTGGGCTGCGACTGCCGAGCGAGGCCGAATGGGAGTTCGCCGCGCGTGGCCCGAGTGGGGACTCCTGCGCGGCCCTCTCCGGGTCGAGCGCCGGTCTGCCGGGCACTCGATCGGTTGGCAGTCGTCACTCTTCCGCGTCGCCTTTCGGCTGTCGGTGCATGACCGGCAACGTCCTCGAGTGGTGCCAGGACTGGTATGACGAAGGCTACGGACGGGTCCCCGACAACTGCAATCCCAGAGGCCCCGCTTCCGGCACCGCCCGCGTTCTTCGCGGAAGGCCGTGGCCGGCCGAGTTCGAGGGATCTCTGGTGGTCCAGCGCTACCACGCCTCTCCGACCTACCACGGTTCCGCGGTTGGATTCCGCGTTGCCAAGTGACGCGATCTGGCAAGCGACGGATCCCGAGAGCACCTTTCGCAATGCTAATCATCTTCGATCTCGAAGGAACGCTGGTCTTCAGCACGCCCTTTCCTCTGGAGCGGCCAGCCGACTTTCAAACGACACCTTTCCTCGGCTTCTGTACCTGTCACACCTACAAGCGACCCGGCGTCTCCTCCTGCTTGGCCACGCTGGCTGCCGAGCCCGACCTCGTCCTGGCGGTCTGGTCGGCCGCCGACCCGTGGACCGTGGATGCAATCGTGGCCGAGGTCTTCGGGGACCTGCCACTCGCGTTTGCCTGGAGCCAGAGCAACTGCACGCGGGGAAGGCTGCGTGATGGCGGCCCCGAGCAGTTCGCGAGCAGCGGCTGGCTCAAGAAGATGAAGCGGGTCAAGCGAGCCGGCTTCGGCCTGGAGCACACGGTCATCGTGGACGACAACCCGGCTTGCGTCCCGGACTACGGGAACCTGGTGCCCGTCCGCTCCTGGCAGGGCGAGCCGGAAGATGACGAACTGCTCCGACTCGTCCCCTATCTGCTTTCTCTGCGAGGACAGAACGTCCGGACGCTCGACAAGCGAAGCTGGCGAGGATGGCGGCCGCCCCCCGAGTGATTCAAGAAGTGGACTGCAACGTGTGCGGGGCCTGGCTGGCTTCAGCCGATGAAGACTGCCAGCTCCTCTTGCGCCACTCGCGCTTCTCGAGCCTCCTCACGTTCCGGCCGCGAAGCCAGAGCAGAAAGGGAAGCAGAAGCGTGAGCTCCGTGTCTCCGGGCTCTCCCGTCCACGGTGTCACCGCGATCACGTTTCCATACTCCGGAATCGAGCGCGGCGAATCGTCCACCATGACCGCGTAGTCCAGGTCGAAACCTCGGCGTCGCACCTTCTGCAGCTTCTTGCTCCAGACCATGCTGTGCCAGGACTGGGCCCCGTGTGAGGCCTCTTGCAGTCGAGTGCACCGGCGGCGGCTCCAGGCGAAGGCGAGAGGAAGGCCCCCGAACAGCCGGCGGACAACCTCCTGGACGTAGTCCTCGGTGGAACTCGACCACACCGCCAGCTCCACGTCGTCCGCGTCCGCCAGGGTCCTAAGGAAGGCGTCGATGCCCGGCCGCTTGTACGTGTGATACTCCCCGAGCCGGAAATCAGGGATCCGGTCGAGCGGCGCCTCGGAGCTGTGAATCAAGGTCTCGTCGAGATCCAGGATGACCAGCATCGGGCCACCTCCGGGTGGCAGTATAGAGCAGGCTCGCGCTGCGAAGTGGCCTTCGATGTACGCTGCTTCGCCGCCCGCCGGAATCAGACCGGTGGCGCTCTCGAGGAGGAGGAGACCAACCCAGGTGCCTGGGCTGGGAGTTGTGGTGCAGTGCTCCTGGTCCCGATCTCCCCGATTGGCTGCCTCTCGATTCACTTGCTTGGGTCGTGCCTTGCCTCAGGGCCACGGACAAAGTCGTCATTCCCGCGAAGCACGTCCCCGCGAAAGCGGGGAGCGGGAATCCAGGGTTCGCATCGATCCTGGACCCCCGCTTCCGCGGGGGTGACGAAATCGGGCTGCCGAAGTCCTTTTTGATGACTTTGCCGGGACCCTGTGCCTTGCCTCCGGACATCCCTGACTATCTGCACCGATGTGTTAGAATGTGACTTGAGTTTCTAAATCAAAGACTCGGTACAGCCGGAGGTTTCTTCGTGTATCGCCTTGCCCAGGAGCAGATCGTGAAGTGGATCGCGGCCCGGCGGCGTAAGCCGCTGATCGTTCGCGGGGCCAGGCAAGTCGGCAAGACCTGGCTGGTCGAACACGTGGCCGCGGCCAGGTTCGAAACCCTGGTCAAAGTCGACCTGGAGAAGCGCCGCGACCTGCATGTCCACTTCGGCGACAACCTCGACCCGAGGGTCATCCTCCGGCATCTCGAGCTGGACAGCGGAAGTCGGATCGTGCCCGGGAAAGCGCTGCTCTTCCTGGACGAAATTCAGGCCTGTCCGCGCGCCTTCATGGCCTTGCGCTACTTCTACGAACAGATGCCCGAGTTGCACGTGATCGCAGCCGGGTCTCTGCTGGAGTTCGCCCTGGGAGAGATATCCACTCCCGTGGGCCGCGTCCAGGTTCTGCACTTGTATCCGATGACCTTCCGCGAGTACTTGCTGGGGCTCGGCAACGAGGTGGCGGCGCAGGCCGCTGCCCGGCATCCGTCCGAGGTCGACGAAGGCATCCAGCGCCAGTTGCTGAAGGAGTTGAAGACCTATTTCTTCGTGGGCGGCATGCCGGAGAGTGTGCAGGTGTACCGCGATACGGGGTCCCTGGTCGAATCGTTCAGGGCCCAGAGCGAGCTCATCGCCTCCTATCGCGAGGACTTCGCCAAGTACACGCCGCGCGTCGACCGCGCTTGCCTCGATGCGGTGCTGCTGAACGTGGCCCGCCGGGTCGGCGAGCAGCTCAAGTACACGCGCCTGGACGACGGGCACAGCGGACCGACCAACCGCCGGGCCTTCGAGCTGCTCTGCAAGGCGAAGGTCGTGCACAAGATCGCCGCCTGCGATCCTTCCGGCCTGCCGCTCGGGGCCAGCGCCAATGAGAAGCGCTTCAAGGCCGTGCTGCTCGACATCGGGCTGCTTCAGAATCTCTGCCAGGTACCGGTCGAGCTGGCTCTGCGAGAGAAGGATCTCCTGGCCATGTACCGCGGCAAGCTGGCCGAGCAGTTCGTTGCCCAGGAGTTGCTGGCCAGCCACACCGCGGAACTGTTCTACTGGGCCCGGGAAGCGCGCGGAAGCAGCGCCGAGGTGGACTACCTGGCCATCCGAAGTGGGCGGATCGCGCCCGTCGAGGTCAAGTCCGGCGCAGGCGGCAGTCTGCGCAGCCTGCACCTGATGCTCGACACCTACCCCAACTGCCCGGAAGGCCTGGTCCTCTACTCGGGGACTTATGCCCGTCTGCCGGAGCGGCGGCTGACCTTCCTGCCGCTCTACCATGCCGGCTTCCTCGGCGATCCCCGTCCCGACGTGGTCTGAGCTACCGGTCCCGAGAGTCGTCGCGTGACGCGACGAGTTTCAGTCAGAAGGCCACGGCAGGCTAAGAAACTCCGCCCATCCGGACGCAACGGCTCGTGTTGAATGACCCGAGGACGACCGCCAGATCGGGTTCAGGAACACGGCACGTGATCTCGAGTTCGGGGATCAGGCAAGCGTCTCGGGAACTCAGGCCGCCTTCTTGCAAGTCAGGAGGCGGCGGATCTGGGGCAATAGACGCACCGGGATCCGCACGACGGTTTCCGTGATAGTCGAGTAGGCTAGCTCGTCCTCGTTGGCCGCATCCTCGTCGGACTGTGCCTCGTAGTGCTCCAGCACTCTTCGGACTCGGTTCTCGTCCCAGCCAGGCGGCAGCTTCGTTTTCCTCATCGATATCTCCTCATGCGGCGCCTGAGGGCCTTGAGTGCCTTGGACCCCAGCGGGTAAGCCGTGATCACGAAAGCAGGTGCTCTGGCTGCGCCCGGCACGTAGATGACGCGGACCCGACGACCCGAACGAGTCGTTCCCAGAGCCACCCGAGACCCTTCTGCTCCGGGCCTGTCCTCCAGGGGGCGCTCCAGAACGTCGAGCACATCGTTCTCTGACAGACCATGTTTCTCCAGATGTGGACGGTCGGTGCCAGGTTCCAAATAGAATCGGACCTTCACCTTGACAGTATACGCCGTGGAAGGCAGTCTGGGGCCAGGCCGGGTGTCTCGCTCGCCCCCGGAGATCGCCATCCAGGACGGCCCGTGCCGCGATCTCGTAGACCGTGGCCGATTCGATGAACCCGAGGATCTCGACGGCGTTGGCTCGCACGCGCGCGTCCGGGTGACGCGCGAGCGCGCCCACCGCATCTCCCTGACTCCCTCCGGCTCCCGCCGAACCTCCGGTGGCGGAACCAGGCACAGAGTTCGAAACGTGTCTCGAACGGAGCACCACGATTCCTGACCAGCCGCCAGACGCATGCTCGTCGGCTGGTTGTCGTCCTTGAGGCTGCAGCAGTACTTGTCCTGGACTGCTGTCAGAAGCCCTCGAGCCCTCGCAGGAAAACCCACGACACGACGAAAGCCAAGGGCAACAGGAGCAATCCGACCCGGAGCAAACCATGCTCGGCTCCGGACTCTGCCGTCGCTGGCGAGCGTCGGATGACTCGGGTCCCAGACAGACTGTCTGTTAGGGTGCTGCTCCCCAGCAGCACCAGCAGAAGGTCGAAGGGCGCAAGCAGACAGCGCGCAGCGGCTCGAATAGCGGACTGGCGTCTCGAGCAAGGTCTCCCCGTGGGATGATCAATCACATACAGACCATACAAGGACTTTCCCGCGCTCTGGCCCTCTGCTGCCGAATCCTGGAAGAGCGTGCGCCACAACCCGTAGCAGGCCAGCGCCAGGAAGAGGAGGATGACGGGTGCACTGACCGGCGGCGACTGGCCTGCTCGGTACTCCTGGCATCCGAAGTGCCGCACGAGCAGGACGGGCAACCAGAAGAACATGAGCTCGAGGAACCCATCCACATACCGGGCGCTGATCCGGCTGGTGGCGTCGGCAGGGAACCGCGCCTTCGGATCTCGAGGCGATGCAGGCGGTGGCACCGCTCTGTGAGCGACCAGGGCGCGCGCTCTCGGCCGTTGCGCTGCCGATCGTTCGTCGGCACTTTCCTGCAGCTCGGTGTTGCAGACGCGGCAGCGTGGCCGGCTGCCAAGACATTTCTCGCCGCAGCAGGGGCAGATCTTCGCTCTCACGGTGAGACCTCCAGGAATCTGTGCGCGTCCTGCTCTCCGAGCACGGCCGGGCAGCGCGACGAGCAGGAGAACGACTGCAGGGAATCGATCCGGGCATCCGTCGAAAGTGGCCCGGCAATCCAATGGCAATTGCCGGGCCACTCACGACCGATGCACCCTGCCGGACGCATGACCTCCTCGCATCGGTCGTCCTGCCAGCGAGCCGGCATCGAGTTGGACTGGCCGCCCGGCTCACCTCGGGTGTCGAGCCTTTGGGCAGACTGCTTGACCTTGCCTGGCTCAAAGAGCGCCGCCAGGCCGCTTGAAGATCGTGAGACGACAAGACGGAGTTGTCATCTGGCCTGACGAAGGCGACCCTGCACAGGCCCGACGCGAAGGCCCGACAACCCATCTTCGTCGTCCGTGTCCTGACCTGCATTCTGCTCACGTAGTCGGCAACAGCGAGTCCACGCACTGCAGCTCGATGGGCGGGGGCATTGCGAACCTCCGACCCAGCGAACTGGAGTGCGTGAGAGGTCCTCAGGTTCCTCGGTCGAGCTGACGCCATCCACTGGTTCCCTCGTTTCTCTGGGTCACCTCCCTGAGGGGCTGAGCTGCGCGCTGTCATGGAAAGAGGCCACACGAGAGGCGGCTGAGGAGGCTCGCCTGATGCCGTGCTTTCTGCCTCTGCCGCAGGAGGCCGGAAGCCCCGGCCCTTTGGGGTCGCTACCACGCGGCTCACTCGCGGATCTCGAGGAAGTAGACGTGCCCGGCCCGATCGCCCGCCACGATGTGGCGGCCGTCGGGGGCGAGGCATGTGGAAGAAGTCCAGCAAGTCGAGCTGGCTGGCGCCGCCAGACTGCGCCCCGGCCGTGCTCCCCTCCCGTGCCGTCACCCCGCTGCCTGGCCGCTCCGAGAGCTGCTTGTTGTAGTGCCTCAGGTACTGGCGGGCGATCTCGCGGTGGTCGTCGTCGCCGAGGGGGCCGATCTCTCGCACTGTCGTGCCCCGTGCCCGCAGCACGTCGAGCGCGACGCCAGCGAGCGTGCTGGCCACCAGCCGCACCCCGGGCGGAAGCTCGGCCGGCAGCCACGTCAGCCGGTGCGAGTCCTCGGCCGGATCGAGCTGGTTGAGCGCGTCGAGGACCAGCACCACGCGCCGCTTCGCGCCGGCCTCCGCTAGCCGCTTCGCAAACGCGCCCGGCATTTCCTTCGGGTCCTTCGGGAACTCTTCCGGGAGCCCCAGCTCGCGGCCCAGGTGGCGGAACAGGAACTCCATCGTCCTGTCGGCCCGGGTCGAGGCGGGACTCGCTCCGACGAAGTGCGCCGCCACCAGTGCCTCCGGGTCGCTGGCCGCGAACTGCTGGCACCACGCCGCGAGCAGGGCCGATTTGCCCGAGCCCGATTCCCCCGTGAGGACCAGCGGGACTGTCTCGGCACCCCGCACGTACTCGGACAGCGCCTGCCGATCCGATTCCCGTCCCACATGGTGCGCGGCCCGGTGACGCTGGAAGACCGCGTGCAGCCGGCGCTCCCGCTCCAACTCGTCGAGCGTCTCCTTCGGCAGCTCCTGCTCGATCGCCTTCCACAGGTCTGCGGACACGCAGTCGCCGAAGGTCGCCAGCCGCTCCTGCCCTCCCGCCCCCTCGGGCGCCGCCAGACCCCCGAGCTTCACGCGCCCCTTGGCGTCCAGTCCGTCATAGGCGCACGGGTAGCCGTCCATGACCGAAAAGTCGGAGCCCCGAATGGCCTCCTTCAGCTTCTCCAGCTTTGCGGCCGAGGTCAGGTCCTCCTCGATGAAGTCCTCCTGGCGGCTGGCCTCCGTCCGCTCACCCGGACGGCGGTGGGGGACCTCGGACCTGAACCGAGGGTCTTCGAGGAACGCCGGGTCCCGGAAGTAGAAGAACGCGTGCTTGCGCATCTTCGGGTTGCGCAGCACGCCCTGCAGGATCTCGAGCGCCGTGATCGAGTGCTCGCGCGGGCGCTCCGAGAGCACCCAGTCGAACACGCCGTCGTCCGGGACGCGGTAGGACGACGGCACCCAACCGTAGCGCTCCCCCAGCATCCCCACGAAGAACGGCCGGCAGCGCTCGATCTCGAGCAGGCACAGCTCGAGCGCCTTGTCCTGTTCCTCGCTCGGAATTCCCCAGCGGAGATCGATGTCCACCAGGTCCCACCCGCGCTCGCGGCAGCGCGCCCGCAGGGCCGGGAACACGACCTTGATGAGGTGGTCGCGCTCGGCGTGCATGTCGCGGAAGGTCGACGAGATGAAGACCCGGAAGGTCTGCTCCAGGTCATCACGGGCAGCCGGCTCGGGTGCCGGCCGGGCGCCGGGCCTCGAAGCCGGCGCGGGCCTCGTATCGGACCGAAGGCTCGGGATCGTAGAAGGCCAGGCGGCGCAGGAGCGGCACCGCACCCGGGTCGTCACACGGGGCAAGCTCTCGAGCAGCTTCGGCCCGTTCCCGGGAAGTCCCCTCCCGGGCCATCTTGCGCAGTGCTGCAAAGTCCATCGCTCACGCCTCTCGCGGCCGGCAAAGGTCTCGAGTGCGTCGGCCAGACGAATCGTATCACGGGCCTGTGAAGCTCGGTTGCCACGGGCACGCGCTGGGAGCGATGGCATGCGAACTGGTGGCGGGCCGGCTGCCGTTCGAGGGGACGGAGTTCGCCATCATGAACGCGCACCAGACGAAGCGGGTGGAGTTCCTTGCGGGTTTCCCCGAGCGGTGTCGAAGGCTGTTCCCTCAATGCGCTCATGGCCACGTTGCCGTTCCTCGTCCTCGTGGCAGGCGCGACGTGACGACGGCTACACGGTTCCGTCACGTGGAACATCAGAAGCGTCTTCCGTATATGCGGGCCCGCGTGCCAGGCGATCACCTGCGTCACCCGAACGCTGAGACTGCACCTCAAGTCGTGTCCGATGCTGCCACGATTGGCCAGGGGCCGAGCTCACGCAATTGGGGGGTCAGGTACGCGTCCCCGGGAGTCTGGCTTGCGAGTTGCTTGCGTCATGGACGTGAGCTGCACTTCCCACGGCAACGCCAGCCAAGTGGCCGAGACCCCGGACCATCAATTCCTGCCGCTGGAGACGGTCGCGTTACCACCGCGATGGACGATGCCGTGCCTGGCGAGCCTGGTTACCCACGGATCGTGGCGTGGTCTGGAGTCCGCCTCGGGAAACACCCTGGCGGAGGAGCTGCATGACCTTCGCAGGAGGTGTGACCTGGTCCTGGCTGCAGTTCCGCGGAACGTGCTGGTCCCCTGGCTGACGCAGGTCATCCTCAGTGAGGCGCCCGCTGCGAGGGCCCGGGCCGCAAGCGTCATCGGGTGCCTGGGACTGGTCGAGTGCTCGTCCTATCTGCGGGAGGCCATCGACGCCTGCAGGCCGGGCGAGTGCTGTGAGACGTACCTGCAGAGCTGGATCTCCCTGCAGGAGGAGATCTCCGGCGAGGTCGTGACGTACCTTGCAGCGAAGACCCGGCATCCCAGCCTGCGCAAGGTCGCGATGATGGCGCTGGCTACCAGCAACGAGCGCGAGGCTGTCGAGCCGCTCTTCGAGCTACTTCGCGGCCTCGAGCACGCGGTCGACTTCGACCTCGTCCGCCTTGTCCTGAGGTTCCTCGAGACCTTCCTTTCCAAGGACAACTGGCCGCTTCGCGATCGGCAAAGACGCGAGCTGGTCCGTGAGCTGGCGCCTCGCCTCATTACCGCTCTGAATCTGGTGTACCCATGCCTGATAGGCCAGGAGCGACTGGACCTCTACGACCTCGGCAAGACGCTGGTCGAGCTGCTGCCCGAGAGTGAGCCGGTGCCGGCGTTCTTACGAGACAGGATGGTCGTCGAGCAGACAGCGCGCTTCACGGTGATCTTCCCGGACCTGGCGACTGACGCGCTGACGGGGAACGACCTCATTCTGGAGTTTCGCGCCTGCCTCGTCATGACCGACCTGGCGGGTGCCATTCGGCGAGCCGGTCTGCAGCACGCGCGCGAGCTGGCCGTGCTCTTCCTGGAGGGCCTGGGCCTCCTGGTCCCTGCGCCTGGCGGGCGTTTCACGATAGTGCTGCCACGCAACCTCTCGGCGACCGACTTCGAATACGCGCTGTGGCATGCCTGGCACCAGCTCCTGGCGTATCGAGGGCTCCTGTCCGATTCCCCCGAGATGGGGGTCCTCGTGGTCAAGGTGGGGCACATCGACAAGAAGTGCCTTTGGCTGAAGTACCGGTTCCTCAGCCAGGTCATCATCAAGTTCTGGTCGGAGGAGACGTGGAGGGCCTTGAGCCGGGTCCGGCGGCCTGCGGAGATCATCCCCATCATGTTGGGTGAGCTCGAGCGATTTCCTCGAAAGCACGTCTGGATCAAGTGGCTGCTCGGCGAGCGCTTCTTCCGGGAGCTGCACGGGTTCTTCATGTTCCAGCTCATCTACGAGGTGGTCTACACCTTCCCCGAGCGCAACTCCTTGACGCAGCGTCTGGCCAAGGAGTTGGTGCGGAACCTCAATGTGGGACAGCCGCCGCTGGCCGCGTACGCGGCGCTCTTCGAGACGCCTTTCATGCAGGAGCATCTCGCCCGTCGTGACGTCTTCACCTCGGAGCGGGCTCGGCGGGAAGCCGAGGCAGAGGAGTGAAGGCGGGCACCGGTCAATCGAGCCACGACCTTCCGCACACTCTGGCCCGAGAAGGCAGAAGCGGCTTCCAGCCGCTTCAGGGCTCCGGCAACCGTACCTTGGAAGCGGCAAGATGCCGCTTCTACCTTGCGGACTGTCCGCCCGAATCGGCCTGATTTGACCGGTGCCTGAAGGCATCGTCGGGGTCCGAGGCTTCTTTGGGCTCCCCGACCCTCGGCGGGCTCCAGGGAACAGGTACCCAGATGACGGCAGCCACTGGCTCGAATCGACCGCCGGCTCCACCGGCGTGCCTCCCGTGACAGCCCTCCGAACCCCGCCAGGATTGCCTGCTCTCACATCGTCCGGTAGTGCTTGCGGTTGATTCCGAGGACGACGCCGCTCAGCACCTCCGGCACCGCCGGGTAGACCTTCGCCCCCTGGGCCTGGAGTTGCTCGACCAGCGCATTCTGGGCTCCGTGGAGGAAGATGGCCCAGCCTGTCGTCCTCCGCTGTCCCTCGGGAACGGCCAGCTCGAGAGCCTCCGCGAGACCGTGCAAGAGCTGGTCGCCGTTGGCGATTTCGGCGTCGGTCGCCAGCAGGACGAAGCGCCGATCGGGCCCTTCCCGCGTCCCTGACGCAAGCAGCTCGAACGGGAGGACTGTTCCCGAACCGAAGAAGTGGCAGAGCACGCTGTCGAGGACGTCGAGGTCTTGCGACCAGCCGGTGTCGCGGACCTGCTTGTAGCCCGAGAAGTTCACAACGCGAACCGGCGCGCCTCCGCGAAGAGCTGCCCGCGCGACCATCATGGCTGCGACGACGACGGGCGACGTCGTCTCCAGCGGGTTCGGCATCGAGCCACTCGAGTCGAGGAAGATCTCGAGCGCCGGGCAACCCGGGTGGGGCCCCCGGCGATCGAGCGGGCAGACGGGCAACTCCTCGCGCCGCAGCATCGAGATCCCGGGGAGCAAGCGGCCCGCCCGGCCCAGGCTGGCGGCCACGTCCAGAAGGCCGCACGAGTCCGCCGGCTGCCAGTCGATGTGCCAGAGGCCCGGGACGGTCACGGCGCCAGACTCGAGGGCAGAAGCCTCGAGACTGACCTCGAGCGCCAGCCGTGCCCGGTAGTGCCAGACGGCGGCTGTTTGTCCGTCCCCCACGCCCAGGAAGCCAGCGATGGAAGCCCCCGCAGTCGGCTGACTGAATCCACCAGCCTCGTGCAGCGCCTGCTCGAGAGCCCGCGCAACTGCCGCGCGACTGCCCGGTTCACTGGCCCTGCGCTGCAGCCTCTGGAGAGCATCTCCCGCGCGCAAACGCTCCTCGTCCACAGGAACCTCGCGCAGCCTCCGTTCCAGCTCGCGAGCGCGCTGATCCGCCAGCGCCTCCGAGACCTGCTCGCCCGGTGCAGATGCAATGCTCGCGAGATCGTGCAGTTTCTCAGCACCTCGACCGCCCCGCTCCAGTCGGCCGGCGTCCTCGTGCACGCCGCGCCTCGCGTCCTGGAGGTCACGCAGTGGGGTCGTCCGGACGCCTGTGGGGCGTGGCGCGGCCCGGGCTGCGGCTCTCTCGAGCCAGTCGGCCGGAGTCCCCGCTTCACAGGAGGTTGCGGGACAACGCGCCAAGGCCTCCTTTCCCAACTCGGCAGCACGCTCGAGGTCGGCCGTTCGCCGGACCAGCCCTCGCCACTTCTCCTCCGCCTCGCCACCACCCCCGTGCAGCCTCACGGCCGCGTCAGCAGCCTCTTCGGTTGCGAGAAGCGGTTGCAGGAGTCGCGCGAACTCGCACACGCCCGCCGTACATCGGATCTCGTTGCGCCGGCCACTCAGAACCGAGCGCACGGCCCTGGCAGCTCCCGCGACGACCTGCCTCAGCTCGCGATCTTGGCCCACCAGTTCAACCAGATCCGATTCGCGCGTCAGCAACCCAAAGACGGCCAGGAACACCCTGGAGAGGTTGCTGGAGGCCGCGTTCGCCAGCAACGGGCTATTGCGATAGAAGGTCGCGACGTCGTGTCCACGCCCGGCGAGGACGGCGTTGATGAGCAGGTCGCAGAAGAGATTCAGCACGAGGGGAGCCTGCGACGGCAATACGCCGTGCCCCAGGGCGAGCAGCAGCCGATCGGCAAGCGTGGAATCCCTGGGAAGCAGCCTGACGTGCCCCAGTTCGTGCGAAATCAGCAGCCCTCGCCATTGCGAGCCCTTTGGCGATTGCACGTACTGCCCATCGAGGAACACGTCGGCCGGCTCACCGGGACCCGCCAGCCGGCAGGCAGCCGGCCCTGCCTCGAAGAGGCCTGCAGCGACTTCGGGTTCTCCGGCCTGAGTGCCCTCCACGTGGAGCCGTGCATCGCCGGGACGTAGGCCCCACCGGCTCAACTCACGTTGCCACAGCGAGGCCAACTCCTCGGGGGACAGCCCGAGTTCCCCCCACCCTTGCCCTCCCCCGGAGGGGGGGAGGGTGGGGAGGGGGACAGCCCGTTCCCGGTCTCGTCCATGCGATAGCCTCTCGGTGTCCGTCTGAAAGCTATTGCCCATCGTCGAGCTGAAGGCACGTCGACGCACGGCCTGGCATTGCCGGGTCTCCTGCCTCGCCCCGTTCGTCGAGAGGGTCTGCCCGACGTCCCCGGCAGTCGTTTGCTGCCAGGTGCGTTCGAAGCCGCAGCGCGAGACCGTACCGTGCGACCGACGCGATGTACTCGAGGTGCCCGGCGGCAGCCTGGCGCTCGCCGGAGCCAATCGTCGAGGCCGGCCGCCGCAACAAGTCGTCGATGGCCGCCACGTGCAACTCGTCACGGCGGTAGGCCGAGCGAGCGTCGGCGCACAGCTCGGCCAGCCAGTCGAATCGCCGCGGATCGACGTCTTGACGCAGATGCGTCATGGGCTCGAGCCGGTGCGTCATAACATAGGGAAAGAGAGCGGCCAGGTCGTCGAAGCTGACCGCGACCTGGCCTGTCGGGGACGCGCCGCCACGGAACCACGCCAGCGCTCGGGCGTACTCGAGCAGCGCAATCGACCCGCGAGCCGATGGCGGGCCGTCGACCTGATGGCAGCACTCGCCGGTTCGGCCGAACCTGGAGCATCGCGCCTCGCGGCATCGGGCGGGATAGGACACGCGCTCGTTCCTGGCTCGTTGCCGCTCCACCTGGTGGGCGTTCTGTCCGCCGAGCTGTTCGCAGTACGACAGGATATCGAGGACATACGCCAGCTCGCGCTCGACCGGCGTCGGCAACGTGACCCAGGTGGCGAGCTGCTTGCGAATAGCTGCCAGCGCTGCCAGCGCATGTTGCAGTACCTGGTTCGACTCGAAGACCGCGGGGGTGAGCTCGAGACCCTTCGATCGCTCCGACGTCTTTGCTCTCGCCAGCACGGCGCTCAAGCCAATCGCCGGTCCGCCGAAGGGCACCATGAGATCGATGCGATCGAGGATCGCACGCGGAAGTTCGAAGGTCCCCTGGTCGCGGCGATTCAAGGTGATGAAGGTGACCGTGGTCTCCGGCACTTCCAGGCGCCGGCCCCGGAACGTGACGACGTTGCGGTCCAGCAGTTGCAGCAACGGACTGTAGAGCGGCGGCGGAAGCCGAGTTGCCTCGTCGATGATCCTGAGCGGCGAGTAGACCAGCGGCTGGAGTCTCAGAATCTGCTGCCCCGAGGTGACGAGCGGCCCCAGTTCGTAGGTTGCGAGCATCGACTCCTCGGAGAGGCCTGGTTGTCCGTACAGCGTGGCGGCCTGGGCAACGGCGGTCGGAATTCCCAGAAGCACTTCGCCCAGACGTTCGGCCGTGGTCGTCTTTCCGGTCCCTGGGCTGCCGACGAATCCAACGGTTCCTCCGACGACGGCCCCCAGGAGCGAGAGCAGGGCCGCCGAGCTGTAGCTCTCCGGTCCGACTCTCAGGTCATCGACGGGCAGGCCCAATCGATCGGTGAGCTCTGAATAGGCGCGCCTGAGCCAGGCTTGCGAGGCCGAGGGGCTGGCTGCAAGGCCGACCGCCTTCTCGCGAAGCGCCGGCGCGTGAAAGCACCCCATCGTGAGGGGCACGTAGCGATCGGGAGGACGAGGAAGAGCAGGCTCTGCCTGCAAAGAGGCTCGGGCCGCTGGAGGGTCCGGCAGGGTCACCCAGAGAAGCGTCGCCTCCCGGGCGGGCGACGGGGCCCAATGGCTAGTCGCCAGGGCGAGCGCGAGCGTCGGTGCGAGCAGGGCGGCATCCAGCAGCGCACGCGACCTCTCCTCGCCGTCGTCGAGGTTCTCGAGGAACCGCACAAGCAGCTCGGAAAGCACCTCTGATGCCTGCTGAACTCCGGTGTCGCGAGACCACTCCTGCAAGTACCGCATGACCTCGGGCCAGACGGTGTCTAGCCACTCCTTCGCCTCTTCCCGACGCTTGCGAGTAACGAGCAGCAGCCTTCCGAGTAGGGCGGCCGCCGGCGCGGCGATGCTGGCGTCGCCTTGTCCCAACAGCTCGGCCACGCGTGGGGCCGTCCCCTCCGGGCCGATCCACTCACGCGTGCGCTCGATCGCTCGGAGCACCGGCGCGAGGACCCGCACCGGCCCATCCCGCCCGATGGCATCCCTCCAGCGAACGAACAACGGAAGCAGGGCTTCGCGGACGGCATGATCCGGAATCGTCTGCAGGAACGCCTCGCCAGCGCCACCACGGGTCAGCATCCGGGCCACTCCGGCGTCGAAGGACTGGGGCTGGAAGGCAGCCTCGGGTTGCTCGCTCAACGGCCTCAGGGATTGCCGGGACCAGGACCGGCGCTGCTGCGTCTCGGAGGACACGAGGGCCCACTCCGTGCGGCTTGCCACGAGGCGCGCCTCACCGGCTCCCAGTATCAACTCCGAGCGGTAAGGCTCCGGGAGGTCCTTTCGCCTCGCTAGCCAGCGCCGGACGTGGCGGTTTCCGCAGGCCGCCGCGGCCTCTTCGAGCAGCCACTCCGGCATCGGCGCACTGCTTGGCCCGAATAGCTCCGCAGCCAGCTCCGGCAGCAGCTTGCCTGCGCGCCTCGCCACGGCCTGGTCGATAGCCTCGTCACTCATCGCGGCGACCAGCCGCACGAGCAGACGCTTGCGGATGGTTCCGGTCAGGGTCGCCGGTGAGGCACACGCATCCGGCCCGGTTCCCGGCTCTGAGCCGGGCGGGGTGTACGCGTCTGCCGCGCAGGTCTGAAGCCTGTCGATCCAATCGGCTGCCATCGTGGCTGGCACCGCAAGCAGGAGGAGTGGCAGCGCCTCGGCGGGCTGCTCGAGAAGGACGGAGGGATTCTCGGCAAGGTGATTGCGGACCCTCCGCAGCACCTGCACCTGGCTCACCTCGCTCATCTCCTCGCCCCCGGGCAAGTCGTGTCCGAGGAGCGCTCGAGCGGCTTCGAGCGGGGCCAGGCCGAGGAAAGCCCTCACCACGGCGCGGCGTCTCGAGGCCGGGACTCCGAGGATCAGCTTGCGGGCCTGGTCTGGCGAGGCTGCCTGTGCGGCCAGTCTCGCCACGGTTCTCGCCGTACAGTTGGCGCCGAGCCAGTCCGCGCTCATCTCGGAAGGCAGCGAGTCCAGGAATCCGCGCAGTCTGGACTCGGCAGGCGATGCTGCTGCTCGATCGAGGAGCGCCCGGGCCATCGAAGCCGGCAAGTGCCGAAGGACGGTCCGGGTCGATTCCGTCGAGCCCGCGCTCAGGAGCGATGCCAGTCGGGCAGTCGGCCACTGCTCCACGATACGCTGCAAGGCGACGGGGTCCTCCACCGCGAGGGCTGCCAGCGTATCCAGAGCGGTCTGGCCGTCGAGGCAGTCGAGGAAGGGTGCAGCCACTGTGGGAGTCTGTCGCCACATCGCGACGATCCTGGCCCTCGAGGATGCGTCGAGAGACGGGGCCAGTTCGGGCCACCAGCCAGGCGGACCTGCCTTCGCACCGGCGCACAGCGTCTGGCCCCATCGTTGCCAGTAAAGCTCGACGAGCTGCCGGCGGTACGAGAGCGGCACGCTCACGCATCCGAGAAAGGACAGATGGCTCGCACGGGGTATCGAGAGCGTGGCGAACTTCGAGGCGTCCATCTGCTCGGTCGCCAGGCGAAGGACGGCCTCGAGCCTCGGGCCAGCGAGGCGTCCGACGACCTCCTGAAGAAGGAACGCGGAGAGGATCTCCCTGATGCGGGTCGGATCGTCCTCGCTCCTTTCCAGGAGCTCCTCCATCAACTCGTCGGGTCGCGCCTCCGGCAATCGGGATGCAAGCAGGGCCAGGCGCCGGAGCTTCAGGGACCCGTCGAGCGTAAGCAGCCAGGCCGTCGCATCGGGCAGCTCGGCGGCAATGCGGAGGATGGCCTCGTCAGTGAGCTCGGTGACAGCCGCAGGCCAAGCCTTGCCGGCCTCTACCAGTCTTGCGGCGCAACGGGCAGGCAGGGACGTCAGGAGCCTGACCTGGCAGTCAACGGAGAGACGGTGCAGTGCAGCCGCGCCGAGCTCGGGGGGCACGGCGGCCACCAGGCGCTCGATGACGGAGAGGGGCAGGGTCTCGAGCCCATGGTCCTGGATTGCTCGGGTCAGCTCGGTAGCCAGGCAGGCCTGGCTCTCGGGTGGCAGCCGAACCACGAGCGATTCGGCGAGCGAAGGCCCCGCCCAGCAAAGCAGTGCTCGGGCCGCGTCGGCCTGGACGGGCCGGGAGGTGAGCTTCACGAGCAAGCGAATCGCGGTTTCCAGGTCCAGCACTTCGGCCCTCGATGGGGCGTGGCACGCAACCTCCCAGGACTCTGACTCCAGGACCGCGAGCAGTCTTGGAGGGGGCAATGCGTCCAGAAAGGCACTGCTGAACGGAACGGGCCCGCGCTCCAGCAAACTCACCGCCGCCGCCGCTCCGAGGGTAGCTCCAAGCGAGGCCGCACACCATTCGTCTGCGAGCAGTGCCCGGACTTGCGCGACCGAGAGGAACGGGATGAACACGTCAGTGGCGGGCGAGCCGAGCCAGAGCAGGAACTGGGGCAAGTCATGCGCGTCGAGCTGCTCGGCGGCGCGGGAGCAAGTGACGGTGTCGAGGAACCGAACGAACGCGAGCTTCTCACCTGACGTCCAGTCGAGCGTGGGAAGCGACCGGAGGCTGGCCTGGAAGCGTGGATCCCGTGGTTCGCCCGAGGACTCACGCAGATGAGCCGCGACTCGACTGGGGCAAGTCAGGGCCGTGTGCCAGTCAAAGGTGGGGTGCCCTCTGCTGTCGGGCTGGCCGGCGGGCTGGCCGACGAGTCGAACGAGTCGGCGCCAGAGGTGGCGAAGCAACCCAGGCAAGCCGCGGGCCGGCGGGCGCGTCCGTGCTGTGGGCTCCGAAAGGGACCAAGGGCCATCGGGATGCGGCTCGGCCAGGAGACCGTTCCAGAGCCTCGCCAGTACGGAAGGCCTGGAGAAGGGGAGGAGCCTGATGGTGTTGGCAGGGACGTGAAGGCAGGCGTCCTCGTGCGGGAAACGCTCGTAGGCAGAGGCAGGCTCGCCCAGGATGGCCTCCTCCAGAATCTGCGGCAGCACCGGATGGCCGATGGAAGCGTGGAAGGCGAGAGAAGTGAGCCCGCAAGCGGCGATGGCCTTCCGAACGGAGGCTGACGGCGAAGGGAGGTCATTGCCTACGGGATAGGCCCGGCGCGAAGAGCCGCAGGCACCGTTGCCCGTGGCGGAAACCGCGGGCCCGTCGGCAAGGGCGCTTGCCAGGGTCGCGCACCACTCGCGCAGCTCGTGCCGAAGCTGGGTGCCAACTGCAACCTTGTGACGCTCGAGGACCCGTTGACTCCACGACATGCAAAAGAGCGCCGGCCGGCCGCTGCAGGCTGTGCAAGGGCCGGCACCCTCTGACGCAAGGCAGCGAGCCGGATCGAGCGCCTGGCTCACCAACGCCTCCGGACAGCCTGGGCTTGCGATTGCACCGGGATCACCACAGGGACTGGCGCAGCCCCTCTGCCCAGCACCTCGGCCAGGAGCTCCATCCTGGCCACGACGCGATGCAGCCGGCTGGCAGCGCCGCTCAGGCTCTGCCGGATCTGCCGGGCAGTCTCCTCGATCCCGCTCCGGGCTTTCGTCTGCATGGCCCTCCCATTCGACGCCGGGGAGACGGGTTGCTCGTTGCGAGCTGGCTCGTGTCTTCCCGCGGTCGACGATAGAAAGGCAACATCAATGCCACGCCCGTCGGGAGTGCCCTATGAAGCCCTGGCGCGGTCTCTCACCTGCGATGAGGCGGTTACGTCGAAGGGCCGGGTGACGGAAGTGATAGCTCGGCCTCCGAAGGCGTGTTGCGAACGCTGGAGGTTACTTCGTCGCACCTTCGGCTTGCGTGGTCTCCGCTCGAGCTCGGGGGAGACGAACACCTTCCGCGGCTCCAGGTTCTCTCGGGCGTAGCTCGACTGCATCACGCTGGCGCAGGCCTCGGCGGGTCCGCTGCCAGGTCTACCAGCAGGTCTTGTGACTTGTCACCGGACTGCCGTGAGGTCTCAGGGCATCGGCGAAGTCGTCATTCCCGCGAAAGCGGGAATCCAGGGGTCGCATCGATCCTGGACCCCCGCTTGCGCGGGGGTGACGAAACCGGGTTGCCGAAGTCCTTCTCGAGGACTTTGCCGGGACCCTGCGCGCGGTCTCGAGCCCCATCGCTTGTCCACTGCACGCGCACAACCGGGGAGGTGTAGAATCGGGGTGCGATGCGGTTCCGCCTTCCGGGCGCGCAGCGCTGCGAGTTCGACCAAAGCTGCGAGTTCGACCAATTGGAGTTAGCCCATGGGTATCCTCGATTCGCTCAAGGGCCTCTTCGGCGGGGCCGAGGAACGGTCTCAGAAAGCCCACGAGGGTTTGCTGCAGGCCATTGGCGGAGGGGCAGAGCTGGCGATCCGGGAGTCGCTGGCGGCGTACTTCGACAGTCTGGAGGCGTCGGACGCGGCCCTGGCCTCGCAGGCCCAGAACGTCCTCCGCTTGATTGCGATCTCGCGGTCGGTACCTGATGGCCCTGGTCCGCATCTCGGACCTGTCGGTCAGGATGGCGTGCGAGTGCACGGGTTCGATCGACCTGAGCGGCCGCATGTGGGACGCCTTCCAGATGATAGCCGCCAACCGGATTGCCGAGGCCACTGCCCTGCTCGAGCAGCTCGCCGCCGAGGACCCGCACCTGGGCGAGGTGAACTACCAGCTTGCGCTGATCAAGCGGGCACCCGGTACGCCGGAGGCAATTGAGGCGGCCCGCCGCCAGTTGCAGGCCGAGTTGATGGCGGACCCGCGCAGCTACCGGGCTCACTGCAGTCTGGGAGTGACCGCCAAGCGTCAGCAGGAGCTGGAGCGTGCGCTGGAGCACTACGAGAAGTCGTATGCCCTGCAGCCGTACTACCTGGACAACCTCATTTCGATGGCAACCACGCTGATCTCCCTGGGCCCACAGAACCTCGGACGCGTGATGGACCTCTCAGCCCTCGCCTACGACCTGAACCCCGAGAGCGACAAGGTCACGGGTTTCCTTCAGATGCTACGGCAGCAACTGGGGCTCCCGATGCTGGCCCATTGCCGCCTGGCGCCGGTCGACCCGGCGCTCCACTGACCCCCGCCGCTGTCCCCTGCCCGCACGACCCGCCGTGGGCAGGCGTCAACGGCATGTGGGCCGTCGCCGCGACCGGGTGCGCGCGCGGTTCGTGGGTTGCAGCCACAACTGGCCTCCGGAGTCGAGTAGCGCGGGGGGTAACCGTTCACGGCAATGCAGCCTCTGTTGATCAGCCTTTCCGCATCCGGCGTGCGATGCTCCGTTGACTCCGTATGCTGACAACCCGCATCACTACGTAGCTGCATGATCCTGGCCGGATGATGGTGGGAATCCAGCCAAACCCAAGCTGGGGCATGGAAGACGGGCATGATCGCATTGCCGTGAACGGTTACGAACGTCCGGAGTGTCTCTTCAGAGCCGAGGTCCCACAGGCGCATCGTGGAACCCTGCCAGTCCGATACCGAGCGAGTGCCGTCAGGCGCGAGTGCGGCGGCGCTCACCTGCGCTGCATGACCTGTCGCGGCCTCCAGGCACTCCGTGGAGTCGAGGTCCCAGACACGAATTGCCTTGTCGGCGCCACCCGTCAGGGCACGGCGGCCCTCGGGGGTCACGGCCACCGCTTCCCCCTCACCCCACGTTCCCCGGAGCGTGCCCCTTCGGTGTACCTCGAGCCGGAGGTCCTGCGTCGTCGCCGTGGCAAGGGTCCCATCCGGCAGCGCCACCACGTAGTCAGTCTGGGGCCCTTGGCGAGATCGAATCGACCGGTCCGCAGGTCCCAGGTGCGAAGCACCCTGCCCAGACCCGCCGAGAGGACGCGTGCCCCATCGAGGGTGAGCGCCAGAGGCGCGAACCCTGGCGCATGTCCCTCGATGACCCGGACGCCTTCTCCCGAGCACAGATCCCAGACTCGAAGGGTGAGATCTTCGCTTCCCAAGACGGCGAGTGCGCCGTCAGGGGTGAGCGCCACCGCATCGATTGCCCCTGCGTGCCCCTCCAGCGTCGTTGCGCACCTCGCCGCGGCAAGGTCCCACACGCGCACGATCCGGTCCTCGCCACCGGACAGCGCGAGCCTCCTGTCCGGCGTCACCGCGACTGCGGCGACGGAACCCACGTGTCCTTCCAGAATCCGCAGGCATTGCCCCGAGTCGAGCTCCCACAAACGCACGGTCCCATCGCTGCTGCCCGAGATCCCGAATCGGCCATCCACCGTCATCGCGACCGCGTTGACGGGACCCAGGTGACCCTCGAGCGTCCGGAGACACGCGGGGCGCGTGCAGAAGGGGGGACGCCACCGGGGTCTCAGGAGCAACACGGGTGCGTCGGGTCGGGCCTCGAGCTGAGCGATCGCTGCCTCGACCACCGGCCCGGAGTCGGCCGAGTTGCAGGCTTGCTGGGCCGTGAACCAGGGTTGTGTCGCATGCCTTGCCAGATGATGGGCCTGCGACGCGGCAAACTGTCCAAAGGCCCGTATTCTGTCGAGTCTCGACAGCGTCCGGGTTTCAGGCGTGGGCTGTTCGGCTGGTAGAGGCCCGCCGGCGCCAGGTCTCGGCGGCTCCACCGGGAGGCTGCTCAAGGTAAGGATGATGCTATGGGGAAGGTCCGGGGGCCGCGAGTCTTGCGGAGGGTGGCTGCCGGGCCCCGCCCGGTAGCGAGCTCGGGCTTCGGTCCCTCTCTTCGCACACTCGATGAGGTCAGTCGTGTATTGCCTCAGCCGTTCCTGGCGCTCGTCTTCGCCGGTCTTCTCGACATCGGTGTCCGGCAGCGCCCGGAGCGCCTCGCGATAGTCGCTCACCAGCTCATGGGCGAAACCGGCGGCGCACTTGGCCTCGATGAACTTCAGGTCACCCAGGATTGTCGCGAGCTCGTTCCACCTCTCGGCGAGGATGAGGTGAGCTGGCCCGTGACAAAGCGCGTATTGACGGACAAGTCCTGCGGCAAGCTGGGCCCAGTCGATTGCCCAGCGGCAGAAGGCCTCCTTCGCCCTGGCACCCTGGACGCGGACCTGAGCCGAGCCTCGTATGTGCTCCCTGAAGCTCTCATGGTACGGGACATAGCCCACTCCACCCTCCGGAGTCGGCGCGAGTTTCAAGATGCTCGAGGCCGCAGCCACCGCTCTCCTGAGAAGCTCCCTGCCCTCGGGGTCGTCGGTGAGGACCGTCCTCTCGACCAGATAGCGGTGCAGGAGCTCGATTCCCAGAGGAGCCTCGGCCCAGGCCACACCGACCACCAGGGGTGTGAGCACTGCCTGCAGGTCCCCGATGGCAAGCCGCGTCAACAGGTCCTCGTAGTAAGCGGAGAGTCCTCGCGGAAGGCGTCCTTCGTCCCCGAAGGAGAGCTCGCCGGACAGGAGGTCCTCGACGACGAACCTCACATAGAGCGGCAGTCCCTGGGCCCTGCCGACGACTTCATTGACGAAATCGTGCTCCACCCTCACCTGGCCGGTTCTCTCGTCCCGGACTTCCTTGTCTCTCTCGAGGAGTCCGTACTTGAGAG
>JACQZL010000219.1 GCA_016213865.1 Candidatus Rifleibacteriota bacterium
ACGGGAACGTTCCCGGGAACACTCCCTCACCCGCCGCAACTCTGACCACAAAACACGGCCCCACCGAGCGGCGTAACAAACGGGTCCCCGAAGGCCGGTTCGGTTGCCCCGCCCACCACGACGACGTCGAAGACGAAGCGCGTCTCGCTCACTCGAACCGGCCCGCTTACCGTCAACGTGCTCGTCCCGGCGCTCCACGTCAACGCCGGCGTCGTGCCGACCGGCTCGGAGTAGTCCACGGTCGCGGCCCACGTGCCCGCGGGGAGTCCCTCCAGGCCCCGAGTAAACGTCACCGCCACGACTGCAGGCGGCGCAAGGTCCGCCTCCTCTCCGGCCGCAGGACATGGCAGTGCGACGGACAGCAACACGGCCAACCCCAACCACGTCAGTGCCCACCTGTAACAGCCGTTTTGCGGCAACTGGGGTTGACCCGGCTGGCGCCGGGTCAGAGCCGGCAGGGACGCCGGTCTCACGCATACAGGGATTTTCCCAGATAGGTTTTCCTGATGCGGCTTCCTGCCGACAATCTCGATTCGAGAGTCGGGGCGCGGGCCCTGGTGGCCCGCCACGGGCTGGAAGCGGCTCGGAGAGCGGGGGACAAGCCCCCGCGCTACCTTCTCTCGTGCCGAGGTCTCCCGAGATCCATGGATGCGTGAGGACGCCGGCCCTACTGCCCTCGCGTTGCGCTCGGGCTCGCGGACTTCTTCCTGTCGATCATCCGCATGCGACCGCCCGCCTTCAAGTGCGGATTGCTCTCGATTCATCGCTCGCATGCTCGCCAGTCCTTTCCGAACCATCTCCCGACGGGGGTACCGTCACCCTGGCGCTCAGCATACACCCGTATCTGTCCAGCTTGGGTGAGCCCGCCGTGGGTCGGCACCCCGCTCGTCTGAGCCCGTCGGGGGATGAGGGGCTCAGACGAGCGGCTCCGTTCCCGCTCGCCGGGCAACTTGCGCGCCCGCAGGCGGCCGGCCGCTCCTCGCTGACCTGAGGGCTCGGGGCGCGACCTCGAGCGTTCAGGACTGATGGGGTTCCGCGGGCCCTTCACTGCGTTGCCCCGCCGAGAGCCGTGGCGCGGGCCGTTGTGGCCCACTCGCGTCGAGTCGCTGCTCCACAAGCGGGGACGAGCATGCCCTGCGCCTGTCGAAGAGCCTCCGCGCACCGGACCCGAGAAGCGACCGCCTGTCGTGTTCCCATGAGTCGGCGTCGCTCCCGTTGCCTCGGCGCTCTTGCCCGGCTGAGACCCCCCGGTTATACTCCCTGTGCTCCCCCATCGCCTCTTCGACCACCCGCGAAGAAGCGCCGTCAGATTCGTGGTGGATTGTCCTCGACACGCTGGCCGGTTCTCTGGCGTACCTGTTCTGCATCATGAAAGCTGACCCCACTCCTCTCGGCGATGCAGACGTGCGACCAGCCTTGCGAAGGACGCTTCTGGCGAAGCGCGCGGCTGAAGCGGACGCGGTCGTCCTCGAGGGACTCGGCGGCTTCCGGCGGCAAGTTCGCCCGGATCTGGCGGTGGTGAACGGCGACCTTCACGGCCACGAGCTCCTCGGCCCGGACCGAGACGCTCGCGGTCACTTCGAGCTGTTTCGGCCGGACCTCAACGACGATTTCCGCATCGAGCCAGGCGCTGGATATCCGCTGCGGATTCCGGCTGCCAAGGACCCGCACTTCCCGGAGGACCGAGGCTGACGGAGGGAGGCTCCAGATGACGAGACTGCTCCTGCTCCTGATATGCCTGAGTGCCTCTTCGGGGTCACTCTGGGCCCGAGAGATCGTGCTGGACCCGGGGGACTCCACTCCCACGGGGCTCCGCCTCTCTGGCGATCGGGCCATCGCCGCCAAAGGGCCCGGTCTCGATTTCGAGGTCCACGTGAACAACCTGACAGCAACGGAGGTCGAGACACCGCGCGGGATCTTCACGCAACTCAACGTCCCGGGATCCCAGCACAGCTCGAAGCTGGGCGCTCCGGCGTTGCCTGTCATGCACAGATTGATCGAGGTGCCACTGGGTGCCAAGGTGAAGGTCCAGGCCAGGGAGGCCGACGTGCGAGAGTACTCGCTGGACGAACTGAAGCTCGCGGGTGCCTTGATGCCGCGCCAGCCGTCGCAGCCCAAGTCGGGCCCCCGGGTCCCCTTCGCGTACGAACGGAGTGCGTATCTGACCGGCGGATTCCAGCGCGAAGAACGCGCGGCCGTCGAGGACCTGGGACTTCTTCGAGACAAGCACCTCGTCCTGCTCAAGGTCTCGCCCGTGGCGTATGACCCGGTCCGCGGCGTCCTCGAGATTTCCAGGGATGTCAAGGTCACGCTGACAATCCAGGGGGTTGACCTGAAGGCGGCGGCGAAAGTGAAGGCCTCGTACCGGTCGGCCTATTTCGACGGGGTTGCGAGGAGCGTCCTGACGCCGCCGTCCCTCGCGAAGATGGAAGCGAAGGCGGTGGCGGACGGGGTTTGCTACGCCATCGTTGCGGACCGGATGTTCGAGGCCGACCTTCAGCCCTTTATCCAATGGAAGCGGAGCAAGGGATTCCGGGTGGTCGTCGGCTACACCGACGTGATCGGCGCCTCCGTGGCAGCCATAACCAGTTTCGTCCACGACCTGTACAATAATCCGGACCCGGCCAACGGACCGCCCGATTTCCTGTTGCTGGTGGGAGACACAGCCCAGGTTCCGTCCCACGACGGCAAGACCGACCTCGATGACGAGACCCACATCACGGACCTCTACTATGCGACGGTCACGCCGGGAGATGCTCTGCCCGACATCCTGTACGGCCGGTTCTCGGCACGCAGCAGTGCAGAGCTGCTACCGCAAATCCAGAAAACCCTGGAGTACGAGAAGTACCAGATGCCCGACCCCTCGTTCTTGCGCGAGGTCGTCCTGGTCGCCGGCTGGGACGACAGTTGTACCAGACCCTATGGGTGGCCACAACACAACTACGGCGTCCAAAACTACTTCAATGCCGCGCACGGCTTCGATGATGTCAGCGTCTTCCTCACTTCCGGACCGAACCAGTACGAAGATGATATCCGGGCCGCGATCAGTTCCGGGTGCGCTTTCGTGAACTACACGGCCCACGCCAACGAGACGGGTTGGGCGGACCCGTCGTTCACCGTCTCAGACGTCCGCAACCTCCAGAACACGAGCAAGTACCCGCTCGCTGTCGGGAATTGCTGCCGCAGCAACCGATTCCAGGTCGACACGTGTTTCGGTGAGGCCTTGCTCAGAGGAAGCGGCAAGGGTGCCATCGGCTACATCGGGGGCTCGAATTACACGTTGTGGGACGAGGACCTCTGGTTCGGGGTCGGCTACTACCCGATTGTCCTCCCGAACGATGCTGGCTCTCCGCCCGCTCGACAGGATACCGGTGCGGGCGCCTACGACGGAGCCTTTGACGGCACTCACCCGACTCAAGGGGGGATGCTCCTCGCGGGCAATCTGGCCGTGCAGGCGTCCGATACCTCCTGGAAGCTCTACTACTGGGAGATTTACCACTTGATGGGCGATCCGTCGGTGATGGTCTTCTGGGGCGTCCCGCCGAACGCTGCCGTCAGCTACCCCAATGCTGTCGACACGTGCACGACCACGCTGGCCGTCGCGGCTCCTGCTGGCGCCCTGGTGGCGGCTTCGATGAACGGCGTATCTCTCGGGGCCTGCTTTGCCGACGCCCAAGGCAACGCGACCATTGCACTCCAAGGTCTTCAGGAAGGCACGATCAGCTTGGTCGTCACGGGGCGGAACCTCAGGCCCCATTTCGGCAGCATCAACGCCGTCGGCTTGCCGTCGGCAGGACTGTCTGCCGGGACGTGGCAGGTGCCCGCTCAAATCTGCCCCGGTGCAGCGACCGTGATCTCCGTACGTCTCTCGAACACGAGATGCTCGCCCGCCATCGTCGACTCCGTTGCATTGCAGTTCGGCCCTCAGAACGACCTTTCGACCACTCCACCGACGGTGCCGTTCACGCTCGGTCCGAGCCAGACTGCACTTCTCACCTTCCCCGCTGTCGTGCCAGAAACCGCCAGCCCGGGCGACAGGACCGTGACGTTGGTTGCCTCAGGGAGGGACTCCAAGAGTGGGGCCCTCCTGTCATGTCGCAGCACCGCCGACGGTCCCCTGACCGTGCTGGCACCGCCCGCTCTCGAGACCCGGGCGCGGGACGACGACGTGCCGCTCTACGTGGGTACTTCCGTCGGGACCTGGATCCACGTGATCGACACCGGCCGATGTCCGGCCACGTTCTTGGCGGCAAGGCTGCTCTTCGACGACCCCGGGCTCGGGGCGACCCTCCAGACCGGTCTGCCTCTCACGATCGGGGCCGGCTCGGGGAAATCGCTCCATTTCATCATCACGGCGGGGCTCCAGACCGCCCGCCGCCTGCACCCGATGACCCTGGAGCTGACCTGGACCGGCGCGTCGTCCACCCAGCACAAGAGCTACCTGACCGTCACGCCAGGGCTCACCGTCAAGAGCCACGCCATGATCGAGTTTGGCCCGTGGACCCGGAGCACCTTGACCCGCAACTCGACGTTCGACGTTCCCATTCGGATCACCAACACGGGCGACGCTGGCGCCGCGGTCACCGGGGCCTCGCTCGCTTCCGAGCCCCCCGGTCTCGACGCCGTGCTTCTTGGCTCGCTTCCGCCGGCGCTCACCGTGGGCGAGGGGTACGACCTCCGGTTCCGGGTCCAAGTGGCCGCGGATGCGGCCCCGGGGCCGATCACGCCGACGCTGTCGGTCAGTGCTCGCGAGGTGATCACCGGCCTGGACGTGTCGGCTGCGCGGGCGGTGACTCCCATCCCTCGCATCCTGCGCCCCGGCCAGCTCGAGGGCGGCACGCTCGCGGGCGACCTTGCGGTCTGGCGCCTGCGCGTGCTGGACGTGGCGGTCCCGCTGACAAACACCGGAGAGAGCGAGGTTCGCGTCACGGCGGCGTCGCTGACGTTCGTCCCGGCCGAGGCAACCGCCGCTTGCCTGCAGTCGCTGCCGTTCACGGTGGGCCCGGGCGCGGTCTGGAACCTGCCCTTCAGGGTCCGGGTCCACGTCGACGCCGGGCCCGGCGTCGACGGTTGGGGGACGCCCACCGGCCCCTGGTTGCTGCAACCGACGTTCGCGGCCGTGGCCACCGACGTGCCTTCGGCGCAGGCGGCCGGCGTGACTGCCCAGCTCCCGCCCGGCCTTCGGGTGATGGACCCTGCGCACCTCGAGATTGGCCCTCGGTTGGGCCCGGTGGCGCTGGTCCGGGGACAGGACTTCGTCGAGTCCTTCTCGCTGCGCAACACCGGCGAGCTGGAGGCCCAACTCGACAGCGTCCGGCTCTCCTATGGCTCCGTCGACGTGACAGCCACGGCGCGGCCTGGCAATCCCAGGGATTTGGCCGGCGGTGCCCCGGCCACGTTCTGGTTCGATGCCCACGTGGCCTCGGTCCCAACTCCCGGCCCGTTGACCCCCACCCTGTCGCTCCAGGCGCGCGAGCGGCCCTCGCAACTGCCCTTCAGCAAGCTTGGCCCACTGGTCCCAGCGCCGGGGATCCTGTGGCCGGTCCGCCTCCGGATCGGATCGCGAAGCGGCCCCTTGGAGGTCTCGCGGAAAAGCAGCTTCCTTTCGGCGGTTTCGGTGTCCAATACCGGTGATTGCACGGTCAGCGTCACGTCGGCCGTGCTGGCCGCCGGAGCCGGCATCTCGACACGCTGTAGCGAAGTTCCCCCGTGGCGGCTTCCGGGCCGTTCGGTCCGCGACTTCCCCTTCGGCGTTACGGTCTCCGCCACGGCCGTCCCGGGAAGCCGCGTCCTTACGCTTCAGTTGAGCGGCTCCGAGGAGGGGAGCTCGCTACCGATCGCCGTGAACGGCCCCACGGACCCGCCGCTCCGGATCCTGAGCCCTGCGCGACTGACGTTCGGGACCCTGGAGCCTCGCTCGGTTTCGCTGGGACAGACGTTCCACGCCTCT
Organism: Candidatus Rifleibacteriota bacterium; assembly: GCA_016213865.1. Next base: position 5,951 of record JACQZL010000219.1, read on the forward strand.
GTCCGCGTGAGCAATGCAGGCGAGAGCCCCACGAGCATCTCGACGGCCGTCATCAGCTTTGGCCCCCAGGGCCTCACGACGGGCCCCGGCTCGATCTGCGAGAGTCTGCCGGCCGGGAATGGCTGTGCCGCCACGTTCCCGTCGAGCGCGGCCTCCGACGCCACGACCGGCTCCCACAGAGTCACGGTGGCTATATCCGCGACCGACCTCGGCAACGGGGACGAGGTCAGCGCAGCAAGTGAAAGCTCGTCAGCAGAATCTGTGGGGTGTTGAGGGCTGGAGTCGCTGAAACCCCAGTCCCAGCGAGCGCATGACGCACTACGACGACTGCTCGGAAGCGAGATCAACTTGCCGTGTATGCTCGAAGGCGACCGAGAGAAGGAAGGGCGCTGTCGCACCAGAACTCAAGTCGCCACGAGCGCTCGCTCACCTGCAAGACGCATGTTGGACATCCAGGCTGGGAGGCCGTCCTCGGGTGGGTAGACGCATTCAGCGGCAAAGCGGTAAATCCCAGGGGGTCCGGGGGACAGAGTACCCCGGCTTCAACTCCTCCGCCGCCGCCCGTCGGCGGCTCAACTCACCCACACATTCTGCTGAAGAGCCAGATTTACCGTCGGGAATCGGCCAGGAGTCCCGTCCCTCGTGACGCCTCTGGAGCTACTGGGACAGGAGGTGTGACGTGGAGAACGACCCCGTCATCGACAGGATCCGTGAGGCGCGGCATCGCAGCTCGGAGGAGTGCGGCCACGATCCCGTCCGACTCGTCGAGTACTTCCTTCGCTGGCAAGAGCAGCATGCGTGCCGTCTGCTGAGAAGCGAGTCGGAGGACCGAACCCAGCAGACCGGTTTCGCCCAGGCACCGGTCACCCGAGAGCCATGACCCGGCCCGCGCGCGGCGGCACTTCGGGCACTTCCGGCTCGGAACGCCAGGGGATGAGGCCGGGCTCTCGCCTGTCAGAGGCTGCCGCGAGGTACAGAGGGGGCTCTCACCTGAGAGTTGCCGCTCAACCCCGGCTCGATCGGATCCGCGGCTTTCACCACGCGGATTTCCGAGACATACCGTTCAGGGTGCAGGGCGGCCTCTTCTTGCAACGCCTCCACGATGCGTCGCGGGTCGTGGCCAAGGCGAGCAGTCCAGCGACGTCCCCTTTCCCGGACCTCCTCGACGACAGGATCGAGAGTTGTGGATTTCATGATTCGTCCTCTTCCTCGGACCAGACGAGTTGCAGAGGGGTGACGATGTCCGGGCTGATGAGACCGATCCGAGAGTTGATGATCTCGATGTGGCGGCGCTTGTTGGCGTTGGCGAGGTGACGGCAGTTCCAAGTCAGCGGGAAGTCCATCTTGTAGCATGAGGCGAAGGCCAGGTGAAAGGCGTCGCGTACGTCCTCCGTCGGCATCAGCCGATGAGCGAGGTAGATGTCGACGACAGAGGCAATCTCATCAGCCGCTTCCAGCAAGGGGACCTTCTCCAGTAAACCGAGTGCGTCGGATTGCCTGGGGAAGGGGACTTCGGAGAGTTCCCGCAGGGTGACCCCCGAGGTGTACACGAGGTAGTGAAGGCGCTCCTGGTCCCACCAGTCGCGCGTCCGTCTCACGTGCAGCCGAAGTCCCGGTCGTTCGTCGACGTAGTAGCTGGGGATCGTGGTGTCCAGGTAGACACTGCGCATGACAGACCTCGGCGGCCCTCTTCTCACGATACCACGAACGTCTCGAAGATGGACTGCCTGGCCCGTGGCCTCAACAGCGCGAGGCCGAGGTTTGCCGACGAGAGCCTGCCCCCCGGCTTTCCGACACATGCCGCCGCCCGCCGCTCGCAGCTTCTCGGTCTCACTCCCCCTCCGCCGGGAACCTCGCGGTCAGCCCCTCGCCCTCCAGCGCGCGTGACAGCTCTCGCGCAAAGGGCTCCACGTCCGGCCAGCGCTCGTCCCGTTCGAACTCCAGCGCCTTCAGCACGACCGCGTCGAGGCCCCGCGGCGCGCTGTCCTCGACCTCGGAGGGCGCGGGGAAGGGCGCGTTCGCCGGCAGCTTGCGGGCCAACAGCTCGTAGAGGACCATGCCCAGCGAGTAGAGGTCCGCGCGCGCATCGGCGTTCTTGGCGTCAAAGCGCATCTCCTGCGGCCGGTAGGACTCCGTTCCCAGGGCCATCCCGGACTTCGTGTACCGCGTGCCGCCCAGCATGACCGCCAGTCCGAAGTCGGTCAGCTTGACCTGGCCCGAGCGCGCCAGCAGGATGTTAGCGGGCGTCACGTCCCGGTGGAGGATCCCCTTGGCGTGGCAGCAGGCGAGGGCTTTCGCCACCTCGAGGGCCACGAAGGCTGCTTCCGGAGGCGCCGGCCAGCGCTTGCGTCTCCACACCTCGAGCGAGACGCCGTCGACGAACTCCAGCGCAATGAAGGCCATCCGGGCGGTCATCATCGTCTCGACGACCTGGACGATGTTCGGATGGGTCAGGCTGGTCAGGACGTGGCCCTCGCGCCGAAATCGCTGCACGGCCACCACGTTCGACTGGAACTCGGGCAGGATCTCCTTTACGGCGACGCGCAGACCGTCCTCCTCGCGGACCGCCTCGAAGACCCGGCCCATCCCGCCCTTGCCCAGCTCCCGCACGATTCGGTAGCCGGGAAGCGCCGGCACCCCTTCCTTGCAGGCGAGGGCCTCCACGGCCGCTGTCGCGCCGGACCGGGAGCCCCGGGACTCTTCGAATTCCTCCGGACGCGCCCGAAAGCTCGACCAGCAGCGACCGCACAGCACCACGCTGCCGGGGGCCGCCTCCCGCGCGTCGTAGGCCGCTGCGCAGACCGGGCAGACCTCCACGTACAAGTCCCCGTCTGGTGCGAGTGCCTCCTGTCTGCCCCCGCAGGGAAGGTCCCCCGCGACGGAGCCGTCGACGAGCGTCCAGGGCAAGCCGGCCAGCGACTGCTTCCTGGCGGTGCTCGCGCAAAGCGATACAGTCCCCTGCCCGTCGGCTAGCTCCGCGTCGAGCCGGGTTGCTAGGGCCAGGCAGGCTTCTCCGCGCAGCAGCGCCAGGAAGCTCCAGCCCCGGCCTAGCCGGCGAAGCGGGAGAAGCAGCCCGGGGCTCGACCCGGATCCACCTGGCAGACTCAAACGAGCTGACAGGATGTTTGGCCTCCCGTCAGAGGCGCGGCCGCGGCCCTCCAGGTGCAGGATGCGCACCCGGCCCAGCTCCGGGACGTCCTCGCTCGTGTCTACGCACCCGCGGAACCACGAGTGGGCGTGGCACGCGAGGCCACCCAGGACCAGTCGGCCGGGCGAGGGAACCCGCGACATCTGCTCGCGAAGGCCGAGGAGCGCCTCGGGGTTCGGAGAGGTCAGCTCGCCCTCGTCCTGCCCGAAGTCCCAGACCGCCCCCGCGCCGGACCAGACCGCCATCGAGGCCTGCGTTCCCGCCAGGGACGAGAGGATCGAGCGGGCGCAATCGAGGGCCTCGAGAAGCTGCAGCCCTTCCCAGCAGGCCAGCACGCAGGGGGCCGGCTCGGCCAGCAGTTTTCCTCCGAACGCTCTCACGTGCCGCCGGACCTCGCGGCAACTGGCCGTGGCCTCCAGGAACCACCGGGCCCGGCCCTCGGAGCCCGTGAGAGGCACGGCCCGGGGCGAAACGCCGAGCAGGTGCAACGTCCCCGCTTCCAGGGGGGGCAGGTCGAGCACCTGCGAAGCCAGACTTCCATCCGAGAGGAGCGACTCGACCGGCCGGACCCGCGTCGACTCGCCAGGCGAGGCCGCGGCCCTCACGGAGTTGCCCACCGCCATGCGATACGGCCCGACTGCGAGTTCGTCGCCCTCCCCCAGGGCGCCCCTCGACAGCCGTTCGCCGTTCACGAAGCAACCGTTCTTGCTGCCCAGGTCGTGGAACTCGATTCCCAGCGCCGCCGGAACGGGGGTCAGGAGCACGTGCGTTCCGGACACGGTGTCGTCGTCCAGCCGCACACGATTGTGAGCTCCCCGGCCAGCCGTGACTGCGACGCCCCCGAACTCCGTACACCGGGTGCCGCCGGGGCCATGGGTCTGCAACCAGACGATCGGCTCGCGCCGGATCCCGGGAGCGACGAAGCCGCAGGACGGGCAGCGCATCGAGGAAACGGGCCCGCGCCCGTCCGACGGGACGGCCCTCTGGCAGTCGGGACAAAGAAGGCTCACGGTTCACACCTCTCTGGGCCACTGCTCCCGCTCTTCGTCGCAGGCCGCGCAAACTCCAGGGCAACATCTTTCAACGCAAAGGCGCAAGGCAAGGGGGGAAACGGTGGCTTCCCGATGACCTTTGCGTCTTGGCGTCTCCGCGTTGAAATGGTTCGCCAGCACCACCGTTGGGTTCCAGGCATCGCCCGGGCCGGGTTACTGCTCGAGAGTGTCATCGCGCCGTCTACGCCTTCTCGGGCACCGACCCTTTCGGCCGGAGTTCTCCGCACACTTCGCGCGTTGGAACGATAGGGGCACGGCTTGTCCCCGCCCGCTCTGGTCTGACCCGGGAAATCGTAGCACGTTCGCGCGAAACCTCACGAGCTGCTCATCGCCTCGACGGCGCCGCGTCGAGAACCGTGCGAAAGCCGAGGTCATCGCGTCCCTGGGCGGGGTCGAGCCCGAGCCGGGTCGCTGGCGAGAGGGTGGCCGCCTGGCTGCGGAAGCTGCCTCCGCGGGCGGCGCGCTTGCCGTCCGTGGCGAGCGCCCTCGGTGAGACCGCCGGCGAGCGGGCGTAGAACCCCGCGTCGTACCCGTCGGCGCACCACTCCCAGACGTTGCCTGCCAGGTCGAGACAGCCATAGAACGAGGCCCCCTTCGGGCGGAGCGCCACCGGCTCGGGAGCCGTCCGCCGGTCCAGGCCGCTGAAGACGGCCGTGTCGATCGACGGCCTGTCCTGGCCCCAGGGATGGGTCCGGCCATCGGTTCCTCGGGCCGCCTTCTCCCACTCGGCCTCCGTCGGAAGACGCCGGCCAGCCCACCGAGCGTAGGCGTCGGCGTCAGCCCAGGAGACCCCGGTGGCTGGCAGCGAGGCTGCCCTGGACGCGGCGCTCGAGGAGCCGGCGGGGAAGCGGCCGGACGGGACGTACGGCGCCGCCGCCACAAAACGCCCGAACTGCTCCCGCGTCACCTCGGCCTCGTCGATGTAGAAGTCGGGCAGGCAGACCGGATGGATCGGCTGCTGGTCGGTGTCTCCTTCCGCTCCCATCAGGAACTCCCCGGCGGGCACGAGGACCATCACGGCGCCGTCCTTCTGGTGCCGGAACCGTTTGAACCCGAGGGCGTTATCGCCCACGAGCCGCAGGACGGCAGGGGTTGCCGGATGCGACAGGTCGCAGGCGGGCGACGGGCTCCAACTTATCCAGAGCCCCACGCCCAGGGCCAGCGTGAGCCCAACCGCCATCGCGAGGCCCCAGATCCCACGAGTGCTCGGTCTGGCTGCCGCCGCCGGCGCGGGAGACCCGGGCCGGACCGTGTCCGCCGGCGTGATTGGTCCCGGCGAACTGGGCCGGGCCGTCACCGCGGGCGGGCCGCCGGGCCGGTCTTCCTGCAGGGAAGCCAGCAGCTCCTGGCGAAAGCCCGCGGCGTCGGGGAAACGTTCCACACGGTCCTTTCCCAGGGCCCGCAAGACGGCGTCGTTCAACCGGGGAGTTATCTGGGGCAAGTGCGCCCTGGGGGGGAGCGGGGCGGAGTGGACGTGGTGGTAGAGGAGGCCAGTCGGAGTGTCGGCCAGGAAGGGGACCTGTCCGGTCAGCATCTCGTAGAGGACGATGCCGACGGAGTAGAGGTCGGTCCGGGCGTCCACCTTGAGTCCTTGCGCCTGCTCCGGGCTCATGTAGGCGGGCGTCCCCATGACCCAGCCGGTCCTGGTGAGGCCCGCCCCCGCGGCCGTCTGGAGCCCGGCCAGCCCGAAGTCCCCCAACTTGACCGAGCCGTCGGGCGAAAGGAAGACGTTGTCCGGCTTGATGTCGCGGTGATGGATGCCGTGGGAGTGCGCCACCGCCAGTCCTTCGAGGATGGCCGCCGCGACCTCGATCGCCCGCGTCTGCGACGGCCGCTCCCGCGAGAGGAAGGACTTGAGCGTCGTCCCCTCGACGTACTCGCAGACCAGGTACGGCACTCCTTCGTCCTCGCCGGCGTCGTGAACTGCGACGATCCGCGGATGGTTCAGCTTGGAGAGGAGCTTCCCTTCCACCCGGAACCGCGCGATGGCCGCCTCGTCCAGGTCGAGCAGGGTCTTGATGGCGACCTTGCGCTCAAGGGCGACCTGGGTCGCCAGAAAGACCTGGCCCATGCCTCCCTCGCCCAGTTTACGTTCGATCCGGTACCGCTCCTGAAAGACGGGCGAAAAGGGCGCGTCGATGGGGACCGGCTGCGGGGCCTCCCCGCCCTGCCCGGGCAGACGCGGCATCGACCGTGTCCCCCGGGCCTTCGCCCTGGCCCCGGGTCGCTCGTTGCCACCCTTGTCGCGTGGAGGGATCATCGACGGCACCGGACCACCGCCGGGATGATACCATGCGTCTCAGGAGGTGGTCCGGGTGCAGGCTTGGTGGTCAGGCGGTCGGTTCGCGCGCGGTGGCGTCGCGCTGTCGTTGCTCGTCGTCCTCCTCGGCGCTTCGGCGTGCGGCGGCAAGAGCGCGCCGGCCGAACTGGGGTCGCTGGAGGGAGCCGTCAGCGTCAATTCGCAGCCCGCGAAGAGGGGCCAGGAGGTCTCGCTGGGCGACCTCGTCGAGGTAGCCCCGGGCGGCAAGTGCGAGGTCCTGTTCGACGACGGCTCCCGGGCCGAGTTGCTCGGGCGAGAAGGCCAGGGGACCAGCCTGAAGCTGGCCGTTCCCGCCTCGGACGCCCTCGCGACCACGCTGGAGCTGGCGCGCGGGGTGCTGTCGCTGGTGGTTCCAACGGCGGACGGGGTGCCGCATCGGTACGACATCGTCACCGCCAACTGTACCGCCTCTATCGAGGGAACGGTCGTGGTGGTCGAGTCCCTGGAAGACAGGACGCGCGTGCGGGTGACCGAGGGGAAGGTACGGGTATCCAATGCGCTGGGAAGCCTCGAGGTCCCAACGGGCGAAGAGGCCGTGGTCCTGAAGGGAGACGCCCCAAGGGTCTCCTCCTTTGAGGATTTCGTCGGATCTGCTGTTTTCACGCACCCGAAGGACGGCTCGGCGCTGGTTCACATCCGCGGAGGCACCTTCGAGATGGGGGCGGAGGACGGAGATCCTGATGAGAAGCCCGTGCACAGGGTGACCCTCGGTCCCTACTCGATTGGCCGTACCGAGGTGACCTGGGGCCAGTACCGCAAGTTCTGCCGCGAAACGGGGCATTCGCTGCCGCCGGCCCCGGCCTACTCGCACGATGATTCGCATCCGGTCGTGAACGTCACCTGGGCCGATGCGCACGGGTATTGCGAGTGGGCCGGCCTGCGCCTTCCGACCGAAGCCGAGTGGGAGTTCGCGGCGCGAGGGTCGGACGGCCGCAAGTACCCGTGGGGCAATCAGGCTCCGTCTCCCGGCCTGGCAAGCTATAAGCTCCACGGGATCACCAGCGGGGCCCCCCACCCTGCTGGGAGTCTCACCGCGGGGGCTTCGCCGTTCGGCTGCTTCGACCTGGCCGGCAACGCCTGGGAGTGGTGCAACGACAGGACAGAGAGCAGCTACTATGGCCGCGCTCCGGAACGGGATCCTCAGGGTCTGACCGGCGGCGGCTATCGAGTCCTTCGTGGCGGAAGCTGGTGGGACGACGCCTCTCGGATTCGAGTGACGGCCCGCTTCATTTTCATGGGACAGTCGTCCCAGAGGAGCCCGGCCGTGGGTTTCCGCGTCTGTCGGTCTCCGTGAGCGGCGCCGCCCCTCGGCTTGGGCTAGTCGTCGCCTGATTGGCGGATATCGGACGACCGCCGCGCCGAACGGAGCTGGCTGTCGAGGTCCCGAAGCTGTTGCTGCAATTGCGCGACCAGCTCACGGTCGATCGGTTGACTCTCCAAGGCCTGCGAGAGAGCCTGCTGGACCTGAGTTCGCTGCTCCCGAATCTGCGCGGCCTCGGCAGCGACACCCTCCGGCTCCTCCGGCTGGTCGATGTTCTCCGGAGGGTCTTCTGCGGTGTCATCCCACACGGGCTCCCTTGCATCTGGCCCGGCGGCGGTCGCTTCCGGCTCGGCCATGACGAAGTGCTGAACGCACTTCAGTATCAACTCCACCGCGAGAACGCCGACAATGCCTCCCAGGAACGCCCCAGCCACCCCACCGAGCGCCGCTCCGAAGATCACGCCGACAGCCGCCCCCACCAGGTTCGCTCCGTTCGGGTCGGGTTTCCACTGCTTGGGGGCGTTCTCCAAAGGCGGAGGTCGAATGCGGTCAGTGGCGCCGCCTCCTTGCCCTTCGCCAGGGAGCGTGGTCCCAGCACTTGGGTGAACGCCGCGACCCGGACCTCGAGAATCACCCGCTTCTCCTTCAGTGAGAGGAAGCCACTCCAACTCGATGCAGGGGAGCGTCGTCCCCCCGGTCTCGTCAGTGGTAGGTTCGGAGTCGCCCTGGGGTTTCTGGTCGTCCACGGCCCATCCGAGTGTGGCCAGCGAGTCGTCTGTCTCCTTGACCTTTCGATCGGTAGCCTTCGGCTCGGAAACGACTGTCGCCGTGGATGGCTGAGCGTCGCCCGCGGCGTCACCACCTGTCGCCTCTGTGCCGGGGAGCCTCTTCCCCCCGGCCTCGTCACTGCTAGGTAGTGTGGCCAGCGAGTCGTCTGTCTCCTTGACCTTTCGATCGGCCTCCTTCGGCGATGGCCGAGCGTCGCCCGCGGCGTCACCACCTGTCGCCTCTGTGCCGGGGAGCCTCTTCCCCCCGGCCTCTCCACCGGTAGGTCCGGAGTCGCCCACGGCCCACCCGAGTGCGGCCAGCGGATCGTCCTTCGACTCCTTCTTGGGCTCGGGAGGCGTCGATACGCCGGTGCCCGCAGTCTTGCCCGAAGGCGAAGGTGCAGAACGGCTCCAGACGGGCCCAGCGGACGAGGCTGCCTCGAGCTGAGCGGCCAGCAGGCGTTTGAGTTCCGGATTGCTACCCTGGGCCACCATCAGCCGGTCGGCAGCTATCAGCACGTAGAGCTTCTCGAGATTGCTGCGCGAGAGGGTGAGCAGAGCTTCGTTCTCCGACAGGTCTTTCTTGATCGCGTTCAGACGTTCCGAGGCCTGTCCCGAGTCGGCACTGCTGTCCTCGCGAGCCTCTGAACTTGGATCCAGGGCCTTGATCTGGGCCTCGAGCTGCCGGCAACGCTCTCGAGCACGAGTCCACTGGGATTCCAGCGTCCGGGCGGTTGCCAGCCGCTCCGTCACGGCGGAGGCAACGATGGCCGTCTTGTCAGACAGAGTGCTCTCCGCTTGCTCGGCCTGAACGACGACCGGGGCCACCAGAGAGGCCGCGAAGACTAACAGAACGACTGCGACTTGCCGCCGACTGGGCTGCATGATTCCCGTTCTCTGGCAAATCTGCCCAGTCCCGAAGTCCAGGCCTCATGCCAACCACCTCGATTCGTTCGTCCCAGCCTCCCTCTTTCGGCGCGGCCGTTGCCGCCTTGCCCGGGGCGGCTCCGTGCGCGAGCGGGCCCGCTCACCCTCATTCTGGGCAGTACCATCGCCGCCGGCCCCAGGACACGGTGCTCTACCAGGTCATCCAGGAGAACTACCGCTCGTTCGTCTCGGTCTGCGAAGAGGCGGACCGGCCTCTGCCGCGGTTCGTGCGCAAGGCCTTCGAGAAGTACTACCAAGTGAACAGACACTCCTGGTTCAGACCCCTGCGAGGCTCGTCGTCAGGCCGAACAGCCGCAAGGGCTCGACGGCTGTTGCCGTGGGCTCGACGTTCTTCACCGGGGTCCCGCTGCACAACTCGGGCGAGGCAACCGCCCTGCTCACCCGGGCGGCCTTCATGGTACCGGGACTCGACCTGCAGACGGTCCCGATGGCCTGGAACCCGCCACTGGTCCCTGGGTTGGCAAACCAGGAGATGTGGTTCGAGGTCCGCGTGCCGGCGACCGCTCCCGTTGGTCTGCACTCCACCGCCTTCGGTTTCGGCGGCCGGGACGCCAACGATGGAAGGCCCATCGCCGTCGAGACCGGGGTCGGCCCCGACCTCCTGCTGCTATCGGGGGCGGACCCGGTCGTGAGCGCCTGGCGCTCACCCCCGACCGCATCCTGCGGCCAGACCTTCCTGGTCACGGTGACCCTGGAGAACCAGGGCGGCTCCGCGGCCCTGGTCTCGGGAGCCACCCTCACCTTCGACGGAGACGGCGTGACGTCGGCGCTCCTTCCAGGCCATGCGCAACAGCTCGAAGGAGGCGCCCGGGGCGACCTGCGATTCCAGGTCACGGTCACGGCCTGGGCGGCCCCGGGGCCCCGCGCAATGCTCTTTCGGCTGGTGGCAAGCGATCTCGGCACCAGCGTGGACGTGAGCCGCCAGCAGTCGTTGACTCCACCCGTGCTCGTCCAGCGCCCCTGTGGGCTGGCCCTGGGGCCGTACCTTGGGCCGGTCACCGCTCAGGGGACCGAGTCCTTCGAGGCCACTGTAGTCGTCAGCAACACCGGCCAGGCACCGGCAAGGCTGAGGTCCGCTTGCCTTGGATTCGGGTTCGATCCGACCACGCCCGACCGGCTCCTGACGGCCGGCGCCCTGGACGAGTATCCTCTGGACCTGTACGGGGGCTGCCTGCGGTACCTCAGGTTCCAGGCGACCGTGGCAAGGGATGCCGTCCTGGGTCTCCGGGTCACCACCTTCGAGGTGCACGCGACCGACCTCAACAGCGGCCGGGAACTCGGAAACGTCGCGACTCTCGGCTCACTCCGGATCGTCCCCCGGGAACCGAGCATCGAGCTGCCCGTGCTCCTCGCGCAACCCCGGGTGTCTCAGGGCCAGGCGTTCGCCGCGACGGTTGTCGTGCGCAACGGCGGGGCCGGCCCCGCGCTTCTGGACAGTGTGACAGTCACGTTCGGCCGAACGCTGGCGAGTGCGGGCTACGTGACGGCGGAGGCCCTCCCCGGCAACCCGACGCGACTCGAGGGTTTCGCGACCGGGCGACTCGGGTTCACTTGCCACGTGTCGTCCGAGGCGACGCCGGGCGACTGGACCCCGCGCGTCTCCGTCTCGGCACGCGACGAGCTCACGAGTCTGCCGGTGGGACGCACGAACACTCTGACCTCCAGTGTTCAAGTCCAGCGCCCCGCGCTGCTTCGCGTGCGAAGGGTCACTTCACCGGTGGCCGTCGTCAGCCAGGGACAGATCGTCCCTCGCATCACAATGGAGGTCGAGAATGACGGCGAGGCCGCGGCGACGCTGGCGGCGGCCCGACTCCTGTTCAACCAATCCACGAGCGGGTACTCCCTGGCGTCGGTCGATCTCCCCGCGAGGCTGGCTGGCGGCGCCAGAGCCACGGGTACTTTCACGGTCCTCGTGCTCTTCGATGCACCGCTGGGACTCACGACTCTGGACGGGATCCTGGTGGGCCGCGACGAGAACGACCCCGCCCGCACGCTCCCCGAGGCGACGGCCGACGTCACCGCCTCCTGGACGGTCGAGCGCGGCTCGCGGGTCCGTATTGCGGGCGTGGCTGTCGATCGCCGGCGCCTCTCGCTGGGCCAGACAGTGACCTGCCAGGTCACGTTGTTCAACGCCGGAGAGGCTGCGGTCCGAATCCGCCGGGCCGACCTGACGCCGTTGGGCGCCCAGGTGTCCGCCACTTCAATCGTCGATGCTCTCATGCCGCAGGGCCCTGCAGCCACGGAGTTGCTCTTCGCGCTCACCGGGACGGCCCAGGGAAGTGCGGCGCTGGAGAGCGTCCTGATTGACGCCGTCGATGCCAACACCGGCACGTCGGTCGCTGTGCCGGAGGCCATGACGGCCCCAATTGCGCTGGTCGTGGAGTCGCGTCCTGCTCTGGTGTTCCGGGGCTTGTCGCCGGGCCGTGCGCTGCTCAGCCGCGGGCAATCGACGACTGTCACTCTTGCGGTCGAGAACACTGGCCGGGCGTCGGTCGTGGTGGACGCGCTGGGCCTGACCTTCAACGGAGGCCAGGCCGGGTACGCCGTGGCGGTTCCCCCCTTGCCGCGCATCGTGTCCGGCCTCTCCATGGTGACACTCCCTGTGCAAGTGACGTTGACCAGCGAGGCGCCACTGGGGCCGACGACGCTGGGAGCCTGGCTCCGGGGGAGCGACGGCAACGATCGGGCCTGGGAAGTCGACGACCAGATCCGCTGGGGCAACGCAAGAAAGCAGATCTGGGCCGACGACGGGGAGAACGGCGCGGGGAACTTCAGCTTCGAAGGAGGATGGGGTATGAGTCGCGACCGGGCAGTCGAAGGGTACGCCTTCACGCTTTCCCCGATCGGCGACTACGCGAACGACGCGGACGCGACGTTGACCTCCCGCGCGCTCGGGCTCGGAGACGCCACGTGCGCCCTCTTGCAGTACGACGAGTCGTTCGACCTGGCCGGCACGTCCGATACAGGCTGGGTGGAGGCTTCGGCGGGCCAGAACGCCTTCGCCGAGGTGCCGGGCAGCCGGGTGTCGGGCCGATTCGCGCCGTTTCGGCGCGTCCAAATCCCGATTGCGGGCCTCTCTGGCCTCTCGTCGCTGAGGTTCCGGTTCCGGTTCCGGTCGGACGGCGCGGGGACCGCCGCCGGCTGGTTCCTCGACAACTTGGCGCTCTTCTCGGACGCTTCGCCGTCCTGGAGGGTGCAGGTGCCGGCGGCCCTGTCGTTGCCCGACTGGGCCGCCCTGCCGCGGGTCTCCCGCGGGCAGTTTTTCCCCGTCCCGATCTCCGTCCGCAATACGGGCGAGGCCTCGGCAGTCCTGGAGGCGGTGGTCGTGACTCCGACGGATTCCGGTCTCACCGTCGGGCCCCTGGCCGTGAACCGATGGCTGGCCGGCGGAGCTGCCGCCGCCTTCGGGCTTCGAGGGTCGGCCCAGACGGATGCGCCGGCGGGGCTCCACTCGGCCCTGCTGGAGGTCCGCGGTCGAGACGCGAACAGCGGTTTGCCGCTCGTCGTCTCCCAAGTGCTCTCCCCGCTCCTGGCGGTCGAGGCCCCCGCGCAACTGCGGCTCTCGGCCATCGGTCTGGGAAGGCGTCGCGTGTCGGTCGGACAGAGCTTCGACGTGGACCTGACCGTCCGCAACCTGGGAGAAGCCGCGGCCATGATCGGCTCGGTCGAGGCGCGGCTCAATCGGCCGGCCTTGATCACACTTGGCGCGGCCGGTGCGGCCCCCGTCGAGGGCGGTGGCGAGGCGGTCTTCTCGTCCCGGGTCAAGGCCACGGGGCCGCCGGGACTCGTCGTCATCGAAGGCGCAAGGGTGGGGGCAGTCGATGTCAACTCGGGCGCGGCGGCCTCGTGGGTGGCGAGCCCGTCGCCCACTGCGAGCGTCGAGGTCCAAGCTGCTCCCAGACTGGTCCTGACCGACCTGCGGCACGAGAGGACGCTGCTCGGGGTTGACGAGACGAGTCGGGTCACGGCGTCCTTCCGTAACGACGGGGGCGCGACGGCCCAGCTCCAGAGCTTCCTGCCGGTCTTCGACGCAGCGGGGGTCGTGGCCAGCACCGCCGTCTCGATGCCGCTAACGCTTCCGGGTGGAGGGGTGGACACCGTCCAGGTGACGTTCGTGCTCCGGGGGCTTCGTGCGGGCACGACCCGCCTGACCAGCGCGGTCGTGGATGCGACCGACGGCAACAGCGGACCCGGGGTCGGCTTGGCCGGGAACGAGGTGACAGCTCCCCCGACGCTCCGGGTTGCTCCACGGCCGTCGGCCAGGCTCGGCCTTCAGTCGCCGCGGTACGTCGTCGATGGCCGTCCGGTCGCGGTCACGCTGGATGCCCGCGGGTCCACCAGCCCCGATGCGGGTCCGCTCACCTATTCCTGGAAGCTCGTCTCCGGCCAGCTCGGGATGCCGCCAGGGGCGAGCTCCCCGACGCTGACGGTGTCGGCGGCGAGCGTGGGACGCCGGGTCTTTCAACTGGAGGTGCGCGGGCGCGAAGGCCTGACGGCGACGACCCAGGCGGGCCTCGACGTGCAGGCCAATGCCTCGCCGGCGATCGAAGTGCCCCTCTTCCGTTCGAGCGTGCGCGGATGGCCCGTTCTGCTCGAGGGCCGGGCGCTCGACCCCGATGGAGATGTTGTCCACTACACGTGGCGGTTCGTGCCGGACGCGTTGCGACCCGCCCCCGCCACGACGGCCGCCGTCTGGGAAGGAGTCCGGTTTACTCCGGTGGAAGTGGGAGACTATCGTTGGGAGCTGACTGCCTCCGATTCCCGGGAGGGAAGCCGGCGGGCGACCGTCTCGGTGGAAGTGCGGGAATCCACGACCGGCTCGCTGCCGATCGCACGTGGGCTCTCCCTCGTCTCCCTTCCGATAACAGTGCTGGCCACGGATGGGCACGCCTACGACTTGGCCGACCTGATCCGGGACTCGGGGGCATCGGCGCTCACCGTGCTGAACCAGTCGGCCAGCGGTCCACCGCGATTCGAGACCTTCGGAGCCGATTCGGGTCGCGGGGTCCCGGTGGAGGCCGGTCGGGCCTATCTCCTGTTGGGTGCGCGGGTCCAGCAGGTGCGAGTGCTTTTCGGCGCGGCGTGGCCGCCAGCCTGCGCGGCCCACGCTCTCCAGGTGCCGCTCGCGGGGGTCGGCTACGTTCGCGGGATCCCGGCACGAGAGACGATGCGCAATCTGCTGCTGCGGACCGGCGCCAAGGGCGTCGTCTTCACCGAGACCGACGACCGGGGCTACGGTCGCCTGCGGCTGAACAGTCCAGGGATGCCGCAAGAGCTCCCGATTCGTGAGGGGGCAGGCTACCTCTTGCTGATGGACCTTGCCAGTACGTTCGTTTCGCCCGTGCCCTGAGGGCGGGCTGCTTCGGTTTCTCCTGTTCGCTTCATGCTCGCCGAGCAGGGGATCTTCGCCGGAGACCATGCAGGGCTCGAGAGACTGGCGCGCACCATCAAACCAGTGCATCCTGAGCCAGCCGTTTAACGGCCGAGTCATGGCAGGGTCCCGGCAAGGTCCTCGAAAAGGACTTCGGCAACCCGGTTTCGTCACCCCCGCACAAGCGGGGGTCCAGGAACGATGCGACCCCTGGATTCCCGCTCCCCGCTTTCGCGGGGACATGCTTCGCGGGAAGGACGACTTTGTCCGTTGCTCTGAGTGCCCCTCCCCACGCCGCCGGGCCCGTCCATCTCCGATATACTGGTCCGGGAAAGGGAGCATCGATGCAGAGAATTCCCGGGTACCGGATCCTGGCGCAAATCGCCTCCGGAGCCTCAGGAACCGTCTACCGGGCCGTGCAGGAGGGGCTCTCTCGTGAGGTCGCACTCAAGGTGCTGACCGGGACCCTGCACACCGGTGCCGAGGCGCAAGCCCGCTTCGTCCGGGAAGCCCGCCTGCAAGCGCGCCTCTCCCACCCGAACGTGCTCACCCTGCTGGACGCCGGTTTCGCGGACGGCCGGCCGTTCCTCGTGACCGAACTGGTGGAGGGAGGCACGCTGCGCGATCGGCTCGCGTCTGCCGGCCCCATGCCGGCCAGCCAGGCGGCGCGGCTCGGCGGGGACCTCGCCGCAGCCCTGGCGCACGCGCACGCGCACGGCATCCTCCATCGCGACCTCAAGCCCGAAAACGTGCTTCTGGCCGCTGACGGCCGTGTCCTGGTTTGCGACTTCGGTCTCGCCAAGGGGACCTCGACGGGCGAGTCGGAAGTCCTCCGGACGGCCTCCGACGTCATCCAGGGAACTCCGGGATACCTCGCTCCGGAGGTTGTCTCGGGCAGCCCGGCGAGCCCGGCTTCCGACCTCTATGCCCTCGGAGTGGTGCTCTACGAGATGCTCTCGGGCAGGCTTCCGTTTGCCGAGCGTCCGCGATCCGCGGAGGGACGCATGGCCGGGCTGGCAGCAACTCTCCAGGGCCGGTCCCGGCTCCATCAAGGACTTTTCCGCCGTCGAGTTCGGGCCTTCCGTCGCCGTTGCCTACTGTCTCGAATCCGAAGTCTTCGTTCACACGAGCCGCGATGGCGGGGCGACGTTCTCAGCCCCGGTGCGGGTCCGTGGTCAGGGGCAACTCCAGGTGATGCCGTTGCTGGCCGCGGAAAAGGACCGCCTCTACCTGGCGTATCTCGATTTCGAGCTCACCGCGCTGCGCACCAACGTTGTGGTCCAGGCGAGCTCGGACGGAACGAAGTGGGAGCCGGTTACGAGGTTCCGCAGCGACGAGGTGGCCGTGGCCGAGGGAGGCGCCGAGTGTGGTTTTGCGGTGACCCCGTCGAGTTTCGTTTACGCGTGGACCGTGGATGGCCGGAGCCTTCGGGTAAAGCGCGTCCCTCGCCGGCGGTCGTGATGCCCCTCACTTGGGTGCACGTCTCGTAGGTGGTCCCACGCCAGTTTGGGAAGGCCCTGGCTTGACTCCTCGACACAGAGACACAGAGACACAGAGACACAGAGACACGGAGCCACAGAGCCACAGAGCCACAGAGAAAGAGAGACCGTGAGTGGCGACGTCCATCGGATGACAAGACGAGGGAGACTCGAGGGGTCGCGGCGCCTGCGAGCGAGGCAGAGGAAGATCTCTCTGTGCCTCTGTGTCTCTGCGTCTCTGTGTTTCTCCTGCAAGGGGGGGACCACCCACGGGACACGCCCCCCCCTCACTTCGGCTCGAGGGGGCGAGCGACTCCTCGCGAGGGCGCCGACCGGGCGACCCGGAAACCGCACGGCTTGTAGTCGTTCAGAGGAGTCCAGGCTGCCCGGAAGGTCGCTCTCGAGTAACGGGCGGCATCCCCACAACCCCCGCCGCGTTTGACGTGCTCCGCGCCCCGGACCGGGCCCCGCGGATCGAACACCGGCCCCGCCGGGTAGACGGCGGAGTACCAGTCCTGGCAATACTCCCACACGTTGCCGGCCATGTCGAGGCAGCCGAAAGGCGACGCGCCCGCCGGGAAGGCGCCGACAGGCGAGAGTGAGGGATAGCCGTCTTCGCCCGCGTGGTTGGCGCGGTCTTTTCCCGGGGCGTCGTTTCCCCAGGGGTAGTGCCGCCCGTCAAAGCCTCGCGCGCCCAGTTCCCACTCCGCCTCCGTGGGCAACCGCAACCCGGCCCAGCTCGCGTAGGCCTCGGCGTCCTTCCAGGCAGCTTCCGAGAAAGGATGATTGTCGTCGGCGCCCGCGGGCCGCGCGGGCGGCGCGCGTCTGTTCGCCGCGCAGAACCGCTCGAACTGGACCCAGGTCACCTCGTGCCTGCCCAGCAAGTACGGCGTCAACGTCACCCGGTGCACCGGCCTCTCATCGGAGTCCCCCGCGTTGTCCCCCATCTCGAAGGAGCCACCGGGGATGAGGACCAGGACCGAGTCGTCCCGGGTATTGAGAAACTCCTCGAAGCCGCGGGAGTTCGGTCCGATGCGGGTCAAGCCGGGCCACGGCTCCGTGGTCGCGGGGCCTCCGGGCCGTGACTCGACCGCGAGGGGCTTCGAGGCCCGGTCGACGCTCGCCGGCCCGCTCGAGGCAGCGGTCGTTTCACGCGAGGAGGCCGGCGGCACTGCCGGTGCACCTGCCAGAACCCGTGGCTGCGAGGGCGCCCTCTCGAACCAACCTTGCGAGATGGCCACTGCCGCCCCCAGCCCGAACACCGCGGCCAGCGCCAATGGCCAGGGCCGTTTGACCGCCGGAGCCGCGCCGCCTGTCGGGGCCGTAGGCGAGGCGGATGACGGGGTGACGGGGACGACCGGACGACTTGCCCGGACCGTTGCGACGAGCCTCTTGCTGGACCCGGTCCGGGTGGCGCCCGTGGCCGCGGGCCGTCGGCTCGAGTCGCGGTCGAGGGCCCTGGTCGCGATTGGCGCCGGCCTCGACTCGACGCGCCCCTCCTCGAGCTCGCGAAGGGCCGCTTCCACCAGGAGCGCGCTCGACGGTCGGGCGGAGGGCTCGGCCTCGAGACACTGGAGCACGAGCCTGTCGACCGCCGGCGAAAGACCCGGGCGGAGCCAGGAAGGAGGCGCCGGCGGACCGGCCTGCTGGGCCCGGACGAAGGAACCGAAGTCCGAGGCATCGAAGGGAAGAGAGCCGCTCAGCAGCTCATAGAGGATGGCTCCGAGGCCGTAGAGGTCGGAGCTGGCCGTACAGGGCTCGGCCCGCACCAGCTCGGGCGCCATGTACCCGGGAGTCCCCAGGATGGTCCCCAGCATCGTCAGCCTGCTGCCGACGTTCCGCCCCAGGCCGAAGTCGGCCAGCTTCGCGGTGCCGTCGGTGGCCAGGAGCACGTTGTCCGACTTCAGATCTCGGTGCACCACCCCCTGCTCGTGCACATATCCGAGCCCCGCGCACACCTGGCGAGCGATCGCCCACACCTCACCGAGCGGCAGCAGCTTCTCCCGTTCGAGGCGAGACTTGAGGCTCGTGCCCTCGACGAGCTCCAGAACGAGGTAGAGCTCGCCCGCTTCTTCCCCCGCATCGAAGCACAAGATGACGTTGGGATGACGCAGGGACGCCAGAAGGCGCCCCTCGCGCAAGAAGCGCTCTCGCAGCGACGGCTCGGTCACCCGGCTGAACTTGATCGCGACGTCCCGCCCCAATCCTCTCTGGCGGGCGCGAAAGACCGAGCCCATCGCCCCTTCTCCCAGGAGCTCTCTGAGCTCGTAGCGAGCCAGGAAGGTGCCGGAGAACTCCGCTCGACCGTGCATGCTCGTCATGTCGCGGCCCGCCGTCACGGAGGCTCCGTTGCCGATCGCGCCTCAGGCGGTGACTGGCGTGACCGGCGTCAATCCTACCACGACCGGCGAAAACTCGGGGGGGGGACGGGTGCATGTCTCGTAAGTGGTCCCCCAGACGGCCAGGTGCCGGTGTAGGCAGGTTTCCAAGTGAACCACCAAGGCACGAAGGCACCAAGGGTTGCACCAAGAGAAGCGATTCCTGATGCGACTGAGCGCGTGGCGACCCAGGTTGTCGATGCTGCGTTCACCGTCCACAAGACCCGCGGCCCCGGCTTGCTCGAAAGCGTCTATGAACTCTGCTTGGAGCACGAGTTGCTGCGCCGTGAAGTCCCTGCGGAACATCAGGTCACCCTCCCGGTCGTGTATCGCGACCTGCGTGTCGAAAACGGGTTCCGCATCGACATGGTCGTCGCCAAGTGCGTCGTCGTGGAACTGAAGGCTGTCGAGTCGCTGCAGCCTATCCACCAAGCTCAACTCCTGACGTATCTGAGGTTATCGGGTTACCGCTTGGGCTTCTTGCTGAACTTCAACGTCGGAGGCTTCAAGCAGGGGATTCGACGACTCATCCTGTAGCTTCTTCGTGCAGCCCTTCGTGGCTTGGGGTCTTGGTGGTTGGTTTCTCCGGCCGGGGACCACCCACGAGACATGCACCCGGGGGGGACGCTGGGCCTGCAAACGGTTTGAATTTGGACTAGATTCAGACTGGCACCAGTGATCCTGGAAGAGGGCACGCGATGAAAGCCATACGAGTGAAAGACGGCATTGTCCCGCTGGGGGAGTTCAAGGCCAACGCGGCGAGATTGCTCAAGGAGCTGCGCGAAGACACCGGTCCCTTGGTCATCACTCATAACGGCCGGCCCGTGGCCGTGATGCTGGCTCCGGAGGCATAGGACCGGATCCAGGAGGAGCAGGCGATGCTCGAGGCCGTCGCGGCCGGGTTGGCGGACGCCGAAGCTGGGCGGGTCGTGGAGCACGACCGAGTTGCCGAGTGGCTGGCGTCCTGGGGGAAGAGCCACGAGGAAAAGGCCCCGATGTGAAGGTGG
>JACQZL010000204.1 GCA_016213865.1 Candidatus Rifleibacteriota bacterium
CAGTAGAGGCATGACAGAAGCCGGTAGGGTAGAAGCGGCATCTTGCCGCTTTCTCGGAGCCGGACGTGAGCCGGGCCGCCCAAAAAGCGGCTGGAAGCCGCTTCTACCTTCTGGCGTGGCCATAGTTGCGGCCTAGCCGGCAAACCCATGGCAGGAGATGGGAACCATCACGATCTAATGCCATTGGGACAAGCCCCCGCGCTACACCACTCCCGAGGCCAGTTGCGGCTGCTGCCCCACGCACCCAGCGCGCACCCACGGAAAGCTGACGGCGCCGCCCCTGGCTCCTCGGCTCACTTGGCCTTGTAGGCGTGCTGGAAAGACTCCAACGTCTTGCGCAACGCCTGGACGTGCGCCAGATCGGTCGTCTGCTTGGCCTTCATCACGTGGACGAGCATCCTGTGAGTCAGCTCGAGCAGCTCGTCGTAGTGCTTCTTGGCCGCCTCGTCGCCCTCCTTGGGGAGCGGGATGCGCTGCTGGAGGAAGTAGAAGCTCAGGGTGTGCGCCAGGTCATCGGCGTGCTGTTCCTTCGTGTTCACCCAGCGGACAAGCTGGTTCTGGTTCTCGGCCGGCTTCGCCGAGAGCTCCTGAATCTGCTTCATCGCCTTCTCGAGGGTATCGAGGTCTTCCGCCATCTGGCCGAAGCGGGCCTCGTACCGTAGATGCCGCAGGGCATCTGACAATGTCCGCGGGCTACCTGCACGGGCGTCACCAAGGTCAGGACCAGGACGAGCGCGATTGCGAAACGGGTCACGACAGTGCCTCCTAGGTTGCAGGCGCCGGTTCGGCGGAGACCGGCGCACGAGGTTTCGGCAAAACCGAAAGATACCGGCGGTCAACCTCTGGAAGCACTCCGGCGGCGGCGGTCAGCGTCCGTGAGAGCCGGCACGCGCAGAGCGCGCACGCGTCGCCGGTCCCCGCTCACCCGGAGCTTACGGAAAGGAAAACCCCGGGGAGGACCTGCCGGCCAACCCCCGGGGTGATGAAGGACGAAGGCTACTCGACCACGCCGCCGCCGCGCTGCTTGAACAACTGGAAGAGCTGCACGCCCTGCTTGAGGGCGTCCTCGCTGCCCTGGCGATCGTTGTGACAGTCGGTGCAGGCGTTGGGGATGACGTCACTGGTCTCGGTCGTCCCCTGACCGGTGCGAGTCGGGTCGGTGTTTCCGTTGCCGCCTGCGAGCCACATGTCGAGGCTGACCTGGGGGTCAATCGGCCTGAAGCTGTGCTTGTGGATGTCCCACTTCTCGATCGTCGAGGCCGTCCGGGTCAGGTGGCACGCCGTGCAGGTGAACAGGGATTCCCGCGTGCGGTGGCTGTTGAAGCCGCCCCGGATGTGGTTGCGCAGCGTCGTCGCCGACGAGAACCGGCGGGAGGCATTTCCGGACGGGCCGTGGCACCGCAAGCAGAGGCTTTGCGTGTTGACCTGTTCGTTGACGATCAGGTTGCCGTCGGGCACGACCAGGTTGCCTTTCAGCTCGCCGCCGTGCGAATCGTGGCAGTCCCAGCAACTGATGCCAATCAGGAAGTGCAGACTCGCGCCGTAGTCGTTGGCGTGCTGGTGGTGGTTGATCGACTCCCGCTGCTGGCCAGGAACGGCTATCCAGTCCGGATTGACCGAGGACTGAGCGACAGTCCACGTCGACCGGTTCCAGTAGCGGTTGTCGAGCACCTCGGGCGAGTTGCTGAAGTACGTCGGGAAGAGGGCCACCCGGTTCGCGGCTTCCTGCTCCGAGTAGAGCCGCAAGGACTGTCCGTTGGCGGACGGCGTCGCGCCGGCGATGCCGTAGTCCGAGGAGGTGGAGCCGTCGGGCTTGTAGGTCGAGTCGCCACGGGAATGGCAACGACCACACGCGTTGAGCTTCGCGGTGTTGGTCGCGTAGTCGTCGGGGTTGAGGATCTTGCTCGTGTCGCCGGTCCGATAATGGGCGCCGCCGGGGCCGTGGCAGCTCTCGCAACCGGAGTTCATCTCCACGAAGCTCGTGAAGACCTCGGCAGGGCCCGTGCGGAACTCGGCCTCGAGACCCGTGGCATGGCAACCCGTGCACCGGTACTCGAACGACTGCGTCCGTTGAACCAGTCCGAGAGGTTGAATACCTTCCAGCGAGGGGCCGGTACCGGTGCCGTCTCCTTGAGCGAGACCGGCGGACCGAACTCGCTCCAGCGGATGGGCAGGCTGTAGCGCGAGCTACCGAGCTTGACCAGGAACTGCTGCTTCCAGTCACCGCGACCACCACCGTAGCTCCGCTCGGGCGTGTAGGTGGCGAAGACTGAGCCGTCGCCGTTGACGAGCGTCACCGTGTGTACGCCGGCTTGCTCTTGCAGTCGGATGCTGGCGTTGCCCAGCCCCGAGAAATCGGACTCGGCGGAGGTGATGGTCCGGCCCACGCCTTCGGGGCCGAAATCGGCGACGATCCGCGTGCGCTCCAGTCGGTCGTCCCCGGCATCGGCGTAGCGCAGGACCAGGTTATGCCCGGTCTGCTGCCACTCCTCGTAATGGTGCGTGTGGCACGTTTTGCATTTCTGTGAGCCGACGTACGGGGCCACGCCGGCACCCAGCGACCCGAGCGCCAGCCGGTTGTTGCCGGCCACGTCACCCGCCGCCACGGTGATGCCCTCGAGGGACGTCGTCTTGAAGAAGGTCGTCGTCGACGTCGTTTCGATCGGTCGCGCGACGCCGTACAGGTTGTAGGTCCCCTTGGGCAGGAAGAGGCGGAACTTGCCGTTCTCGTCCGTCTCGTCGAAGTCCTCGCCGCGGTCGACCGCGACCCGAACGTTGGCCTGGGGCACCCCGCCGAGGCTGGCGGTGCCTTCGATGGCACCGAGCTGGACCGCAACGTCGGTCGTGGTGCTCTTTCGTGAGCCGAAAAGGCTCTCGTACGCGTTGACCGCTCGCTCCAGCTTGCCCCGGGCCGTGGCGTCCGCGCGGACATCGCCGGTGCCGGCCGAGTAGTTGCCGCCGGGCGACGTGTCGCTGTTGTGGCAACCGACCGTGCTCGACGCGCACGAGTGCGGGATGACCAGCCCCTGGTTCTTGTCGCCGTTGGCCAGCAGCATGTCGAGGCTCTCGACGGGCTTGATCACGCGCATCGTGTGGTCGCTGATGTCCCATCGCAGGGCCGAGCTGGCAACTTGGGGCATGTGACACGTGATGCAGCGGCTCGAGACGCGTCCGGTGGCCGTGCCCGTCGGGTCGTAGGGATGCTTGGTGTGGTCCTCGATCGCGATCGCGTCATGCACGTGGAGCGTGTCGGTGGGAAGCGTGAAGCGGCTGCTGGCGGTGCCACTCAGGCCGTGACAGGTCAGGCAGAGGCTGTTGTCATCGACGCGGCCCCTGAGCTGGGCTGGCCGGCCCGCGCTGGTGAGGCCGTGGGAATCGTGGCAGTCGAAGCACGAGACATGCGCCCACGGCGTGCTGTGGGCCCCCTGGCGATCGTCGAGCCACTGCTGATGGTGCTGGAAGCTGCGGGCTGTCCTCGTGAAGTCCTGGCTCCAGTACTTGCTGAGCCCCAGGACGTTGTACGCGCCTTCCAGGACGGTGCCCAACACGTAATGCT
>JACQZL010000104.1 GCA_016213865.1 Candidatus Rifleibacteriota bacterium
CCCGATTCCGGGCCATCAACGCGGGAGGCGGGCAGGAGGAGACTGAAGTCCGGGGGGTGCTCTCGGAGCTCGAGCGGTTGGGGCGGCAGCTCTCGCCTGCCGGTGACACGGTTGCGGCGAGCAGCTCGTTGCGCGACCGCACGGCGGACCTCATGAAGGAAGTGCAAGACAGGCTGGCCGCGCTCCGTTACCCCGACCTGCTCGCCAGCGGCAAGAGCGAGCTGGAGGCCGGGCATCTCGACAAGGCAAGGGACCTGTTCGAGCGCTTCCTGGCAGCCAAGCCGGCCCGAGTGTGGGAAGCCGAGGCCCGGCTGGCACTGGCCAGGGTCCTCCTTCAAAAGGGCAAGCCGGTCGAGGCCCTCACCCACCTCGACGAGATCCTGAGGGCAAACGCCGAGGACGGCGAAGCTTGGTTCCTCAAGGGCCATTGCCTGGGGCTGACCGAGCTGACACGGTCCGGGCGTGGCGACCCGACGAAGCAGGCGATCGACGCCTTCGAACGGGCCGCCTCCCTGATGTCCGATGACGCCCGCCCTCCCGCTCGGCTGGCGGCCCTTTACGCTGCCGCGGGCCATGCGGAAAAGAGCCGGCAGTCGTTCGACCGCGCCGAGCGAATCGCCTCGGCCAGACAGACGGGGGCGAACCGCGCGGAGGGGCGATTTCTGAGCCGTGCGCGTGCCGGCGGAGAGTGAGAAGAGCGTGGGGTCCGGCCTCAGGTGGTTCTCGGCCGGATTGGACGGACACCGGGCACCTCACAGCGTCGATACAGGAGTGTCGTGACGATGAAACATGACCGCAAGCTAAAGGGGTGGTTGGCGTTTTTGATGGGGATGAGCGTGGCCTCGATGTGCGTCCTGGCCGAGCCGTCGGAGCTGGACGCGCTGCGCCCTGCGCACCAGTTCCTGAGCGACTCGCAACGGCTGGAAATGGAGACGCTGGAAGCAGAGGGGCGCCTGCAAGAGGCTCTCGATCTCGTGGCGGGAGCTGCCCTCGACGCTCAACGCGGCCGTCGCGACTCCGCCCGCGCCCAGGCCAGCCGGGCCATAGCTCTGGCCGGAAGTGTCGAACGCGAATCGGACGAGCTGCGCTCGAAGGCCAGGACGGCCATGTCCCGGCGAGTCGAGGTGGCGGCCACGGCAGCCAAGACACTGTCACCCAGCCTGGCGATCCGAGCCCAGCAGATCGTGGAGGAGACCCGGCCGGTGCTGGGGCGTGCTCTGGCCAAGAGCCGCAACGTCTCCGCGGCCTGCCACAGC
Organism: Candidatus Rifleibacteriota bacterium; assembly: GCA_016213865.1. Next base: position 1,257 of record JACQZL010000104.1, read on the forward strand.
GTCGTGAAGCGCATGAAGGAGATGCTCGAGACGTCCCAGCCGGTCGTTGTCAGGCAGAAGCCCAGGCCCGTGCGGGATGCCGAGCCGGCACGCGTACGGCAGCGGCCCGAGAGAGCCAAACCGCCTGCCGCAGCCCAGACCCGGGCCGGCGTCGAGGCCGTCTCCTTAGCGTCGACCACGGCCACGCGCGCTGCCAAGGCGGCGCCCGGGGCAGCAGCAGGGAAGCAGGCGGGCGGATCCGTGAGCCGATTCGAGACCGGACGTCTCCTGGAGGAAGCGGGGGATTACGAAGAGGCGCTGGACGAGTACGGTGAGTGGTTGGAAAGAGAGACTGCACCGGGCGGGGATGCCGATCGCCTGGCCGCCGTCCGTTCCGTGAAGGAGAGGCTGGAGCTGGCCCGCGTGCTCGTGGCCAGGGCCGAGCGACGGCTCAAGGCGTCCAAACCGGCACCGGAAGCGCTGCAAGAAGCCGGCAACTTGCTGGCCGGAGCAGCACTCCTGGCCCCTGGTTGGCGAAACGTGCTCCTGGCCAAGGGACATCTGGCCATGGCCCGGAAGGCGTACCCCGAGGCGATCGCAAGCTACACGGCCGCTGTCAAGACGCGGCCGCGCGCGGCCGCGGCACACGGCTTCCTGGCGCTCGCGCACTTCAGGCTGGCATGCGGCCAGGAAGGCGAGGCCCGGCGGCGGAGCCTGCAAACCGCTTACGACGCGGGCAACGAAGCGGTGCGCTTGCGCGCTGAGCACCCGACCGCGGCGAAGGACCAGGCTGTCGATGAAGACCTCCTCGGCGTCGTTGCCTACAACTTGAAGAGGTTCGAGGACGCCGGCAGGCACCTCGGCGAGGCGGTGAGGTTGGACCCATCGAGCGAGTCCTACCGGCGTCACGTGGAGCTGGCTGCCCCGAAGTTGCGCGCGAGTGGCGCCGAGAGACCCGCGCGGTAGGCGAATCCTCAGGACTCCTTGGCAAACTGGGTCCTCAGCGCGACTGAAACACGCCCCAGATCTTGACAGAAGTTCTGGCCGATAGAGGCCATCGCGCTGTAACCTGGCCGCGCATCTTGGCGGTCTTGGGCCTGCACGACGTAGACCCTGGTGAACTGGGTTGGTCCTCCGGTCTTCTCGAGGCGGTGGGCTCCGGGAAGAGTAGGGGGGGCTCGAAGGACACACGGGACTCGAGGTTTAGCCTCGAGACGTAGGTGCTCACGGTGCTGTGAAGAGGGAGCCACATGACGTCGACGATCCGCATCGCTGTCATCGTTTTCACCGCAGTCATGGTGTTTGGCTGGGCGACCCCCGGCGTCCAGGCAGCCGACGCCACGCTGACCTACAGCAAGGCGAACCAGATCTACAGGGCCGAGCCGTTCGGCTTGACGGTCAGCTTTTGGGATTCCGTTAGCTCGGCGAACATCACGATTACGGGCGGCGACGTTGGCAGCACGGTCAACGACATCTCGCCCTCCGTGTCGCTGGTCCCGGCAGCGGCAACGCCGACGGCCGAGTGGGTCTTCACTCGCACGGTGCAAGGCGGGGACGACGGGACGTTCACAGTCGAGATCGAGGCCGACGGCGCGGCGAAGACTGTCGACGACCCGACGTTCGAGGTCGACACGACGGCTCCGATGGCGACGCTGGCCTACGACCAGGCGGACCGGCTGTACAGGGCCGAGACGATCTTCATCACGGCGACGTTCCACGAGAACGCGACGGCGACGCCGACGATCACGATCACGGATGGGGGCGTGGGTGCCAACGTGCGCACGAACGCGGAGTTCACGTCCGGCACGGGTGCGACGTGGACTTACACGACGAACCTGGTCGGCGGGGACGAGGGTATCTTCACGGTGACAGTGTCGGGGGCCGACCTGGCAGGCAACTCGGTGACGGACGCTGCACCGGGTCAGAACACGTTCGCGATCGACACGACTCCCCCTGCAGTGTCACTCACCTACAACAAGTCCGTCGGCTATTGCGACGGCAACACGCTGCAAATCAAGGCGACCTTCATCGAGACCTTATCCGGGGCACCCAGGATCTCGATTGGCGTGGGCAACGTGGGCGGCGGGCCCGTCTCTGGTGTGTTGATGTCAGACGCGGGCGACGCCGATCCGAAGACCTGGCGTTTCGAGACCATCATCGCTGACAGCGACCCAACTGGGAGTCGCACGGTGGCGATCGCGATCACGGACCCGGCTGGAAACCAGAACACGGCGGCGGCTCCAGCCACCTTCGCGATCGACAACACGCACCCGGCCGCCACCGTCACATACGACCCGACGCCCCTCGTCGCAGGGCCGGTCTGGATAAGGGCCGCCTTTGCCGAGACTCTGGCGGAGAATCCAATCGTGCGCGTGGTCCGGGACGGCACCGGCGTCTCCAACATCTCGCCGACGGCGATGGTGCTCGAGGGTGGTCCGCCCAATCCGAGATACAAGTTCCAGTACTACCTCTTCCCGCAGGACGGGACCCGGCTCCGGGACAGCATGACGGTGACCGTCGCCTCGACCGATGTCGCGGGAAACACGTTCTCGAAGGTCGACACCTGCACGTCCGCATCCACACCGAAGCTCCAGACGACCACGGACTTCAAGGTCGAGCTCAGGCCGGGCCTGAACCTGGTCTCGTTGCCGGTGAAACCCGCCCACCTGACGGCCAGGACCCTCTTTCTCGACTCCTTGAAGTCGGCCCAGATGGTGGCGCGGACCACCGTCGATCCGATCACGGGCGAGTCTCGATTCGGCGTGTGCCTGCGGCAGGTTCCCCAGACGGATTTCTCGTTGAGGCCCGGCTACGGCTACGCGGTGCACGTGGCGGCCAAGGCCACACTGGTGCTCACTGGCGCTGTCGCCTGGCTGCCGGACGAGCGGATGATCACACTTGGGAACGGCCCCAGCCTGGTCGGTCTGCCCACGCTGGTTGCAACCACCAGCCAGGGACCGGTCACGTTCTCTTCCGAGGTCGCCAAGTCGACCACGCTGCTCAGCACCCTCGGCACGCCGTTCTTGGCCACCACCGCGGACCTGAGCCGGACCTTCGAAGTCGCCCTGCCGGTCACCCCGACCCTGTCGCTTCGGCCTGGCAAGGCCTACTTGACCCGACTGGTCGCGGAACAGGGCGGCGTCGTGAGCCCCAAGTCGTTCATGCTTCCGCTGCCGACCTATCCGGGTTTTGCTGCGCAGACACCCGGCCTGCCGACGCTGGACATCGCAGTGCAGCCCCAACGGACGTATCCCGAGAACAAGAACGTCACTCTCACGGCGACAGCATCCGGGCCCAGCGGTGCCACGTACCAGTGGACGCAGACGCTGGGGCCAGCGGTGACTCTCAACACGCCTACGGCCCTGTCCACGTCCTTCACTTCGATGCGCCGTGCCGACTACGCCTTCACGCTGACCGCGAGCGTAGGCCAGGAGCGGACCCAGGCGGGTACGTGCGTCCGGTTCACGAACCGGCCGCCGGTGCCCGGATTGACACTCGCGCCGGGGCGCGTGAAGGTACCGACGGTGCTGACCCTGGGTGGCGCAACGAGCACCGACCCCGACCAGGACCCGATCACGTACGGCTGGAAGCTGTACAAGGGCCCCTCGGCATCCGGGACACCGCTCGCAATCAAGGATCCGACCAGCACAACGGCGACCTACGACGTCGCGTTGCACGCGGAAGGCATCTACACCGCAGAACTGACGCTGGTTGACGACGCGGGGTCTCTCGTTACCGCGACGGGATCCAGTACTCTGCAGGCGAACCGGGCGCCCACCGGTCTTACGATCACGGCCGATCCCGCTGTCGTCTACCGCACCGGGGTGACGGGACCATCGAAACTCACTGTGACGGCGGTCGACCCCGATTCGGATGGTGAGCTGCGGTACCAGTGGGAGCTCGTCACGAAACCGCAAGGGGCCCAAAGCGGCGAGTTGAGCAACGCCGGTGCGCGGGTGGCCAGTTTCGCGCCGTCACGACCCGGCGTCGTCAGCGGCGCGAACGACTACGTCATCAAAGTCACCGTGACGGACGCGCAGGGGCTGGCGGCGTCGACGACGATTTCGGAGCGTCCCAAGTATCTCAAGGCCCAGGCTCCCGCTGGGAACTGTAACGTCTACTTGAGCCTTGTTGACGGGTCGGAGATGGTGCAACCCTACGCGGGTGCCCCCTTTGTCATCGACCGGACGGAGGTCAGCAACGTCCAGTACGGGCAATCGGGTGCCGCCGACTGGGTGTCGCGAGTGGCCGCTGGCTTCAGCGGTGGCTCACAGCCCGTTCTCGTCGCCACGTTCGCAGAGGCGGCCGCGTACGCGGCCTGGGCTGGGAAGTGGATCCCGAGCGAGGTCGAGTGGCTGGCCGCGGCGTGGGGGCTGCCGGCTGCGTCGGCGAGCGACATCCCCCCACGCGCGTATCCATGGGGCAACGAGTCGCCAGGGCCGACTCCGGGCTTCCCCGACGGGCCTTGGAGGGCGCACTACATGGCCAGCCCGGGCCACGAAGTGACGGCTGAGGTGACCGGCGAGAACGGTGGAGGAGTCCAGTACTCCCTTGGACGGACACCGGGCACGCTCATCTGGCATCTGGCCGGCAACGCCGCCGAGTGGACCGCCACCACGGGCGGGACCGGAGCACGCCTGGTCCGCGGAGGTTGCCACCTGGACGCTGGAGTGCAACTCCAGAATGCAGTCCACACAAGGCTATGGGTGACCGAACCGGCTGCCAACGGCAAGGGGTTTCGATGCGTGCTCGCCGACCCCGAAGCGGTGGTCGCGCCGTAGCCTCCTCGTGCATGACGGACATGATCCGGCTGCCGGGCTGGCCCGGGTTCCGTTCACCCTGAGTAGCGGCCCTCTGCGCCGCGTATCGAAGGGCGCGGGTCATGACGGGCGAGACGCCAGAACGAAGACTTCGAGCGCCAAGAGCCCGTGGTGTGTTTGGCATGTCATCGCCTCGCAACAGCCTGCCGGCGCCTGAGATCTCGACAGAAACCCCTTGCTTCGGGGATAGGCGTGTTGTATTCTGTTCGTGCTAGATGCCGGCCTCAGGCGGGCGCGGTGCATACCCTGATGAACTAGGTTGGTCCTCCGGTCTTCTCGAGGCGGTGGGCTCCGGGAAGAGTAGGGGGGTCTCGAATGACACACGGGACTCGAGGTCAAGCCTCGAGACGAAAGTGCTCACGGTGCTGTGAAGAGGGAGCCACATGACGTCGACGATACGTCGACGATTCGCATCACTGTCATCGTTTTCACCGCAGTCATGGTTTTTGGCTGGGCGACCCCCGGGGTCCAGGCAGCCGACGCCACGCTGACCTACAGCAAACCGAGCCAGATCTACAGGGCCGAGCCGTTCGGCCTGACGGTCACCTTTGGGGTGGCCGTTAGCTCAGCGGACATCACGATTACGGGTGGCGACGTTGGCAGCACGGCCAACGACGTTTGGCCCGCCGCATCGTTGACCCCGACGGCGCCGACGCCGACGGCCGAGTGGACCTTCACTCGCACGGTGCAAAGCGGGGACGACGGGGCGTTCACCGTCGAGATCGAGGCCGACGGGGTGACGAAGACGGTCGATGACCCGACGTTCGACGTGGACACGGTGGCTCCTGACGTGGCGCTGACGTACGACCAGGGCGACCAGCTCTACCAGGCCGAAGCGATCTTCATCACGGCGACGTTCACCGAGGACGCGGTCTCCGCGCCGACGATTTCGATCGGTGACGGGACGGTGGGGGGTATCACGGTCACTGCGGAGGCGATGACCGACGCGGGTGACGCGGACGCGAAGACGTGGGCGTACACGACGACGGTGGTGGCCGGGGATGCGACGGGCAGCCGCGCGGTGACGATTGCCGGGACGGACCTGGCCGGGAACCCGAACAACGCGGCGACGAACGCGACGTTCACGATCGACACGACGGCTCCTGACGTGTCGCTGATGTACGACCAGGGTGACAAGCTGTACAAGGCGGAGGCGATCTTCATCACGGCGACGTTCACCGAGGACGCGGTCTCCGCGCCGATGATTTCGATCGGTGACGGGACAGTGGGCGGTATCACGGTCACCGCGGTGGCGATGACCGACGCTGGAGACGCGGACGCGAAGACCTGGGCGTACACGACGACGGTGGTGGCCGGGGATGCGACGGGCAGCCGTTCGGTGACGATCGCGGGGACGGACCTGGCGGGTAACGCGAACAACGCGGCGACGAACGCGACGTTCACGATCGACGCGTCGGCTCCTGACGTGGCGCTGACGTACGACCAGGGCGACCAGCTCTACCAGGCCGAAGCGATCTTCATCACGGCGACGTTCACCGAGGACGCGGTCTCTGCGCCGACGATTTCGATCGGTGACGGGACAGTGGGCGGTATCAC
>JACQZL010000105.1 GCA_016213865.1 Candidatus Rifleibacteriota bacterium
CCGTGAAGACCCCGAGGAACGTGGTCTTGCCCGCGAGCGCCATCCGGGACGGCTCGAGTCTGGCGGAGGTCGCGCAGCGTTGCGCCAGCTCGTGGTCGGGCAGTTCCCGCAGGCCCAGTTCGCGCGTGCGCAACTCGCTCGAGCCCATCGCCACGGCCGTCACCTTCTTGTTCTTGGAGTCGATCTCGACCGTGACCTCGACGGTCTCCGGCACGGCGCCCATCGCGAGCACGGAGTCCACGGCCTGCTGGCGAAGCGAGAGAAGCTCGGCTTCGGTCGGGTTGATCAGATTTCGCTCGACGGAATCCCGGATCATCCCGAGCGCCGCGCCGATCGCCGATAGGACCTCCAGGTTCTCGGCCAGCTTGTACGGGACACCGAGGTGCCTCGCCGAAAAGGGGACGATGGCGCAGGCGCCGCCGCCGCCTCCCACGAACTGGACCATCTCGGGGTCGAGCTTGTACTCGCGTACGAGCCGCCGGATCACCGGCGCGAGCTTCTCGGCTGCAAGACGCAGGATGGTGGTGGCCACCTCCTTGGGCGAGGTCCCGAGCTCCGTGGCCAGCGCGTCGAAGAAGGACTCGACGGCGGGCAGGTTCGCCGTCCCGTGACCCTTGGCCTCCGAGCCCAGGCCAAGGAGGTTGGCAGCACACGTGGGCGTGACCGCGAAGGACTGAGAGGCACTGTCGCACGCCCGGACCGCCAGGTAGTCGGAGGGGTCCCCCGCGAGCGGCTGGACGGGCTCGAGCTCCAGTTTGCCGAACTCGGTGCGCTTCGTGAACGAGACGTAGTCGAGCTTGGCAATGTGGGCGCTGCGCGGGCCGACGTCGACGAACCGGCCGTCGCGAAAGCGTGGGATGGAGCCGCCGGCGATGCCGAGCGTCCGTACATCCAGGGTGCGCAAGTAGAGGTGGTGCCCCCCGAGCTGGGCGCTCTTGACCTGCGGCTTGCCGTTCTTGATGACCGTGATGTCGGTCGAAGTGCCTCCCACCTCGAGGAAGATGCCGTCGGTCACCTTGGCATACATCAGGGCCGCGGCGACGCCGGCGGCCGGCCCCGAGAGCATCGTCAGGATGGGGCGCCGACGCATCTCGTTGAGGTCCATGATGCCTCCGTCGGAGCGCATCACCATCAGAGGCGCGCGGAGGCCGCTCGCGCGCACGGCCTGCTCGGTCATGGCCGCCGTCTCCAGCATCTTGGGTATCATGCTGGCGTTGATGACCGCGGTGCGGGTCCGGACTCGGATGCCGTACAGCTTCGAGATGGAGCTGGCGGCAGTGGCCAGGAGGCCCATCTCCGAGGCCACGGAAGTGACGAGCTCCTCGTTGGCGGGCCTGTCGACTCCGAAGGCCTCGGTGGCCACGATCACCTGGGCGCCGTCGGCCAGCAACTGCAGGATGGCGTCACGCGCCCGCTCGGGCGTGATCGGTTGCGCCGTGTCGAGATAGCGGAAGTACGACCGGAGGTGCCTTCCCGGGGCAACCTCCATCGCCCCGAGGTTGGCCTGCCGTGCCGCCAGCCACCCTTCCGCGCCCGTCCCCATACAGACGATGCCGGCCGGCGCCGTGTCGCCCTCCAGCAGCGCATTGGTGGCCTGCGTGGTGGAGTGGGCGATCAGGACGATCTCCTCGGGTGCGATCCGCGCGTGCGCGACCAGCTTTTGCAGCGAATCCGCGACGCCGCGGGCGACACCCTCGGCGGCCGAGTGGGTGGTCGGGACGCACGTCTTGCCGGCAATCGAGAAGTCGGCCAGGTCCAGGGCCACGGCGTGGGTGAAGGTCCCTCCGACGTCGATGCCGATCTTCAGCTTTCGGTTGGACATCTGTGAGGTAGCCCCTTCAGCGGAGGAACATGGCGGCCGAGGCTGCGAGTCCGAGAAAGGCGACGGCCCACGTGTACGGGAGCGTGTTCCAGAGCACCTTTTGAACGTCGACCCGGACCTCGCTGGCAAGCCAGATGTTGTGAGTGTTGGTGGGGTCGCTGATGCCCTGGACCTGCCCGACCGCCATGAGCAGCCCCATCACGGCGGTCGGGCTCATCCCGCTGGCCAGGAAGACGGCGGCCAGTCCGTAGCCCATCCCCCACACGTTGAGAGGGCCGCGGTACAGGGCCAGCGGGGCCGCCAGGGTGAAGCTCAGGATGTAGCTGACCGGACCGGACGGAACCAGGGACTTCATCAGCGGGCGCAGCAACTCCAGCACGGGCCAGCCTTGCGGGTAGGCTTCGAGCTTGCCGCCGGGCCCCATGACGGCCACGAGGAGCATCCCGATGCCGAACATGAGCACCACGGCCGGCATCGCGATCGCCCCCCCCTCGAAGATCGACTGGATGAAGAGGTTGAGCCGTCGCGGCCGGTAGGTGGCGGCAAAGGCGTGGAGCAGGCCGATGAGGAAGGCCGCGATGAAGTGGACCTTGAAGACGAGGATCAGGAGCAAGGGGATAACCGGCGCCAAATAGGCCAACCAGTGGACCTCGGTCGACCGGGCCGAGGCGCCGGAGGCGGCCCGCCAAACGGCCGCGGCGAAGGCGAGCGCGAGGGCGACGGCGGTGACCTGCCCCAGGGCGTACGCTGCCAGCGTGAGGAGCGACCAGACGCGGAGCCGCGCCGTCCCCGAGATGCTGAGTTGATAGGTCGCCAGCACTATCGAGAAGAAGACGAGGACCAGCAGACCCCAGGCCAGGACCCGCGCGACGTCGAGGTCGTGGCCGTCCTGGTAGAGCTGCACCGTGATGTAGACGAGCGCGACGAGCGACGTCAGCGAGAACATGACCAGCCCGAACGGCCGGATCTGCTCGATGGTGAGGCCCATCACGTGGACGTAGACGGCCCAGTTGCCGACGTTCAGCGTCCCGCCGATGCTGAGCCCGAAGAGGAAGATGCCGACCGTGGTCATCGGGCCGATGCCGACCGAGGCCATGATCGGCATCACGATGGTGGCGACCATGATGATCGCCCCCAGGCCGGTCAGCGTGGTGAACAGTAGCGTTATGAGTGCAAGCATCAGGACCGCGCTGACCCACGGGTTGTCTCCCGAGAGCTCGGCGCCCTTCTTGATGAAGCTCTCTGCCACACCCGTCTTCTGCAGGAGCACGCTGAGCATGCAGCCGAACATCGTGACGGTGTAGGCCCCGTGGAGCTTGAGCGAACCTTGCCCGATCACCAGCTCGATCGTGTCCTGGAGCGACACGCCGCCGATGAGCGAGGTCTGAACGGCCATCAGCGGCAAGGCGATGAGCGCCGGGATGACGCGAAAGAACATCAACAGGGCCATCAAGACGAAGAGCCCGACCAGGAGGAGGATCTGGAGGATTTCCATCGTTTCGCTCGCGGGGTGAAGGGGCCCCTATCTCCGGTAGCGGGCCACGTGGAACTGCTTGCCGCTCGGCAACGTGTCGACGCGCGTCATGAGAGGCGCGAGACCGCACGCGCTCGCGGCCCCGGCGACCACCCCGGGTGCGACCAGCCTCATCAAGGGCGACAGGGCCTTGATGCTATCGAACGGCGTGGGAGTGATCGCCGCGTGCTCCGGGCTGGGAAGCTGCAGCACGAGCGAGAGCACGCCCCCGGGGGCGAGCCAGGCCGACATCTCGGTGATGGCCGCGACCGGATCGACGTACTCGAGGACCAGGGCGCAGTGAACGAGGTCGACCCTGCCCACGCGGGCGCCGGCCCGCAGGAGGTCCGTCGCCAGAAGCTCCAGCCCGGCCAGCCGGGCGGAGTGGCGCCGGCGCGCCAGCTCCAGATAGTCGGGGTTGAGATCGACCCCCACGACCCGCGCCGTCTCCGGCGGGATGTGTTCGAACCCGTTTCCGGTGGCGCAGCCGACCACGACCAGAGAGCCCGGGCGCACCGTGGCCAGCGTCTCCCGAAACACCTCGCCCAGGTACTGCAACTGTCTGACAGCGGGGCTCCTCATGTGCCCTTCGTAGTCAGCCGCCGGGATCTGAAGCCATGGATTGTCGGTCGAGTGGGTCATTTGCGTACCACCAATCGGGGCACCGGTCAACTCGAGGCCACTTTCCGGACAGTCTACTCCGTCACCCCCGCGAAGCATGTCCCCGCGAA
>JACQZL010000239.1 GCA_016213865.1 Candidatus Rifleibacteriota bacterium
AAGGAGACCAAACCACGAAGACCCAAAGACCCGAAGAGCAGCACAAAGGGCTTCACTCGATCAGGCTGTTGTTCGTGCAGTCCTTCGGGCCTTGGGGTCTTGGTGGTCTGTTTTCCCCACGATCCGTCGCCTTACCCGTGCATCCATCCCCGTTGCGCCTCCGGACCCGGCGTGCGAGGATCGGTCTCCTTCCGATCATGCCTGGCGTCATCAGCGTGCGCGGCGCACGCGTCCACAACCTCAAGAACATCTCGCTCGAGCTCCCGCGGGACGCGATGGTCGTCATCTGCGGGGTCTCAGGTTCGGGCAAGTCGTCGCTGGCTTTCGACACGATCTACGCCGAGGGCCAGCGGCTGTATCTGGAATCGCTCTCGTCCTACGCGCGCCAGTTCCTGGGCCAGCGCACCAAGCCCGACGTGGACGACATCTCGGGCCTCTCGCCGACCATCTCGATCGAGCAGAAATCGGCGGGTCGCAATCCCCGGTCGACCGTGGGCACCATCACCGAGGTCTACGACTATCTGCGGTTGCTGTGGGCCGCGATCGGCGTCGCCCACTGCCCCAGGTGCGGGCGCGAGATCCGTCCGCAGACCGTCGACCAGATGGTCGACCACCTGATGAGCACCGGAACCGGTCGGGTCGTGACCCTGGGGGCCCCGGTCGTGCAAGGAAAGAAGGGCGAGCACCGGGAAATTCTGGAATCGATCTTCCGCGAGGGCTTCAGCCGCGTTCGGGTCGACGGCAAGATCTTCCGCGAGGGCGACGAGATCCCGATGGCCAAGACCCGGCCGCACGACGTCGAGATCGTGGTGGACCGCGTGGCCCTCAAACCCGGGGTCGAGAGCCGGCTGACCGACACTCTGGAGGTCTCGGTCCGGGCGGGTGACGGCCTGGTGCACGTCTACGGGCTCGACCCGGTCGACCCCGAGGCCCGCACGGTGCTCTCTCGCAAGGCGGCGTGCATCGACTGCGGCGTGTCCTTCCCGGAGCTCTCGGCTCGCTTGTTCAGCTTCAACAGCCCTTTTGGGTCGTGTCAGGCATGCGACGGCCTGGGGGTGGCGACTCGCCTGGACCCGCGCCTGATCGTCCCCAACCCCGAACTCTCGCTGGGAGAAGGGGCCGTGGCCGCGTTCACCGGCGAGCGTCACTCGGCGATGCAGGACCTCCTTCGGCGCGTGGCCGAGCGCCACGCGATCCCGTGGGACACGCCGTACCGTGAGCTGACCGACGCCCAACGGCGCCTCGTGCTGAACGGGTGTGACGGCGAGTTCGAGTTCCAGCTGACCCGTGCGGCCCGAAGGACCCAGGTCCGGCGGGCGTACGAGGGCGCGGTCGGGTACCTCGAACGGCTCGAGAAGAAGCCGACCGGGGCGAGCCAGCTCCTCTTGGCCCGCTTCCGGAACGATGTCACGTGCGAGGCGTGCGACGGGGCGCGACTGCGGCCGGAAGCCCTGTCGGTCCGCGTCCACGGCCAGGGCATCCTGAACGTTTGCCGCATGCCCATCGACGGGGCGGCCCGCTGGTTCGGAGAACTGGAGCTCGCCGGGCGCGAGCACCGCATCGCGGGGCTCGTCCTCCGCGAGATCCGGAACCGTCTGGGGTTCCTGCTCGACGTCGGGTTGCCGTACCTCGCGCTCGAGAGGCGGGGGGACACCCTCTCGGGCGGCGAGGCCCAGCGGCTGCGCCTGGCGACCCAGGTCGGCTCCCGTTTGACCGGGGTGGTCTACGTGCTGGACGAGCCCTCGATAGGCCTGCACCAGCGCGACAACGAACGGCTCCTCGCCGCCCTGGAAAAGCTCAAGGAACTGGGCAACACGCTGCTGGTGGTCGAGCACGACGAGGCGACGTTGCGGCGGGCCGATCATCTGGTGGACATCGGGCCGGGTGCGGGCCGCCAGGGAGGCGAGGTGGTGGCCCAGGGGCCGCTCCCCCGGTTCCTCGAGCAGGGCTCTCTCACGGCGCGCTTTCTGACGGGCGCCGAGGCGATGCCGGTCGTGGGCGAGCGGCGGCGGGGCAGCGGGCAGTGGCTGGAGGTCGTCGGGGCGCGGCTCCACAACCTACGCGGCGTCCGGGCGCGGTTCCCGCTGGGGACGTTCGTGGCGGTGACCGGCGTCAGCGGCTCGGGGAAGTCCTCGCTGGTGACCGCAACTCTCGGCCCGGCGCTGGCCCAGAAGCTGACCGGGGCACGCGAGATCCCCGGTCCGCACGAAGGGCTGCGAGGCCTGGAGCACGTGGCGGGCCTGGTGACGATCGACCAGTCGCCCATCGGCCGCACGCCACGTTCCAACCGGGTGACCTACACGGGCACCTTGGGACTGATCCGCGAGGTGCTGGCCGAGACGAAGGACGCGCGCACGCGCGGGTACACCGCGAGTCGCTTCACCTTCAACAAGCCCGGGGGCCGTTGCGAGGCCTGCGAGGGCAACGGGACGGTCACCATCGAGATGAACTTTCTGCCCGACGTCGAGATCCCGTGCGATGCCTGCAACGGACGGCGTTTCAACCGGGAGACGCTGGAGGTGCGCTACCGCGGCCGCAACGTCCACGAGGTGCTGGAGATGACCGTGGACGAGGCGCTCGAGTTCTTCGAGAACATCCCGCCCGTGCGGCGCCGCCTTTCGACCCTGGCCGAGATCGGGCTGGGCTATGTCCGGCTGGGCCAGTCGGCGACGACCCTCTCGGGCGGCGAGGCGCAGCGCGTGAAGCTGGCGCTGGAGCTGGCGCGCACGGCGACGGGCCGCACGGTCTACATCCTGGACGAACCGACGACGGGCCTGCACTTCGCCGATGTGCGGATGCTGCTCGGGGTGCTCGATCGCCTGGTGGAGCGCGGCAACACGGTCATCGTCATCGAGCACAACCTGGACGTCATCAAGTTCGCCGACCACGTCATCGACCTGGGCCCGGAGGGCGGCGAGGGTGGCGGCGAAATCGTGGCTGCCGGCACCCCCGAGGAGATCGCCCGAGCCCCACGCAGCATCACGGGGCAGTTCCTGCGCGGCCGCTGAACCAGCAGTTCCTGCGCGGCCGCTGAACCAGCGAGAGACGAGGCCCTGAAGGACCGAAATCGCAAACCGCGGCTGCTTGGGCGCATACTGAAGGGTGATCCACACTGGAGGTGGCCATGTCGCGAGCGCACGAGATCCGATGGACGGTTGCGATCCTCTGTCTCTGGGGCTGGGCTACGCTCCTGCCGGGACCCGCGCGGGCGCAGCAGGACTTCGATCCGATGGAGGGTCTCATCCGCACGGCCAGGACGCCGGCCGGCCTCGTGGTGGTCGACTGCAACGTCTACTGCGGGGGGCGCTACACCGAGCGCGACACCAAGCACGTGACCTGGAAGACGAACGAGCAGTTCGCGAAGCTGCTGGCCAAGGACTGCCCGGCCGCATCGGTCATCGGGATGGAAGAGCTGGACGCGACGGCAGCCGATCGGATGAAGGCGAACCTGAAGAAGCACACCGGCGGGACGTGGGAGCACGTCTTCGAGGAACAAGGTGTCCGGGACCGCGGCAGCGGTCTGGGGGTCTTCTGGCGGACCGACCGGGTGGATCTGATCAGGCGTCTGGGCAAGACGCAGATCGACCTCCTCGACAATGGCTACGTGTTGCGGTTCATGGGGGTGCTGTTGCGTGACCGGATTAGCCAGCGTCCCTTTGGCGTCTTCACGGGCAAGATCGCGTGGGACGGAGCGGAGAAAGACGGCCATCAGGTCCGCGAGTCGGACCGGGTGGTCGAGGCCCGGCGGCTCAAGACCTGGGTCCAGCAGGTGATGGCTGCCTATCCGTCGGCGCCGCGCATCCTGGCGATGGACATGAACAGCCCGCACGGGTCGCCGACGTACCGCGAGTTCGCGAAGGACTACGAGGATGACGGCACGGCCGAGGCGACGCACAACTCGCTCTTTCGGCTGTTCGGCAGGAGCGTGATGACCAAGAAGCTGGACTACCTCTGGTACGACGCCGACTCCGGCCCCAAGAAGCGGGGGGGCTTCTTCCAGCGTGCCACGCGCAGCGAGCACTTCGGTTCGGACCACCGGGCGCTCTGGGCGAAAGTGCGGCTGTAGGCGGCATGCTCCGGCATGCGAGACTGACCGGCGTGATGAAAGCGAACCACTCGGTGCCCTTCGAGCCTTGGTGGTGAAGCACCAGGAGCCCCCGGATTCCAACAATGCCCCGCGCCATCCTCTTCGACCTCGACGGTACGCTCCTCGACACGCTCGACGACCTGACCGACTCGATGAACCGCGTCCTCTCGCGGCGCGGCCTGCCGCAGCACGATCGGGACGCGTACAAGTACTTCGTCGGAGACGGCGCCCCCATACTCGTGCAGCGGGTCCTGCCCGAAGGCCATCGGGACGAGGTGACCGTCCAGGCGATCCTGACCGACTTCCGGGCCGAGTACGCGCTCCACTGGCGCGTGAAGACCCACCCGTACGACGGGGCCGTGGAGATGCTCGAGGAACTGTCGCGCCGCAAGCTGGTGCTGGCGGTGCTCTCCAACAAGCCGCACGAGGCCACGGTCCGGTGCGTCGAGGGCCTGCTGCCGGCCCGGCTCTTCAGCGTCGTGGCGGGGCTCGGCGAGGGCCGAGCGCCGAAGCCCGACCCCGTGGGAGCGCTCGAGATTGCCCGGCGGCTCGACATCGACCCGGCCGACTTCCTCTATCTCGGCGATACGTCCGTCGACATGCGCACCGCCGTGGCGGCCGGGATGCTGCCGGTCGGGGTCCTCTGGGGGTTCCGATCCGCCGAGGAGCTTCGATCGAGCGGCGCCAGGCACTTGCTGCGGAACCCGGGGGACGTGTTGGGGCTGCTGTAGGGGCTGTGGGGCTGCGGGCTGTGGGGCTGCGGGCTGTGGAGCTGCGGGCTGTGGGGCTGCGGGCTCCCGGCTGCGACGTGAGCGGGTGGTAGCGTGCCCCCGAGCCGATCGCCGAGTGACTACTTCGCCTCGTTCATCGCCTTGAGCAGCGTGGCCGGGTCGGCCTCGGCTCCGCGTCGCTTCTTGGCCTTGATGTCGACGTGCCGCACGAACGGGGAGACGCGCTTGGTCGCGGACTTGGCCGAATCGCTGGTGCGCAGGATGTGAGGCGTCATGAAGACCAACAGGTTCGACTTGGTCTTCGTCTTGCTTGTGTCGCGAAAGAGCTTGCCCAGCACCGGGATGCTGCTGAGGAGTGGGATTCTGTTCTCGGTGAGGCGCTCTTCTTCCTGAATGAGCCCGCCCATCACGATCGTCGCCTGGTTCTCGACGGTGATGTGATTCTCGAGGTCGCTGTTCGAGATGACCGGCAGGCCGGCCACGTTGGCGCCGGGGATGAGGTTCTTGATCTGGGCCCGGATCTTCATCGAGACGAAGTCGTTCTTCGTGATCCGCGGGGTGAGCTGCATGATGATGCCCAGGTCCTCCGTCACGAAGTTGGTGATGGTGTTGATGGCGTTCAGGGTCGAGCCCTGCGGGATGCGCACCTGCGAGCCCACCGTGATCTTGGCTTCCTCGTTGTCGGCGGTCAGGAGCTTCGGCGCCGAAAGGATGTTGGCCTTGGTGTCGGTGGCAAGCAGGTTGGTGAGGATGCCGATCTTGGACAGTTGCCCCAGATCGCCCCGCGCGGCCGCCGAGATGTCGAAGTTGCCGCTGTCCAGGAGCCCGATGTTCAGGCCCGTGCGCACGCCCGCGGCCGAGAAGAGGCTCGTCAGTTGGCCCGTCGAGCCGATCGCGAACGGGCGCGAGTCTCCGTTGGCACTGACGGCGTTGAAGTCGAGGCCCAGGTGGCGCGCCCGGTCCAGGTCGAGCCTGACGATCAGCACCTCGACCAGGACCTGCGGCCGGACGATGTCCAGTTCCTTGATGACGGCGGTGAGCTGGGCGAACTTCTCGCGCGTGGCCACGATGACCAGCGAATTGGTCGCCTCGTCGGCGATGACGGTGGCCTTCTTGGCGGCCTGACCGGCCGAGGTCGAGGCCCCGGGGGCGGCCGGCGCTCCGAACGGCTTGGGCGGAGCTCCCAGGGCCCCGAAGGCCGAGGCCGCGGCACCGGTCGACGTGCCCGAGCTGACCACGCTGCTCGAGATCTCCTCGTCGCCGGTCGCCAGGCCCGAAAGGACCTCGGCCACCTTCTTGGCCTCGGCGAACTCGAGCCGGTAGACGCGAATGGCCGCCCCGGCGGTCACGACCGGGATGTCCAGCTTCTGGACCAGGTCGAGGACTCGCTTTAGCATCTTCGGGGAGTAGGTCGACAGCATGATGCTGCCCGTGCGCTTGTCGGCGATGCAGGCGAAGTTCTTGATGCTGCTGGCCAATCCGGGGTCGGACTTGAATGCCTCGGAGACGAGACCCTTGACCGTGTCCGGATCGGAGTTACGCAGGGGCACGACGCGGATCTCGGGGACGTGGTCGGGATCGCGATCCAGCATCCGCACGACGTCCTGCACGTAGTCCAGGTCGTCCGGGTAGGCGATGACCATCAGCATGTTGTCGGCCTCGTCCACGAGGATCGTGGGCTGCCCCGGCGCGGAGCTCACCGGAGCGCCGGGTGCCGGGACAGGCGGCGGCGCGCCCTCCGGGGCCGCGGGGGCCGCCGACGCGGACGTCGCACCGACACGGGCTGCGCGAGTCTGCTTGAGGATCTCGCCCAGCGGCTGCAGGATCGTCTTGGCGAACGCGAACTGCAGGGGAATCCTCACGACGCGCTTTGCCAGGTCGGGGGTGTCCAGCTCTTCCACGATCTTCATCAGCCGGTGGATGTAGGTCCCGTTGTCGGTGATGAAGAGGCTGTTCGTCGGCGCGTACGGGAGGATGGCGGCCGCGTCCTTGGCGAAGTTGACGAGGATCCCCCTGACTTCGTTGACGTTTCGGTACTTGACGCGGATGAGCTGGGTGACCAGCTTGTCGTCCGACAGCGGGTAGCCCTCGGTGAGCTTGTACGGAGTCAGGCGCAGCTCCGTCTGGCGGAACTTGCCTTCCGTCCGGGGAACGACGCGGCGGATGTTCCCGATCTCCTCGATCGTGAACCCCTTGAACTCCAGGATCGACTTGAGGAGGTACTGCGCCTCGCGCAGCGTCATCTCCTGCGGGCCCAGCATGTTGATCTTGCCGGTCATTGCCGGGTCGAAGACCCAGTTGGTCCTGGTCTGCTCGCTCAAAATCTTGATGAAGTGCTTGATCTCGGTGTCCCGGAGGTCGAGGTTGAGCTTCTGGTCCAGGTCGGCCGGACCGGTGACGCGGGCCGTCGACGTCGTGGCCGCGGTGGCGACCCGGCTGGGCGAGGTCCACCCCGGCAATCCACCGGCGCTGGGTTGGGTGGCCGGAGGCGGAGGAACCGCCTCGGGCGGCGGGGGCAGAGGGGGCATGGCCGGGGCACCTGGTGCCTGGGCAAGCTGGATGTAGGCCGGCGAGGCCGGAATCGGAAGCTGGGTCGCCGCAGGGATCGTGAGCCCGCTGTAGCGGGCCGGCGTGAACGCTGCCCGGGCCTGCCGGACACCGGTTCGGAAGTCGTGGCGGTCCGCGCCGACCTCGGGGTAGACCGGGAGACCGCCTGGGGTCTTCACCGGGATGGCGGACGACACCGTTTCCTGCGGCCGAGGCTCGGGGGCCACGGGTTCCAGCAGGAATCCGGCGACCTCCTCGGGGTTGCGCGCCTTCTCGATCGGGCTGGCCAACGGTCTGGAGGAGACCGACCGGCGGTCCTTCCTGAAGGGGACATGTCCGCGCATGACCCGGGAGCCCATCAGCGACCCTTCCTCGGCCTGGGTCACGCCGAGGCATCCCAGGAGGGCTGCCGTCATGGCCAGTGCGGCCAACCGCCTTGTGTGTCGAGAGACCATGGATTTCCCTGTCATAAAGTGGGCTGTGATCCCCCCGAGTCAGCTATCGTCGGGGCCATCCAGAACGGTGATCGAGGGGGGCGGGAATTGTCGTATGCGAGTATGACCGGGCAAGGGCGAGGAGGCGCTTTGGATGCGGAGTCCGCTCGAGCCGCGGCCCAGGGTGACAGGGGCGCCGATCGCCCAGTAGTCGACAAATCAGCCCCATTTCGCGACTGAAATTGCTTGATCGCTGGCAAGGGGGTCTGTATACTGGCCGAGATTTCACCAGGTCCGGATGGCCCGTTCCGTGCCCATCCCCAACGCTTGCAGAAAGGAGTCACCCTTGAAGCGTCTGAGCATCCTAGGTCTGGCCGTTCTTTGTCTGCTGACCCTGACGGGCAGCTTCGCACTTGCCCAGGAGGGCGCCAAGACGGCCGAGACCCCGACCGCCGAGGCCCCGAAAACCGAGGCGCCCGCCGCCGCTCCCGCGGCTCCCGCTCCGGCTCCCGAGACCGCTGCGCCCGCACAGGCCGCCGCGTCCGAAGTCAAGCCCGCGCCCGCCAAGCCCGCCAAGAAGGCGAAGAAGGCCAAGAAGCACGTGAAGCGCTCGCCCAAGAAGGCGAAGAAGCTCGAGTGCCCCCCCGCCGGCAGCGAAGGCTACAGCGAGTACACCCCCTCGGCTGAGCCTCGCGAGCTGACCAAAGAACCCGTCGAGGTCACTGGCCCCGTCGGCTACAAGTACACGCCCGAGACCTGCAAGTTCTGCAAGGGTCTCGCTCACATGGAGACCGCCTGCCCCTACTGCGGCCGCGTCCCCGTTGCCAAGGAAGGCGCAGCCAAGCCCGTCGTCCAGCGGGAGAAGCTGACCCCTGGCATGCAGAAGTTCATGGACAAGATTGATGAGCTTCGCAAGCAGCAGGGAAGCGCCCAGAGCACGCTGTAAGCCCTAGGGCAGCGATCCGACAAGTCGGCGCGCCCCCACGCGGCGCCGGCCGGGTGGCACGGACCCGGCCACAAGCGGACTCCCGTTCCACCGGTCGCATGCGGCAGTGATGCCGGTGCGACCGGTGGTTCTTCATTTTCGGGACTCGTTCAGCGCCCAGCGGCAGTCGCCGCTCCCGGTCGGGAGCAACGCAGACATGTGGGAGGCCGCACCGCTGCGATGGGGTTCGTGCAGTCCTTCGTGCCTTGGGGTCTTGGTGGTTCATCTTCCCCATGCTCCGTCGTCGCTCCCCCCGGCCCCCTGACTCCTGCCCATGATCTCAGCTCTGTGCTAACATCTGACCGCCGCCAGCCGTGGTCCGGGCCGGATCGCCGGCCGTGACAACTCCAAGAAGGACGAACCCAATGAGTCGTGAGGAACGCA
>JACQZL010000240.1 GCA_016213865.1 Candidatus Rifleibacteriota bacterium
CGCCGTCAGGACCGCCGTCTTGAGCTGCATCGCTCCTAGCACGAGCCACATCGGGGTGAAGGAGGCCAAGCGCAAGCCGTGGGGCCTCAGGGCCTCCTCCAGGAAGAACTGGAACAGGATGTTCCAGGTCCCCACCACGAAGATGGCAAGTGCATCGAGGGCAATGGGCGCCGATCCCGGACAGAACCGTCCGATGGCTCCCAGGAGGAGCATCCCCACTCCGAGCAGAGCAGGGCCGTACGCCAGCAGGAGAAGGTCGGTCCCCGGACGCGAGACCCGCTCGATCAGTTCCCAGCCTCGCCATACCACTGCGAACAGGACCAGGTTGAAGAGACCGGCGTGGATCAAGGAGAGGGCCGACGCCCGGGTTGCGTTGGTGGCAGCGGCCTTCCGGATCGAAGGCAGGGCGTCGAGGGTAAGGGGTCGCCGTACGGTCGGATTCACGTCCATGCACCTGTCCTTTCGCTGCAAGTCGGGGTCAGACAAGGCGGCCGACTCCAGGCATGAAATTCGCCTCGTTCCAGCGCCGGTCCGTGGCGCTTGCCGAGAACTGGCATCTGTCGCGTTTGGGTCCGCTTTCAGTACCCGGCCGGCGCGTAAGTGTGACAAGCAAGTTGGAAGCGCAGCGGGCCTATGGCTATCCGGCCGCGGGAAAGGGACTGTCGCCGCCGGCCGCCTCCGGTCGATTGGACCTCTTGCTGCTCGTTGCCTCACGGCCGCTCCCGGAAGAGAGCTTGGCGGAGCTCCTCGCAGGCTGGGTCGGACCCGGCGCCGAAGAGAGGCAGGCCCTTCGAGAGACGATGCGAACGCGTCTCCAGGCGTGGGCGAAGCCCCTCAACGCGGCCCTTGTTTTCGCTGACACCGAAGCCCGGATCGGCTCTCCGTGAGGAGGCCCGCCCGCGGGCCCCAGACCGCCTGGGCGAGTGACGGGCAGACCAGGAGTCCGTCCGGCGTCTGCGGCCACAGCCGGCGCCTGAACTCGCGAAGGAACCCGGGGCTCTCTTCCAGGACCGAAGGCCCGTCCGGCCGAAGAACCGCGACGGCCCAGCCGTCCGTTCCCGGGAGATCGGGCTCCGGCCCGCGGCCGGGAAAAGCGACGTCACCCAGAGGCACCACCAGCGTCTGTCCACGCGGCCCGGCCCGTTGCCTGCCCGGCCGGGCGACGGAGTGTCCGTGGAACCAGACCTGCGCGATCTCCTGGTCGAGAAGGAACTGGAGGCTCTCGGAACCGGCCTCCTCCCCTTGAGTGCCCGCCGGGCCCTGGTGGGTTACGAGGAGGTCGACGGGCCCTGCTTCGGCCAGGCCCAGGACGGCGGCTTCGTCGAGGTTAGCCATCTCGTGGTACTCGGCATGTCGCTGGCCCGGCTCGATCCCTCCGACACCCCCCACGAGGAGACCGCTGGGTGTGCTCGTTCTCCATCCCGACGGGAGCAGCCGCAGGTGCCCCTCGGAGTCGACAGCGGGCAACTCCCCGGGAGCGACCGCTCCGGCCGGACCCGAGGCTGGGACCAGCCGGGCCAGGTGAGCGAAGCCCTCGTGGTTTCCGTGGACCATCACGACCGGGCAGTCGAGGCCGAGACCGGCCTCCTCCTGACGCCGGAAGATGGCCCCGAGCCATGCCGCCTGCGGACGGGTCGACCACTGGAGGAGGAACTCCAGCTCGCACGGGTTGGCTTTGCCGTGACGCCGGGTCGCGTTGTCGAGCTGGGACTCGTCGGTGAAGGTCCCGACGTCGCCGCAGAGGAACACTGCCTCGAACCTGAACCCAAGCTCGCACTGCCAGCGTGCCAGGACGCACAAGGCCAGTTGCAGGTGGCCGTGGACATCGCCGACGACGGCTATCGCCGGGGCATCGTGGGCTGAGGGTGTCGAGAGAGGTGACGGCACGATGTTGACAGGCTGGTCAGTCGGTGGCCAGGGACAGGGGGAGATACGAAGAGACGTAGGCGTGCTCCATATGGAGCAAGGAACCTCGCGGCGGCACTACGAACCCCGGCGTCAGAGTCTGTCTGCAAGGCAGCAATCAGGGATGGGACGGCAGAGGAGTGCCTCAGTTGTTCCAGGGCCTCGGCGGCAGCCGCCCGGACCAGGCTCTCCTGGTCGGTCTGGAGCACATGGATCAAGGCTGACACCGCGGAGGTCTGCCCCAGACAGCCCAAGGACTCGGCGGCAGCCTTGCGTACTCGAGAGGACTCGGAAGTCCTGGACTCCGTCAAGCACTCGAGCAGACGCGGGACCGTAGGGGTACCGTGGACTTTGCCGAGAACTGAGGTTGCTTCTGCGCGCAGCGGCTCGCAATCGCCCTCGAGGGCAGCCGTCAGAGCTGGGATGGAAGCGCCTCCGACGAAGCCAGCGAAGGATCTGGATAGCCCGTTCGCGTTCCTCCCACTTCTCGCGCTCAACCGAGGCGAGCATCTCGGAGACGCGAGTGGTGTCACCCAGGCGGATCAGCACTGCGGCCAGGAAGAGCTGGTGTCCGGAACGCCGCCAGGCATCCTCTGTCTTGTTCGCATCGTGCCGCGCTGCTGCGAGAGCCCGGGTCGCGACCGGATCGATGGCCATCGCCTTTTCGACCAGGTTCCAGCCCTCGTCCAGCGAACCGTTGCCCCCGCGGTTGGCCGCCTCTCCGATGAGTTCCTTGACGTCGCCGGCGTTGCCCGGCTGGGGCGATGGCTCCGCGCCACAGACGGACCATGAGACCGCGACCCACAGGATGGTCGCTAGGATTCGGCTCCTACCAGTGGGGTTGGCCTCCCGAAGGCCCGAGTGCTGCACCACCATGCGACCCATCCTTCCTCCGAAGACGCTCCCACGCGAGGATAGCACGACGGGCACCAGCCTCCGGAGCCTCGCGCAGTGCGGGGACAGCCTGGCCGGGCTCATGCTGAAGAGCAGCAAAATGGTCGCCGGAACCCCGACGAAGCAGGGCTCCCCTCCCAGAGTGGCTTCAGTGGCCCTGAGCTGCGTTTGTTTCCAGCTCTCGTGCTACCTTGGAACCGGATCCAGCACACCGGGACCAAGGGAGTCAGATGACCGGCCGCAACGCCGCTTCGAGAGACTGGGACGACTTCCCCGAGCCGTCGAGGCGGACGCGCCGGCGTGGAAAGCCAGGCACCCAGGTCAAGGACCTGCCTCCGACCCGCCGTACGTTGCTCTCGGCGCGGGGGCTAAAGGGCCGCCTGTTCCTCGCCGGCGGCGAGCTCTATCTGGTCCGCGGAACACCCGATTTCGGCAAGCTGCTGGAGCGCCTCTGCAGCCTGTCGCGGGCACCGAGACCCGAGGAGGCACCGGGCCCCATCGAGCTGGGATTCGCGGCCCAGGACGTGTCTCGCGTCCAGGCCGAGGATCTCGCCATCCACGGACACGCCCTGAAACGCTGGCGCCGTCTGGTCGGAGTGTCGGCCGACAACCGCGCGAACCGTGCGGTCAAGCGAACCATGCGGGACTGGTCACGCGAGATCTCGGGGCTGTCCGGACAACTCGAACAGGTCCGGGCCGCGCTCGAGGACTCGGCCCGGGGGGCTGCGCCGGCGTGGGGGCCCTACGTCGTGGCCGAGGAGACCGCCCGCGAAGCTGACGCCCTGATGAGGCCCACGCGTGCGGATCGCGTGATGCCCGAGCTCTGGAACTGGACGGCCCGCCTGGTCTGCTGGCTGGACGGCCTGCCTGCGCTGAGACGGTTCATGGCGTCCGTGCGTCCTCGGATACCCGACGCCAGGCAGTTGCAGGAGCGTCGCAAGATCCAGGATCTGGTCCGCCTGGCCAGAGCTTTCCTGCATCGCTTGGGGCCGGCGTACTCGTGGCCGGATGACGGCACCATGGCCCCGCATCTCGCGGGCACCCCATGCCTCGACGACGAGGCATTGCGTCTCCTCGCCGAGATGAACCAGACCCTGGAGGCGCTCTCGGACAGCAGCCTGAGGGCCCGTTTCCCGCGGCCCGCGCGACGCCACGACAGTGCCACCGTCGCGACGCGAGTGGCTTCCAGCGGCCAAGCACTGCTGGATGGGGACCTGTTCGAAACGTCCCCTGGGACCATGGCCTGTGTGGCTGCTCTCACGGCCTGCACTCAGGGAACTGCCGTGTTTGCGCTGGACCTGTTCCAGGGCCCACCCGGAGCCGCCCAGCCGTGCGACGACGAAAGGCGGGACTTCGCTCTCAGCCTGCATCAGCTCGCCGGCAAAAGCGACCTCGTGCCGCTCGTGCGCGTCCTTTCTGCCTTGAGAGAGCCATGGAAGTGCCCCGGGCAGGAGCTTGACGCCATCTGGGACTTGCAGGCCGCAGGTCTGCCTCCGGCCCAGCTCAACCGAGTCCACGAGACGTTCGCAGACTCACGCCATTGGTACCTCCGAGACCTTGGGTCTGGTTCCACGCTAGCCAAGCTCCTCGAGTTGGCCCTGAGGCTCCAGCCGGACCCAGAACCCCTGCACTCCGGTCTTCTCGAACCGCTGTTCGGCGCTGCGGCGCGGCGAAACGTAGACCCGACCACCGAGGTGCTGCTGCGGTTCCTTCGAAAGGTGCCTCCCAGGGCACTCAACGCGAGCCTCAGCCGGGGTCTGAGCTTGGCCTTCAAGCTCATCCCCCTGGTGCAAGGCAGCCCCGACTTTCGTCAGGCCCTGGAGACGTGGGCACACCCTCCTCTTCGGCTTCGCATGCCGGGATGTCCTACCCACCTCGGTCGGTGTCTTCCGGAAGTCTGCGCAGAGCTCGCTCACTATCAGCAGCTCTCTGGGGTCCTGGTGCAGTTTCCAGCTCCACTGAGGCGCTTGGTGCCCAATCCTGAAGCCCAGGCAAGAGAGGCCGCGCACCTTCGCGAGCTGCTGGCCAGCGGTCGCCTGACGCCAGAGATGGAAGTTCGGCTGGCACGGTTGGAGCGCGAGCGCGAACGGGAACCCGAGTGGCCCACCGCGCGGTTGATACGCAAGGCCGAAGAGCTTGCCGCCCTCCAGGCGCTTGGTGCACTCCGCCATCTGGCCGTGGCGCTGGCGCGGTCGTCCTGGCCTGACGGGCTGGGGGCGCCTCCCGACAGCTGGCTTCCCCGATTCTGCAGCCCCGATGTCCACTTGCCAAGAAGGACCTTCGAGGCCTGCCTCGAGCTCGAGACCAAGGAAGTGGCCGACGGAGCAGTCGCCGGGCCCATGCTGGCCATGAGAAACCCGTGCAGCGAGTCCATTCGCTTTCTCAAGGACCAGGCGGCACGCAGCGGCTGCGCCCTCCTTTGCCTGGCTTTGACAGATCCGACGCGGTTCCGGGGCCTGGTCACGCGCCGAGCCAGGCCAATGCTCCCGGAACCCGTGGCAGCGCTCGCCATCCTGGTCGCGGCGGGTCGCTCCGACGGCCACGAGATCTTGAAGTCCGAGAGCGGAGCCGGCAACCGGCCCTCGAGCTGGCTGGAGCGGATCTCGAGCCTTCATGACTCGTATGCGACGCTCGAGCCTCCGCGGGAACGGCTCCTCCAGTCGTTCACGGACCGTGAGCTGCTCGTCTGCCGTCCTCTGCTGGTTCATGCCCTCTGGCGGCATTTCCGGGCTTCCTCGGAGGTCGAGGCCAGGGCAATCTGCCGGTGGTGGGCGGCGCCTGACCTCTGGAAGAAAGCCCTGGGCCGTCCGGAGGAGGTGTGGGACAAGCCACTGACAGGACCTCTGTTGGCTCAACTCGATGCTCTTCGGGCGATGCCCGCGAGCCTCGCCACGGGACTCGAACGGATCCTGGCTGGCACCGTCGCGTCGGCTGGACTGCTGGCCCAGTCGGACGTGCTGGTGCTGGAAGACCCTGCCCGGCATCCCCCCCGCGAGTGGCTGCTATCGCCTCGAGCGGAGCTCCCGGTCGCGCTGGCCGCGGAGGTTCTGCTGGATGGCGGCAAGCCCTGGGCGGAAGCCCTGGCGCGCCTGGCGCGTCAGGCAGACTCGTGCGTGTGGTCGCGGTCCGGACAGTTCACGCTGCCTGTCGAGCCTCCGCGGGCCAGGCAGCTTCTCGAGGTGCTGGCGCGCGATCACGCCGGCGTGCTCGAACGCGAGGACGCCTGGCCAGTCAGCGAGCTTGGCCGTCGGGTGTGGAGCCGTGAGCGAGAGCGAGCGAAGCGGGCGAGGTGAGTTGCTGGGGGTGCCGGCACCCGCCCGGGGAACTCGGGTCGAGCGGGAGGTCACCGATCCAGGGTCTCCCACCGGAACTTCCATCGAGTGCCCGTGGCAACCGGGAAGAAGGTGGACCCGCCGCCGGCTGAATGGAAGGCGAGAAGCTGTCCTTGGGCCACCTTTCCATCGCTGCGATGGGCGCGCACCTGGACCCAGCCAACCCCGGCCTTGAGCCACCGCTCGTACTTCGTGACCCAGTAGTTGCCGGCGACGGCCGCGTAGCCGGCCGGGACAGTCATCGTCTCCACGACCTTCACGCAGGCCTCGTACTCGCCGGCAGGGACGATGACCTTGGCCGCGATCGTCTCGATCCGGGAGTCGGACCGGATCGTGAAGTCGTTGCTCCGCCCGATAGCAGACCAGTGGGTGCCCGCCACGATGGGCCCTCTGAGGTACCAGTTCCACACTCGCTCGTCCTCCTCGGTGTCGGGCTCGTCGTACCAGCCCAGGTTGTAGGAATGCAGGAACTCCATGTAGGGCACCCCGGCTGTGTTCCACCAGTTGGCGCTCATGTAGTAGTCAGCTCCCGAGCCCGATTGCTGGAAGGTGTACCATCCCCTCCTGTTGTCGACGGGGGGGCAGGCAGTCCCCTCGAGCTTGAAGGTGTGTCCTCCCGTCGCGGGCGAGCTTTCGGTGAGCTCGTACGTGCTCACTCCGTTGGAGGCCGCGGCGCGGACAGCGGCCGAGGCGTCGAGCACCCGGTTCCCGGCGCCGTCGACAGCGGCCGAGCAGAGCAGCAGTTGCTTGACCTCGCTGCCCTTGAGTGGCGGGTCCCGGGGGATCTCCCAGGCGAGCGTCGCGAGGCCCGAGGCGACAGGGCAGGCGAAGGAGGTGCCCTGCATCAACTCCTCGGTCCCGTCCGTGCGGAAGGCCGGGAAGAGCCCGTCGCGCTGGCCATCGCTGAACCCGCTCACGTAGAGGTCTACGTGCAGGCCGCGGTTCGAGTAGGGGACAATGCGGGAGTGAAACGGATCGTAGGCGCCGACCACCAGAACGTTTTCGGCCGAGGGTTCCCAGTTCATGGAGAGACCATCCTCATTTCCCGCTGCAGTCACCAACAAGAAGCTGTCCCCCCTGCAATGACGGCAGGTCCTGGCAGCTTGCTTCAAGGCCATGAAGTAGTGTTTGCATAGCTTCTCCCACTTGTCTCGCCATCCCTCAGGCGTTGCCGCGCCAAGGGATAGACTGGCTACCTCGGAGCCTCGACCGCAGACTTCCGAGTAGATCTGGTAGCCGAGAGCGAAGTTCCACTGCGTGTCGCCGGTCGAGTTCGAGTACCGCACCAGGCGTACATTGCTGATGGGGTTCACCCCCGCGGGCTTTCGCTCGTTGCCGTGCTTCGCGATGGCCAGGTTGGCGACGTGGAGCCCGTGTGTCCTGGTAC
>JACQZL010000241.1 GCA_016213865.1 Candidatus Rifleibacteriota bacterium
GACGCTGGGCCTGCAAACGGTTTGAATTTGGACTAGATTCAGACTGGCACCAGTGATCCTGGAAGAGGGCACGCGATGAAAGCCATACGAGTGAAAGACGGCATTGTCCCGCTGGGGGAATTCAAGGCCAACGCAGCGAGATTGCTCAAGGAGCTGCGCGAAGACAACGGTCCCCTGGTCATCACTCAAAACGGCCGGCCCGCGGCCGTGATGCTGGCTCCGGAGGCTTATGACCGGATCCAGGAAGAGCAGGCGATGCTCGAGGCCGTCGCGGCCGGGTTGGCGGACGCCGAAGCTGGGCGGGTCGTGGAGCACGACCGAGTTGCCGAGTGGCTGGCGTCCTGGGGGAAGAGCCACGAGGAAAAGGCCCCGATGTGAAGGTGGTCTGGACCCGAGCAGCGGTCCTCGACCTGGCTGCGATTCGAGCCTACATCGAGCGAGATCGTCCGGACGCCGCGGCTGCCGCCGAGTTGGGAGCGTCTGGACAGGCCAGCGCGGCGCTGGGTCAGCTTCACTGACGCAGGGTGGCTGAGCCGACCGCTCCGCACCACAGGGTTCCCAGTCCAGGGATTTGCGCCCGGCTCCAGGCAGGCCCTTGACACCGGGCTCGAGGCCGATCGGCCGGCCCCGGAAACCGGCGAGGTCAAGACCCACTCGCATCCTCACGACCAGATCTCGTACGTTCTGCAGGGCGAGGCCAGGTCCGCGTCGGGGAGGACGTCCGGACGTTGGGCCCTGGCGGCGCCTACGTCGTCCCGGGCAACGTGCCGCACGGGCTGCAAGTCCTCTCGACGCACCTGGTCCTGCTCGACGTCTTCACGCCCGTCCGAGGGGACTTCCGCCCGGGCCGCGCGAGCGCAGCCCCGCGGTTCACGGCCGACCAGGTCAGGCAGTTTGTCAGGGACTGGTTCGCGCTCTTCGACCGTAACGCTGACGTGACCGAGTTCCTCGCCGACCCGGCCGACCAGGGGCTGCTCGTGAGGTTCCCGGAACAGACGCTCTGGAACCATGCCGACTTCAGGCGCTGGTACGGGGGGCCGGCCATGCCCCCCCCGTTTGAATTTCCTATGCTCTCCAAACCTTCGGGCATTTTGGGCATATTCCATGGTCGATGAGCGCATGAATACACGCCCGACCGATCGTAAGGTCCGAGGGCCCCTGACGCTTCTGCTGGGAGTGGCGCTCGTCGCGCCCGCGGCGAGCGGCGAGCAGGGCCGAGGGCCAGAGATCACTCATCCGGTTCCTCGAGCATCCGCCGATGGAGCTGATCGCAAGTTGTTCCACGCGCGAAGCAGTCGGCGGCAGGAAGCCGGAAATCCGGCTTGCCGAAGACTGACGATCTCGCTCTGGTTCCTCATAGCTCGTTACGCTTCTCGAACGTCACCCTAAGGAGACGCCATGATCCGGATTCGAAGTCTTGCTCTCGTCCTCGTCCTGGATGTCCTCGTCTGCGCCGGCTCCCTCTGGGCGACCGAGGCCTACACAGTACGGGCGATCCTGCAGTCGGGCGGCAGCGCGACCGTCGGCAAGGAGTTCGCCAACCACGAGATCCAGGGCTTCATCTCCATCGGGCACGATCGGGTCACGGTGAAGTGCGTCGGGTTCGCCACCTACGAGGCGCGTTCCTTTCTCTCCTTGGGCGCCCGGCTCATGGTCGACAACAGCTACGCCAGTTGGGAGGTCTCGAGCCTCTGCCAGCAGGGCCACGGACGGATTTCGGTCGTGGCCAAGGGATTCGCCAGCTATGAGACCGCTCAGTGGGCCCAGCTTGGCGCGACGATCATCGACGCCGATTCGGGCGGGAGCCACGGCAGCCTCTACGAGCAGATGCGCATCCTGCAGTCCGGTGGCAGCGTCGCCATCGACCACAGGTTCGCTTCCCACGAGATCTCGCAGCTCATCTCCACGGGGCACGAGCGCGTGACGGTGATCTGCGCGGGCTTCGCCAGCTACGAGGTCTCGGCCTTCCTCGCTGCCGGCGCTCGCATCCGGGTTGATCGCTCCTTCGCCAGCTACGAAGTCTCGAGTTTCTGTCAGACCGGCCACGACCGCGTCACCGTTGTCTCCGGCGGCTTCTCCGAATACGAGCTGCAAGGCTTTGCCTCCTCCGGCGCCCACATCCAGTACGACGAGAAGACTCCCGCTGCCCAGGCGGGGGACGAGTCCCGTTCGCAGGCGCTGGACGCGACCATCGCCGGCTACGAGAGGGCCAACGACTGGAACCGCGCCATCGAGACGCGGCGCCAGTGCCGCAACGAATTCGGCTACCACAAGCACACCATCGGGATGGCCCGGGGCTATCGCGAGCTCGGCGACACCGCTCAGGCCAAGCGCCTCTACCAGGAGGTCGCGACCGCTTCGGACGCCGACCGGCAGTACGTGGTGGAGGCCTCGGACGGTCTGGCCGAGCTGACGCTGCCCGAGATCGACGCCAAGATCTCCGCCGGCAACCTACCCGCCGCGATTGCTTCAATCAAGGCGTTCCTCGATTCCTACCCGACCAGCAAGAAGAGCGACTTTGTGCGGCGAGTTGCCGACATCGTCGACCGCTATGCCGCCAACGGGCAGACCGACCAGGCGCTCAAGCTGATCGGAGGTTTCACGAGCCGCTACACGAAGGGTTCGGACAGTGAACTGCTGGATGCCAAGAAGGTCACCATCCTAGAGAAGAGCGGCGACTTCAACGCCTACCAGGCGGCGGTGCTCGACTTCCACGCCAAGTACTCGGGAGTTGCCTCGGACACCGCCAACAACATGCTCGTTCGCCTGATCCAGGCGTCCGAGAGGAAGGGAGGCAACCAGGCCAACGTGCAGGCGCTCCTCGACAAGCTGGCGGCCTCTGGCAACGCCTTCGGCCTGCAGCGTCACCAGCAGGCGGCGCAGGCCGAGCTGGCGCGCATCAAGGGCCTCGGCAACAAGGCAGAGATCAGCGTGGGACTGGCTCGGATGGCCACGTTCCCGTCGTCGAGCTACGCGACCGCCAAGAGGGTTATCGCCGAGGCCCGCGAGCTGTACCTGAAACAGTACGCAAGCCCGTGGTACTACGACTGCAAGCGGCAGCTCGAAGCTTCGCCCGAGAGCGCCAAGCGCGTCTTTGGATTGGGCTTGAAGGACGCCAAGAGCCACTTGAAGCATGAAACCTGGCAGGCCGTCTTCTCGGCCGTCGAGCAGCGCGAGGTTTCTGCTTATGCGACCTGGGACGGTGCGGCGCTCGAGAAGCTCTTCGACGCCAGCAGCTCGGCCAGCGTGGCCTACAAGTCGTTGACCGACCGCATCGCCAAGGAACTGGCGGCGTACAACGCATGGCAGGATGCGGGCCTGTTCAAAAGGGGCGGCTTCAAGAAGTCCTACTTGGCACTCGTGGGCTCCAGTCCGAACCAGGCCGAGCTCCTGAAGGACTTCCTCGCCAAGGCCTACGCAAGAGGCACGGGCGGCTCGAACAGCGGCACCACCCGCCGTGAGACCGAGCCCAGCTTCGACGGCGTGCGCTGAGACAAGGGCCGGCGGCAACTGGATGAGGTGCGTCAACGCTTCCGGTCTAGCTCACGCCGCAGGCCGCGACCGCCGCGGAGGAGGATGCGAGCGGCGCGCGGGGGGCCCAGCCCTCGAGTTGGCGGGAAGCCGGCTCAGCGAGGCCCACCGGGCGGCAGAGAGCCGGGCGCTGGCAACCGGGTCTGGAACAAGCCGCCGGAGGTCCCGAGGGTCAGGACTCTCCCTTCCTCCCTCGACAGGACGATGCCGTTCACGCTCTTCAGCCGAGGGTTGGTTTCCTGGCGCGCCAGCGTCCGGCCTCCGTCCCTGCTCACGAACAGACCGGACTGCGTCGCAACATAAAGAGTGGGTTCATCCAACGGGTCCTCGGTGATACAGTTCA
>JACQZL010000242.1 GCA_016213865.1 Candidatus Rifleibacteriota bacterium
CCCCTCCGGGGGAGGGCAGGCGTGGGGGGCCCGCGGACTGACCCGGTCTCGGGCGGCCTCCCCTCGGATGCCATCGGCTCCGAGGAGGCCGACGTCAGCCTACCGACCTGGAACGTCGTGCTCGACGCTCCCTGGCGGGTCCAGCTCCGACCCGATCGACCCGCCTACCTGCCTGTTCTCTTCTTTTTCCCTGAAGCCAAGAAGTACTGGCTCCACACCAAAATCCTGCGACTGCGCATCTATGCGTGCGGCAGCGACGCGTCCGAACAGGTGCTCTGGGAGGACACGGCCGACGGTCCGCCCGTGGCCGCGAGCATGACGGACCCGCCGCTCGACGGGACCGAGGCTTGCGCGGTGGATGCCTTCGGGCACGTGTCGAAGGACCTGGACATCGTTCGTGCGAGCGTTGCCGCGGCGGCCGAGGCGCCCACGTTCAGGGTCTCCGAGATCGACGACGCCAGCCGGGGCTGGCACATCATCGTCCGGGTGCCCATCAGGACCGGCGCGGTCTCCCGCAGGCAGACGCACGTCGTCATCGGGGCCCGGGTCGACTACCGCCGGCTGGGAGAGAACGACGACACGGTCTACACAGGCCGGCGCAAGCTGTACGTCGAGCTCGACAGCGACGGGTTCCCGGTCTTCGACGGATGGCACTACTACGATTCCCACGTCCACACGGCCGCCGAGTTCGACCCGGACCTCTCGGTCAAGGCGATCCGTAAGTCCTTCGGAGCACCACCCCAGATGGTCAAGGAGGCCGCTTACGCCATCGGGATGCTCGATGGGCCGCAGCGTGCCAAGGGCCGCGTCATCATCACCGACCACAATTGCTTCTTCAGCGACGGCGAGGTGATCCGCGCGGGTCCGTCGTCGGTCGGAGTGATGGACGACGAGGTCGGCGTGCGTCATCCCGAGTACTCCCCTTACTTCGTGGATGTCGACGGCAGCGCCTGCCCACGCGGTCAAAAGGAGTACGAGAACCTCCTCGACGAGTTCGGCATCACGATGGGCGAGGAGGTGACCCTGCACAAGGGCGGCGGGTTCCTCGGCCTCATCTCCGGGACGCTCGGCTCCCATCTTCTGACGTACTCGACTCGCCATTTCATGGGTCCGTTCCATGGCGGGCGCTTCTTCGTCTACAAGTCCGAAGAGAACCCGAACCCGCTCGAGAAGGTGCTTGAGGCGATGGCGACCGACCCGCACTTTCCGAAGGGCTTCGCGTATGCCGCGCACCCCTTCTCCAGATCCGCCCTGGAGAGGGCGCTCCTGTCGTCCTTCACCGACCGAGAGGTGCAGCTCGCCTTGCGGGGCGAGTTCGTCCGCCGCGACGGGAGCCAGCCGCGGGACTTCGTCTTCAAGGGGTTCCAGGGCTGGAACGGCAAGGACAGCCGCTCGTTTTCGACCAACATCATCCTGCCCGAGAGAACGGCCGCCCTGCTCGAGGACCCGACCTGGCACGACGCGTGGCGTGCCGGCAGCCCGGACTGGGACGACACGCTCCAGTACGGACTCTGCCGCTGGCACCAGTACCTGTCGGACAGCCTGGCGTCCTCACTCGCCGCCCGGCCCGGCCAGAAGTTCATCCGCAAGTTCTACTTCTCCGGCGGTACGGACGCGCACGGCGACTTCAACCGGGACTCCGGACTCATCGCCCGCGGCCTGACGGCGCTGCCGGCCCAGATCCTTCGCTTCCTGAAGATCTTCTCGATGTCGGACAACGCCTTCGGCAAGGTCCGCACGTACGTCGACGCCACGAGCCTCGAAGGCGGGCGGCACCTGGCGCCCAACGAGATCGCCTTGCAGGCCTTCGCCCGAGGCCAGAGCGTTGTCACGGACGGCCCCGTCCTGGACTTCGTGATGGACTCGAACGCGCAGTTCGACTCGTCGAACGAGAGGCTCTCGTGGCACTCGGAGCCCAGGTTCGAGAACGCCGACGGACGGATCGGAGGCGACGGCCGCCTGGACGGGTTGCGGACGATGCTGGTGGCCGGGGGCACGTCGCACGTCCTCTTCCGCTTCCGATGGACGGGAGCGCCCGCGTTCGGGGGGCCCGTCACGCGGCTCGAGGTCTATCAGGACGAGCCGGGCGGCTCTGCCCGCCTGATACGGGTTCAGCGCAACACCGGCCTGGCCTCGGTCCTCGAGCCTCGCGGCCTCCTCGACCCGCAGGCCCCGGCAGACTCCTCCGGATGGCGTTTGCAGAAACTGGCAGACGTGCGTCATGACGGCCGGCCGGCCGCTATGCGCATCACCAAGCCCTGCGCGATCAGTCTGGGCGGCTTCACCACCCGCGGCACCGAGGCCCCGTACGACTTCCGCTGCTACACCAACCCCATCTGGGCCGTCCCCGTGAGCCTCGGCAAGTCCGTGCGCTCCGGGTCCGTTTCCGGCAGCAGCATCGCCGCCGGCGGTCTCGTGCTCACGTTCCGCTTCCCCGTCTCGATGCAGGCGCGGGCCTACGACGTCCGGCTCCTGCCGCTCGACGAGCGCGGCAACTCCTTTGGCAACGGAGTTCCCCTGACACCGGTATCGGCCCCCCAGCACGTGAATGGCTGGACGGCCAACGGGCGCTACTCGATCGACAGTGCCAACTACGCGGTGACCAACCGCCAGCAGTCGATCGACCTCTCCGCGACGCAGCAGGCAGCCCAGTTTTGCGTCGTCTTCAAGCAACCGGCGGACATCCACGGGAACGTCCTCAACTCGCTGGCCTGGGTCGTCGAGTTGAAGAACTGACAGCCCGCCCTCACAAAGCGGGGGACAAGCCTCCGCGCTACTCGCCTCCGGAGGCCAGTTGTGGCTGTTAACCGCCGAACCGCGCGCGCACCCCGCGTGTCGAAACGGCTTGACCGGATCGATGCCGCCGTGTTACTTTCGAGGCTCCAACCGAATAACAAAAGGAGTGGGCCTGTGGCGCAGATGGGAGCGCGCTTGAATGGCATTCAAGAGGTCGAGGGTTCGAATCCCTTCAGGTCCACCAGCAGTATGAGGCCTTCCGGCGTTTTGGAAGGCCTCGATGATTTGGGAGGCTCGGCGTGATCACCGTCGGCATGAACTACAAGGTGAGAGAGGGCAAGGAGCAGGTCTTCGAAGACGCTTTCCATAGCCTGACGGCGAGCCTCCAGGGGATGCCCGGTCACATCGCGACGCAGCTCTTCCGCGATCTCGATAGTCCGCGCACCTATCTGATCCTCAGCGAGTGGGGTGACAAGCAGTCCTTTGACGGCTTCGTCGGCAGCGAGCGCTGGGCCCGCATCGCTCACTGGGGCCGCCAGGAGATCCTCGAGGAGCGGCCCACGCACGAGATCTTCGAGCGCTAGCGGCGCGTTTTCCAGTCAACATGCCAGAGACTGAACCACGAAGACGGCAAGACACAGAGGACAGCCCGAAGGAGTTTGGCTTGTCCCCTTGGGGTTTCGCTTCGTGCCTTCGTGTCCTGGTGGTTCAACGTGACGCATCACCCGGCAGCGTGTGGTCACTTCTCGGTCAGTCTATCGGCACGGAGCCCCACCGGAGTCCGGCATGAAACTCGACGACACTCTCGAGAACTACCTGCGCAGGGTCTCGGACTTCCACGGATGCTTTCGCCAGGCCCCGGGCCTGATCATCGGCTGCTACATGGTGGAGTACGCCATGGAGCTCCTGGGCGACATCCCGGGGACCTTGAACGCCGTCACTGAAACGCGCGTGTGCCTCTCGGACTGCATCCAGGTGATGACCGGGTGCACGCTGGGTAACAAGCACCTGAGACTGGCCGATCACGTCGGACGGTTCGCGCTGACCCTCTACGATCGAGACTCGGGGCAGGGGGTGCGCGTCTACCTGGACGTCGCCAAGCTCGACCCCGAGCAGTGCCCCGAGCTGCGCCGTTTCCATCTGCGCCAGCGCGACCCCCGCGTCAATGACGATATGGCGCTCCGCAAGCGAAGCGGGGCGCAGGTGTTGGAGGAGTTCCGCCGGCTCGGCCGCGGCGCGTTCTCGTTCCAGCGCGTGCGGGTCCACTATCCCCGCAAGGAC
Source organism: Candidatus Rifleibacteriota bacterium (assembly GCA_016213865.1). The sequence continues at coordinate 4,018 of JACQZL010000242.1, forward strand.
CCGATGGACCCCTCGGTGGTTTGCCCCCAGTGCGGCGAGCCATACCTCACCGCGGCGCCTCAGCCCGGGCCGTGCCCGGCGTGCAGCGGCCAGAGCTACTACAGCTTGGTGTGAGGAGGGCCCCCGGTCCGCGGCCCTCGTTCGCCGGCTGTGCCCCACGCGTCTCGGCCGCGAAAGCCGGGGTTCCGACTCGAACCCGGGCTGGGTTTCGGGACCGCGTCAGGCTGCCTTCACGCCCTTGTAGTAGATGACGAAGTTGCAGCGGATGCACTTGATCGAGTTCGGAAGCACATCCTCGGTTTTCAACCTCGTCTTGATCATCTGATGATGGCAGACCGGACAGATCATCTCGCACCCTCGCAGCTTCTTGTCAATTGAGCCTGGAACGCTTCACACATCGGCCAAAAGCGTCGAAGGATGAAGAGGTTTTGGTCGAATTGTGAGGTGCCTTTTGTTCTCGACTGCTCGACGGCTGCGCTGGCCGGCCCTGCTGGTCGCGGCGGCAGTGCTCTACCTGTCCGCCGCCTGGTGGTTCGCCGACTTCGTCACTGAAGCGGCGGGTGTCGATTTTTGCTACGCCAGAAGCCTGTCGGCAGGCAGAGGCCTCGTCCGCACTGGTCCTGGGGCTCTCCTGCCTCCTGGCGCTCGCCTGGCTACCCGCGTACCTGGAGCGGCGGGAACCGGACCTCCTGGACCTCGTTCCGGTTGGACTGCTGGCGGTCTCGACTTGCCAGGTGGCGGGAACCGGAGGCAGCCTGGAGGCCATCCTCCAAGAGGCCCTGCTGCTGGGGGCGTTCTGGGCCTTTGCCGTCGAGACGCGGAAGGCGCTACCGGTGCCGGCTTCGGCGGTCCTCCTGGCCCTCGCGTCGCTCGCCGGCCCACACGGCGCTGCCTATGCGCTGGCCGCACTGCCTGCCGTCTGGACGACAGACCAGAGGGGGTGGCGCGGAGCAGTCGAGTGGGCGGCCGTGTTCTGCGCGCCCTTCCTGGCGTACCAGGCGTGGCGCTGGCTGTACTTCGGCGTTCTCGGGCCGTCGGGCCCCGCATCCTGGGCCGGGGCGCCGTGGTCGGGGCAGTCTGGCCCGACCTGGCCTGGCCTCGCCGAGCTGGCAGCGTACGGAGAGCGGTTCTGGCCAGCCTACCTGGCTGCAATGTTCGTGGTCGGTATCGCAGTGGCCTGGCGGCGGCCCGCGGGGCTGTTCGCTTGCGGATGCGTCCTCGTCGGGGTCACAGTCACCGCCACGGGGGACCTTCCGCCAGGGCAGAACTGGAGGCTCCTGGTGCCGGCCTTGCCCGCCCTCTACTTGTTGTTTGGTGCCGGTCTGCGTCGCACGATCGAGTTCCTGTACAGCCCCGACACTCTCGGTCTGCGGCGTGACCTCCCGACGGCAGGGGCCTTCGTCCTGGTCGGTCTCGTCTGCTTGCGTCAGGGCGTCGCGTCTCTGCAGGACCTGCGAACCACGCGGACGAGGTCTCCGGAGCACGCAACCCGGGGCCTCCAGCGCGGAAAGGCCTTCGCAGAGTTGGCGGCCCGCGCGGGTTTCACGGGCGCCACTCTGGCCGAGACCCGTCCCGGTCTGGCCGCGTGGGCTTCCGGACTGGAGGTGGTGGATCTGTCGGGGCGCACCGATCGGACGCTGGCACGCTTTGGCTCCTGCCCCTCGGTCCGAGACGCCTACCTCTTCGAACAGCGCAGGCCGACCTTCGTTCGGCTGAGCGATGACTGGCGCGAGACGACCGGGCTCGCGGGGGTGGCGGCGATCGAGCGGACGTACGTCACGTTGCCCTCGATGCCCGGCGATCGCGTTGGCGACCGAAACCTCGTCCGGCGCGACGTCTTCGTCGCGGCCGCCGGCGAGCATCCCGAGTTCACCCTGGGAAGTTGCTTCGAGAGCGAAATCACCCTGGCAGGCGCGACCCGGGTTGCCAGAACGGCCGCACCTGGCGGGAAGGTGGAGCTGCTGCTGTACTGGAGCGCCCTGACGCCGTCAGTGGGGGTCCACAGCGTCGAGGTTGCGCTGAGCGGGGCCGACCGGCACACCTCGGCGCACCCCCTCGCTCTTGGGTGGCTGCCCGCGAGCTTGTGGGGACCCGACGAACGCGTTCGCGAACGCGTGATGCTGGAGCTCCCGGCGGCAGCCGCGGAAGGGGATTATCAGGTGGTCGTCTCGGTCCGAAACGAGAAGGGGAAGCTCCTGGGCACGACGGCCCCGCCGGGTTGCCGGATCGCGATCTCACGCGAAGGAGCCCGGCGGCTCTGCCTCGAGTCGCTGGAGGCCCTGAAGACGTCTCCTTCCACGCCGCTGACTCGTAGCCAGGTCTGGCATCACGTAAGGCAGATGGAGCTAGCCGCGGCTGCCACCGAGGCCGAGATGCGCCGCGCCCGTCTCCACGGTTCGGAGCACCTTGCACGGCGGGGGTTGCTGGAGCTGAGCTGGCCGGAGGCGTCGGACCAGCGCAAGGTCCTGGAGGCGATTGCGTGCCTGGTGCAGACCCGGGCCTGGGACTCGCCGGCCCCGGAGCTCGAAACAGAGCTGGTGCGCGTCCTTCGCGAGCGGGCGGACCGCGCCGAGGAGGCGGGGGACGCCCTGGCGGCCGCCCGGGACCTCACGCTGGCCGCGCGCGTTTCGCCGTCCAACCGCACGCTTGGGGCCCGGCGCGATGCAGTCTGGACGACGCTCGCTGCGACCGGCGCGAGCCACTCGGCCCCGAGGTCGAACCGGCCGCAGCCCGTCGATGTCGCCAGCCGAGCGACGGGCGAGCAGGTGGTTCAGTAGACGATGCCCTTGGGGAAGTAGATCTCGTAGGAGATATCGACCTCCTGTGGGTCGATCTCCTTGTCCATCGTGTCGAAGTAGACGAACTTGTTGCGGATCAGCCGTAGCAAGTCGCGAGGCTGCGAGGCCTTGTAAGGTCGCTTGTCGCCGACGTAGCGCTGCAGCAGGTGATCGACCGCTGCCTGGGAGCACTTCAGCTTCATGATCCCGAGCATCAGGTTCCAGATGGCCAGGAACTCCTCCTGGGTAGGGTCGCGCATCTCCACCTTGTAGGGGATGCGGCGCAGGAACGCCGGGTCCATGATCTTCATCGGATCGAGGTTCGACGAGAAGATCATCACCTCGTCGGTCATGACCTCCATCCGGGTGCCGCCCATCACCATGAAGTCGATGTGGTTCTCGAGCGGCACGATGAGCCGGTTGAAGATGTCGCTCGCCGAGCACTGCTGGCGCCCCAAGTCGTCGATGAG
>JACQZL010000243.1 GCA_016213865.1 Candidatus Rifleibacteriota bacterium
ACAGGCCCGCCGGTACAGCCGCGACCTGTCGTTGATCCTCATCGATATCGATCACTTCAAGAAGTTCAACGACACGTACTGCCACCAGGTGGGAGACATGGTGCTCGCCGAGGTCGCCTCGATCTTCAAGCGTGCGGCGCGCGTGCCCGACGTGGTCGCCCGCTACGGCGGCGAGGAGTTCGTCATGATCCTGCCCGAGACCAACCTGCAGGGTGCGGCGATCTTCGCCGACCGCCTGCGCAAGCTGGTCGAGGCCCACATCGTTCAGAGCCGCTCGGGGCCTCTGCGCGTGGCGATCAGCCTGGGGGTAGTCAGCTTCCTGTCAGGCAGGCCGGCCACCAAGGACGAGATGATCAAGATGGCCGACGCCGCTCTGTATCAGGCAAAGGCCTCCGGGCGCAATCGGGTCGTGTGCCACAACCTCGACCCGTCCGTCGTCCTGCCACCCGAAGTCAGTTAGGACCGGTCAATCCCGCTGGCGGCCCTCGAGTTCGAGACGCTCGAGAATCTTGCGCGCTTTCTTGGAGTTCTCGCTCTCGGGCCCCTCGCGCTTGACGATGTGGTGGCAGATCTCGCGCCCCAGGCCCTTGCGCTTGGTCTTGCCACAAAGGAAGGCCAGCTTCAGCGCCACGCTCACGTCGGCCGGTTCGGCCACGTGGGCCATGTAGAAGTGCCGGTACGCGGGGTCGTAGGCCTTCTCCGAGAGATAGAAGTCGCCCAGCAGCGCGTGCAGGTCGGGCTTGAGTCCGATGATGGCGCTGATGGTCTTCATCACGGTGGAGGCCGGCGTCGAGTTGTTGTTGCCCAGCTCCTGGAGCCCGAAGTCGACCATCTGCTCGAGCAGCTCCAGTTCCTTTCTGAAGATGCGCAGGTAGGTGGCCAGAGAGCGCTCGACCTCTCCCCGCTTGCGAAACGTGCGGGCCAGCAGAAAGAGGGGCGGCAGGAAGTCGCTCTCGCCTCGCTCGAAAGGAGCCATGAGCTTGTCGCCGAGCGGCTCATCGCCGTCGGTTGCGGTCTGCAGCGTCAAGTACTGGGCAAAGGGGTTCTTGGAGTAGAGCGTGGTGAACATCTGCAGGTGTTTTCGGAGGGATTCGCTCTCCTGCCCCTGCTGCATCAGGATTCGCTCCAGTTCTTCTTCCTCGTTGACTCGCTGGGTTACCGTGCCCAGGGCCGGCGTCATGTCGGCGGTCTCGATGACGTCGAGGAACTCGGCCGACGCGGTCGGTTCGGGTCCGACGGGCGCCGGAGCGGGCGGAGCCGGCGAGGCAAGCCGCTCGGTCACCAGCTCCGGCTCGCCGGTCTTGGCGCTCCCGGTCGGGCCTATCGGCGCAACGCGCAGCCCCTCCCCACGCTCGACGACGCGCTTGTAGTAGTCGCGCAGTGCAATCGGCAGCATCGGGTGCGACTCGAGGTCGACCAGGCGCAGGGAATCGCCGATGGCTCCCATCACGTAGATGGCGCTGTCGGTGAACGCCGGATCGGGGCTGTCGAGCATTTTCTGCAGCTCGGCCAGGGCCTTCGTGTCGCCCAGGTTCCAGAGCGCCAGCACCGTGTTGGCCCGGATGCGGTTGTTGGCGTGCTTGAGAAGCGGCTTGAGGTACGAGATGACTTCCAGGTTGCCCGACCGATTGAGCCCGTCGATCGCGTTGGCCACGACCCGCTCGTCCGGATCGGAGAGGTACTGCGGCAGGAAGTTGAGCCCCTCGACCCCCGCCAGCTTGGCCAGGGCGCTGACGATGGCGCTGCGCGCGGTCGGCTCCTTCTCGGTCTTGAACATCGTGATGAGGAAGCCGACGTGTGCCGGGGTGCCGATGTTGCCCACGATCGCCACGGCCAGCGTGCGGACCTCGGCCTTGTTGTGCTTGGTCACCTTGAGGAAGGTGTCCAGCACCTCCTTTCGATTGAACCGCTCGAGGGCGCGCAGGGCGCTGCTGATGACGTCGGTGTCCAGCTCGGTCAGGACCAGCGTGGCCAGCCAGTTGGCGGTCTCCTTGTTCTGGACCTGGCTGGCGCAGTACGCCGCGGCGGCGCGCATGTTCTTGTTGGAGCTGTCGAACATGCGCTTGATCGTGTCGAGCGCCATCTGCTGGTTGAACCGGAAGACGGCCAGGGCCGCGTTGCCACGGACCCGGTGGTGTTCGTCCTTGAGGAGCGGCGGGAAGATCCTCATCGCCCAGTCATACGACAGGCTGTAGTGTCCCAGCGCCTCGACAGCGTTGGCCCGCACGCGGTCGTCCTTGTCGGCCAGGAGCTTCATCAGCACTTCCTGGCTCTCGCGAGACTCGAGTCGGGCCAGGGCAATCGCGGAACTCGCCCGCACTCGCGGAGTCGTCTGCGCGCGCACGCGCTGGATGATGGGGCCCAGGGCGGCCGCGTTCCTCAGCCGGGCCAGCGCCCCGAGCGCGGCCAGGACGACCGACTCCTCGCCGTCCGACAGGCGCCCGACCAGCAGCTCGACCGAGCGGTCCTTCGGGTGCCCCCCCAGCGCCGTCGCGGCCGCCTTGCGCACCTCGGCCGCCGGGTCTTTGATGGCAGCCTCGAGAGTGGAAAGGGGATCGACGCTGCGGACCTGGCCCAGCTCCAGCAGGGCCGCTGCTCGATTCTGGCAGTCACGATTGCCGGCGATCTCCAGCACCACGGCCTCGGCATGCGGTTCGTTGTAGCGGGCCAGGGCGCTGGCCGCGCCGTTGATGGGAATGGGACCGCGAGCGAGCTGTTCGAGGATGGGCAGCGAGCCCGGGTGGCGCAGTGAGCCGAGTGCGGAGACAGTCCGTTCCAGCGGACCGGGGCGGCGACCCTGCGCGATGTCGTGCAGCCTCGAGATGACGGGGTACAGGATATC
>JACQZL010000106.1 GCA_016213865.1 Candidatus Rifleibacteriota bacterium
GGGGGTCAGGCGGCAGGGGTCGCGGGCTCGCGCGGGCCGCCGAGGTCCTTCTGGTAGCAGACGAGACGGTGGTCGCCGATGCGGGTGGACTCCCGCACGGCGGTATCGCAGGCGTCGATGAGCGCCTCCGGCTCGGAGACCTGGTCGGGGCAGGTCGCCAGACCCGCGGCGGCGGTGAACTGGGGTGTGCCGCTGTCCGAACGGTTTCCCAGGCTGTCGATCCGGTCTTTGAGCCGGGCGGCCAGGTAGAGCGCCCCCAGCGTGTCCGTGTCGGGCAGGAAGACGTAGAAGCTCTCTCGGCGGCGCATCGCCCCGTCGTGAACGCGCAGGTTCTGCCGGATGACGGAACCCACCGACGCGAGCGCCGGGTTCTGCTCAGCCGCCGCCAGGCCGCCCGGCTGGAACACGCACTTGAGCTTGACCAGCGACAGCCGCGTCTCGTTCCTGCGCAGCCGCTGGCACTCGATGTCGAAGAGCGAACGCCAGTAGTCGGGGCCCGGCAATCCCGTCAGGGCCTCGCGAAACGCCTCATCGGGCCCACAGGTCTTGAGGTAGAACTGCGCGATCAGGGCCATCGCCTCCGACAGGAACCGCAGTTCGCGATCGCCGAAGCCGGTGGGTGCGCCGAGGTTGACGAAGTTGCCGACTCCCACGACTTGCTCGCCGGCCTTCAGCGGCAGGCAGGCCAGCGTCTTGATCTTGCGGGTCTGCTGGGGCAGGCTTCCGAAGTTCTTGAAGCGGGGGTCGCGATCTCCCCGGTTGACGACGACCGGCACGCCCTGTTCGATGGCCTCTCCCGAGACGCCCTCGCGCGAAAGGAAGTTGACCGCCTTGGCCCCGTCCAGCGCCAGTTCCTGTTCCAGCGCGTCCGAGAGACCGGCCGACGCGACCAGGCTCAGCTTCTGTTGCGGCGCGTCGAGCAGGCCCAGCGAGGACCACTCGAGGCACAGGTGGCTATTGCAGGCGGCCAGCACCAGCCGGGCTCCCTCCCGCAGGTCGAAGAGCGTCTGCGTGTCGCGCGCCACTCCGAGCAAGAGCTGGAGACCCGCGGCCTCGGAGTCGCGGGCGCCGGGCTGGAGCGCCTCCGGTCCGGGTCCAGGCTGGGCCTTGACGAGCCCCTCGTTGTCCCGCTGCAGGATGTAGCGGTTGAGCGCCGCGTAGACCGCCGCCATCTCGTCTCCGCAGCGGTCCCGCAGGACCTGATCCCACTGGCCGTCGGCCAGCTTGTCCAGCTTGACGCGCAGCTCCTCGAGGGGGGCCGTGACCGAGCGGGCCAGATACCAGGCGATGACGAAGGACGCCCCCATCAGTCCCGCTAGCCAGAGGTAGGCCTTGCCCAGCTCCGACGGGTCGACCAGGTGGGCCATCGAGAGCCCTCCGCCGGCGGTCGCGACGAGGAAGAAGAGCACGATGCGCCATCGGATCGAGACGGTGCGCAGCAGGTTCATCGCTCACGGCTCACGCCGGGATGACGGGCACCCCGTCCGTCTTGGGCACCTGGTCGAAGGTGCAGACCCGGTTTCTGCCGGTGTGCTTGGCGTGGTAGAGCGCCTGGTCGGCGTACTCCATCAGGACGCCCTGCTTCTGGGCGTGGCCGGGGTAGTCGGCCAGACCGATGCTGACCGTGATCTGGACTGTCGTCCCGCCCAGATCGAGAGCGGCGGATTCGATGGTCTTCCGGATGCGCTCGGCGGGGATGGAGGCGATCTCGGCCGATTGCTCGGGGCAGACGACGGCGAACTCCTCGCCGCCCAGGCGGCTCACGATGTCGACCTTGCGCATGCACGACTTGAAGATGCGGGCCACGTGGATGAGGACCTGGTCGCCCGCGGCGTGGCCGTAGGTGTCGTTGAACCTCTTGAAGTGGTCGATGTCCAGCATCATCACCGTGCAGGCGCTCTTGTAGCGGCGGGCGCGGCGCAGCTCCTCCGAGAGGCGCTGGAAGAAGAAGCGGCGGATGGTGAGCTTGGTCAGCTCGTCGGTGATGGCCAGCGTGTAGAGGCGGGCGTTCTCGATGGCGATCGCGGCCTGGTTGGCCAGGGCCATGAACAGCTCCTGATCGCGGTCGTCGAGGGTGTAGGGCGTCGTCTTGCTGATGTTCAGGACACCCAGGCGCTTGTCCTTGGCGATCAGCGGGACCGAGAGCATCGTGCCGCCCAGGATCTGGCCGTCCTTGAGCTTGGAGAAGCTGGGGCTCTTCAAGGTGTCGACGATCAGCATCGGGCGGCCGGTCTGCAGGACGTGGCCGCTGACCTTGTCTCCGAGCTTGACGCGCGTCGTCTCGACCACGGACGCGTCAATCCCTTTGGCCACGTGGATGCGCAGCTCTTGTGTGTCCTCGTCGAGCAGCATGATCGAGCCGCGTTCGGCCATCACGATCTTCATCGCCCGGTCCAGCAGCAGCTCGAGCAGGGTGTTGTACTCCAGGGTCGAGCTGAGGTCCCGCGCCACCCCGTAGAGGGTCTGCATCTCGTCGTACTTCTCGCGCAGGTCCGCCTGCATGCGCTTGAGATTGACGCGCATCACCTCGAACGCGTCGGCCAGCTCGCCGATCTCGTCGAGGCTCACGGGGGGGACCGGGCGACCCAGGTCGCCCTGCGAGATGGTAAACGCGGCGTTGACCAGCCGCTCGATGGGCGTCGTGATGAAGGTGCGACCGAAGAGCACGCCGAAGAGCAGCGCGATGAAGCCCGTGAACGTGCCGAGCTGGATGACCTTGTCCTGGATCTTGGTCAGGGCCACCAGCGCGCCGGGTTTGGCGATGTTGACGATGCGCCAGGGAGGCGTCTCGTAGCTGTAGCCCGGCAGGTCCTTCAGCGACATCTCGAAGCGGTTGACCACCTGCGGGTCGTCCGACCACGTCATGAACAAGTTCCCCTCGGTGAACGGTGCCCCCTTCGTGGCGGCGATGACGTGAAAGTCCTGATCGAGGACGTAGATGTGCAGGTTCGCGTAGGCCCGGGTCAGGAGGCTCAGGATCTCGTTCAGCGTGCGGGCCAGCAACCCCAGGTTGAGACCGGCGATCATCGCTCCCTTGACCAGGCCTCGACGGTCGTAGAGCACCAGCTTGACCTGCGCCTCTCCCGCGCGCGCGATGGTGGTGCCGCCGTAGCGGTCGATCGCCGCCAGCGAGAAGAGAGTCGTCGGGTCCTCGATGACGACGGGACGCCCCGCCTGCGCGACCAGCTTCTTGTCCCGGCTGTAGACCGAGATGCCGTCGAAGATCGTGTTGTTCTGCAGGAAGCTGCTCAGCATCGACCCGGCCGACTTAGCGTCGGCGTCGAGCAAGTCCTGAGAGGCGGCCAGCGTGTCCAGGACCGTCCGCGCGTTGCGCATCGTGCTGTAGATCTGGAACGCGATCAATCGGGAGAACCCGTAGTTCATGCCGCGGACCTGGTCGTCGACGTGTCCCTGCTGGATCGAGATCGCCATGTATCCCAGGATGCCCAGGGGCACGAAGGTGATCAGCACCAGCAACACGCTGAGCTTGGCCCAGATTCGATTGAACGGATAAAGGTACTTCATGAGAGCACGGACTCGGTCCCCATTTTACACGAGGGGGCGGCGAGGCCGGGGAGCGTCCCCGAGAAGTGTCTGCTCCGGTGGTAGCGGGTCTCCAGACCCGCCAGTCCTGGCGCGGCCTCGTGGGCCGGTCCGGAGACCGGCCACCACCAAGTTCCCCATGATCCGGGGACGCTCCCGCGAGACCGCGGGGAGGGCCTCCCTGGGGCCGTCGTGCGCTACACTGCCCTCGCGCGCCCTCGACGGACGCTCGAGTTCAAAGGAGCTTTGGGATGCGGTCGAGCAGGTTCTGGATGCTGATCCTGGTACTGGTCCTGACCCGGGCGCCGCTGGCCGCCGAATGGCGCCCCGCCGACTGGTCGCTGGCCCGGCCGACGCCTCGCAGCAACGCGGTGCTGGGCGGGGTGCTGGCCACCACGCGCGAGCTGGCCGCGAAGGGAAGGCGGCCGGTGAACGTCTTCGACCTCGACGGTACGTTGTTCGAGACCGGCTCGAGGCACAAGGCAGCGATGCTGAAGTTCGCCCGGCAGAACCAGAGGCGCTATCCCGACCTGCGCGCGAAGCTCGAGCGCTGGGTGCCGGAGCAGCTTCCGTACGAGATCTCGGACACCTTCGACGAGCTGGGCATCCGCAATGCCGCGGATCGCGAGGCCGCGATGAGACTCTGGAAGGAGTGCTTCCATTCCAACGAGGGCCTGCACCTGGACCGGCCGCTCCCCGGGGCACGCGAGTACGTGAACAAGCTCCACAAGGCGGGCAGCACGATTGTCTATCTGACGGGCCGGAAGATCGCCCAGCAGCAGAAGGGCAGTCTGGAAGTCCTGGCCGAGAAGGGGTTCCCGGTGCCGCCGGAGCGCTGCGCGTTGATCATGAACCCGCGCACGGGCCTCCACGACACCATGTTCAAGGGCAGCGCCGCGGTCCGGGAGCAGATCGCGGCCTTGGGCGAGGTGGTGGCCGTCTTCGACAACGAGCCGGGCAACGTCAACGTCCTCGCGAAGTCCTTTCCATCGGCGTTGATGGTCTTCCTGGACACCAACCACTCACCCGCGGCGCCGCCGCTGGACACGGGAATCCCCGGCATCCGCAACTTCCGGTGGGGTTGGCTGCAGAGGTAGCGGGACGCCGGCACGGGTCGGCGCTGGGGATTACTCCTTTCGCGCAGTGCAGGCAGAGGAGCATGGTCATGACCGCAGTGGAACCGGGGCCGACTTGCCCGGGGGGGGACGTAAACGGTCCTCTCGTCCTCCGCCCCCCCGTGGAAGACCCAGCAGCCGCCCACTCTCAGCTCCCAGGGACCATCCCGGGTTACCAGAAGACCGGCACGTCGTAGGCGCGGATGGCCTGGTCGGTGGTAACCAGACCCAGACCTTCGAGCTGGGCCTGAGCAACCAGTAGCCGGTCGAAGGGATCGCGATGGTGCAAAGGGAGATCTCCGCTGCGGCATGCATGCTCGCGCGTGATGGGAAGCGAGCGCAGTCCGCAGCGGTCTGCCTCTTCGAGAACGACCCGGGTTAACGGAGCCCGCAGGACTATCTTGCCGAGGCTGTGCTTGAGAGCTATCTCCCAGACACTTGCCGCGCTCAGGTACACCTCCCCTGGCGGAGCCTGCAAGAGGCGCCGCACGCCATCCGACAACCGCCGGTCGTCCAAGGTCCACCAGAGGAAGGCGTGCGTGTCGAGCAAGTAGTTCACGGCATCCGGGAGGTTCCCGGGGCCCCCGCCATCAGGGCGCCGATTGCCGCGTTGGTCTCTGCGGAGTCCCAGTCCTCCGCCAGCTCGACGAGACCGGCAAGGCCACCTGGCTTGGCACCGGCAGGCCGCTGCTCATAGGCGACCAGACGTGCGACCGGCCTACCGGCGCGCGCGATGACGATCTCTTCTCCGGCGCTGACGCGAGCGAGCAGCTTGGACAGGTTTGTCTTCGCTTCGTACACTCCGACCAGGGTCACAGGCGACCTCCTGGTCCTGACCTGGCTAGTTAGCCAAGGCAGGATCTCCAACCTCGAGGATACGGCAGCCTCTCTTCCGGCGCAAGGCCCACCGGTGAGATGGGGAGCGTCCCGGAGAAGTGGGAGAAGGCATCGCTCCGTCGCCAGTGGCGTCTGTTCCGGTGGTGGCGGGTGCCCGCGCATCCTGAGTAGCGGCCGTGAGACCGCGTATCGAAGGACAGCCCCGCCAGTCCTGATGCGGCCTCTTGGGCCGGTCTGGAGACCGGCCACCACCAAGTTCGCCATGATCCAGCGTCGCTCCCCCAGGGTCCCTGACGCTTGACACGTTCCCCTCCAGCTAGTATCAGGCCAGTTGTTCGGAGCGAGTCCGGAGAGAGCCTGTCGACCGGTGGCGAACAGGCGGGACTTGCCAGCACGGTCATCGCGACGCCAGGAAGGGCATCTTGCAGGTGGACAAGTTTGCCGAGGATCTGGAACGGCGCCTCTTCGAGGCGCTGGCCCAGCAGGCCCGGGACCCCGAGGCCGCTCGCCGGGTCGACGCCGTCTATCGGTTGGTCGAGCTGGGCAAGGCTGCGGGTACCGCCGAGCTGCTGCGCCAGCTTGCCGACGGGGACCCCGACGTCGACGTTCGCTACCACGCCCGCCGGTTGCTTGCCGAGCTGCGCCAGGACGGCACCCGCGCTGCCCCTCTGCCTGAACAGCCGCTCGAGGCTCTCGGCAATCCGGCAGCGCGCGAGGCAGCCCTCCGCGCCCTGCTTGCGCGACCCGATCCAGCGGCTGCTCCGGAGCTGGTCCGGCTGCTGGAAACCGAAGACAGTCCCCGCACGCTTGCCAGCGTCATCGCCGCCCTCGGAAAGTGCGGCACGGACCAGCATGTCGGGTCGTTGCGCCCCTTCCTGCGCCACGCGAACCAGCGAATTGTCGCCAACGCGGTGGAGGCCATCTATGCAATGGCGGGCGAGGAGTCGCTGCCCTTCCTCGTGCCGCTCGTTGACAGCCCGGACAACCGCGTGGCCGCCAACGTGTTGGTGGCGCTGGCCAGCGTCCACCCGGAGGCCGTGGTGCACCGGGTCGCCCTCATGGCCCGAAGCTCGCGCCTGGCGATGCGCGCCAGTGCCGTGTGGTCCATGGAGCAATTCGAGCACCCGGGCCTGGAGCCGATCCTGCTCGAGCGGCTCGCGGTGGAACCGCAGCCCGAGCTGTGCAAGAGGATTGCGGGACGGCTGGCGGCCGTGGGTACCGAGCAGTCGCTCCGAAGCCTCTTGGCCATCGCCTCGGCCCAACCAGGCCGGTCGCCCTACTGCGAGTCCGTTCGCGAGGCCGTCGTCGAGCGCCTCGGCCTGGGCGCCGAGCAGGTCGCGGCGCTCGAGGCAGCGGAACAGCCGCGGTTCGAAGCCGCCCTCCTGGCCGAGCGCCGGCAGGATGCGCGCCGCCGCGAGGAGGGCGCGAAGGCCTCGCTGGACAGAGCGCGGGAGGACCGCCTTGACCTGGACGCGGCGGCGTCCTGGATGGGGCGGATGCGGCGAACCGCCCACCGCCATCCCGCGCTGTGCCTGGGGGCAGTCCTGCTCTTCCTGGCACTCCCGGCCGGCTGGATGCTGGGCTCCAGCACCACCGCGCGCCTCGCGGAGACGTCCGCTTCCGCGGTCCCCGGGAAGACGGGGAAGACTCGGCCAACCGGCACTCGGCTTGCCGAACCGCCGGCGTCCAGTGAGGTCACTGTCGTTCGCGGTCAGGTGCGTTCGGTCGCGGGCAACACCCTCGTGGTGAAAAACGAGTCGGCCTACTACCTGTTCCGGTTCGACGATGCGGCCAAGCTCAGGCCGGTGGTGCCGCGGCAACAGGTGAGTGTCCACGGCCGGTTCGTGCGATGGGACGGAGACCTCGGCGCCATGGTGATGCGCGCCGACTCCATGTCGCCGCATTGAGGAGGGCTTTCGCGTGCCGCTCAGGAACCAGCCCACCCGCATCCAGGATCTGCGGCGTTCCTCGGACTCCTACACGCTCGTCGAAGTGGCCGTGGCCGCCGCGGTGGCCCTGGTGCTCATCGGGCTCGCGTGGGCCCTGTTCACAGGGTTCATGGTGAAGAGAAACAAACCCTCGGGCGTGGTCTCGCTGACGGCCGACAGCTTCCTGCGCCAGGAGGCCAGGGACGGTCTGAAGGTCCTGACCGAACGGCTTCAGGAGTCCATCCAGGTCCTCGAGCCTACCCCGGGGCACACGGCGACCGAGCTCGTCTTCCGGGACGTCCTGAACAACACGGTCCGGGTGAGCGCCGAGCCGACGCGCCGGCTGCTCCTGGCGGTCGGGGCCGACGGCACCGAAGAAGACGCGCCGGTCCCGATGCAAGCGGGAGGTTCGACGTTCTATCCGATGAAACCGATCCGGATCCGCGGGTGCGTCGCCTCGGCCTTCACGGCCGTCAGTCCCACCTGCGTCATCGCGCTCCTGACTTTCGCCGACGAAGCCGATCGCCGGGGCACTCTGCAGACCACCATCCGGCTGCGCAACCGCAACCTCGCCCGATAGGAAGGCCCGCCATGCTGCATCCAGGTCACCCCGTCAGGTTCCGAACCGGCCTCCGTGGGTTTACCCTGCTGGAAGTCCTCTTTGCCACGGCCATCCTCGCCGTGGCCGGCTACTACCTTTTCGAGTCCTTCCTCGGCACGACCCGGCTGGCCACCACCTCTGCCGCGACGCTCGGCGAGGTCAGTGTTGGCCGCACCGTGCTGGAGCAGTTCGTGGATCAGGTCGCCAACGACCCGACGTGTATCGGGAGGCTCTGCCACGGCAAGCCCTGGACTCACTGGGGCTACGTCGTCCGCCCCAAGGCGCCCATCACGGCTCCCGATGGACAGCCGATCTCGGAGGCGTGTCCCTACACGCAGTACC
>JACQZL010000257.1 GCA_016213865.1 Candidatus Rifleibacteriota bacterium
CCCGCCCCTACGGCGCGAACTGTGCGGCCCAATCGCTCCGACTTGGTCGGTGCCTCACCCACCGGAAACCGCCGCCTCGCCGCTTCTATCTTCCCGGGCCGAAGTGAACGCAGAGTTGTGGCCCGATCCACCGGTGCCGCGAAACAAGAACCCGCCCGCGCGCGGAAAGCGCACGGACGGGTCTCGTTGCTTTGGCGGAGACTCTTGCGACTAGGGCTTCTCCGGGACCTTGCCCTTGCCCTGATGGCAGGTGCCACAGGTGATGGGACCCGACTTGAGGGCGTCCTTGAACTTCGCGTTCAGAGAGTCGGTCGCTTCCTTCATCTGCTTCTCCACATCGGGACTCGGCTTCTCGGAGGGGACCTTGTCGTCGGCGGCCTTGGCCACCTTCATCTGGCCGCGGTGACAGCCGAAGCACGTCATCTTGACTTCGGTCTTCAGGGCCGCATTGGCCGCGTCCGTCAGGGCAACCATCTGTTGCGCAGGCTTGAACGCCGGCTTGCTCGACGTCTTCGCCTCTTCCTTGGTGATCTTGTCATGGCACTCCATGCACTTCACGCCGAGCATCTTGGCCCACGGGGCCTTGGCCAGGGCTGCCGTGGTCGCACCCGCGACCAGCAGTCCCAAGAGCACCATCCCTACGACACGCAGGGTATTACGCATATTGCCGTTTCCTCCTATCCGCCGTGACCGCAAACCGAGCGTCCCGAGACACCACGTCGCGGGACCCGGCTCGCCTTCGGGTTCTGAGATGCGGCGGGCAGCCGATGGTTGCGGCCCGCTCGAGAGAAAGACGACCAACCGCCGGAAGACACAGAAGTACGAGACACAATACCGGCATTATCCTGCCCACGCACAACCTCTGCTGAGCTCTCCACGCTACTCGGACTTCGCGTCGTGATAGCCGTAGGCGTGCAGCTTGCGCCGCAGGTGTCGCACGCTGATGCCCAGCGTGCGGGCGGCCCGCGTCCGGTTGCCTCCCGCCTGCTTGAGGGTGTCCATGATGTGGTTCCGTTCCACTTCCGCGAGCGAGATGCCCGGAGGCGCCGGCGCCCCCGCTGGCGGTGCCGTGCCGGGGCCTGCCCCCACACCAACCTGAGGGAGCCCCAGCCGGGCTTCGTGCCCCGTCCGCTCCGGTAACGAAGGCGGCGCGCCCAGCGACGGGAAGGGCACCGGCGACCACGGCCGCGCCTCGGGGGCGGGGAACTCGTCCGACCCGGCAGCCAGAGGCGGGATCAGCCCGAAGGGTCTGCCCTCGGGCACCGCCGCGACCGCCCACGGCCGGCCCCCCGGGGCCGCCTTGCGCATCACGACCGGCAGGTCTCCCAGCTCCATGGCCTGGCGGCCCATCGCCAGGATGATGCCGTGCTCGACGGCATTCGCCAGCTCACGGATGTTGCCCGGCCAGTCGTGGGCGATCAGGGCCTCCATCGCCTCGGGTTGGATCTCGGTCGGGCTCTCGCTGCAGGCCGCGCGACCGTGGCAGAGGAAGTGGTAGGCCAGCAACGGGATATCGTCCCGCCTCTCTCGAAGCGGCGGCAGGTCGATCCGGAAGACGTTGAGTCGGTAGTAGAGGTCGTCCCGGAACTTGCCCTTGCGCACCTCGTCCTCGAGCCGCCGATTGGTCGCGCAGATGAGCCGCACGTCGACGCGGGTCTCGCGCGTGTCGCCCAACCGCCGGAAGGTCCCGTTCTCCAGCACGCGCAGGAGCTTGACCTGCGCCCCGGGATTGAGCTCTCCCACCTCGTCGATGAAGAGGGTGCCCTCGTCTGCCGCCTCGAAGAGGCCCCGCTTGAAGGCGATCGCCCCGGTGAACGCTCCTTTTTCGTGGCCGAACAGCTCGTTTTCGAGGAGGCTCTCCTGCAACGCGCCGCAATTGACAGCCACCAGAGGGTTGTCGCGCCGGCCGCTGGCGGCGTGGATCTCCTGGGCAACCAGCTCCTTGCCTGTTCCCGTCTCTCCTTCGATCAGAACGGGAGAGTCGGTGCGAGCGACCTGATGGATGGCCCGGAGCACCCCGTCCATCGAAGCGCTGGTGCCAATGAGGTTGGCCCGGACGCCACGACGGGCCAGTTCCTCGCGCAGCAGGATCGTCTGCTTGCGCAGCATCTTCTTCTCGTACGCCTTGCGGGCGAGGATCTCCAGTTCCGCCAGCTCCACCGGCTTCGTGAGGTAGTCGTAGGCCCCGAGCTTCATCGCCTCCAGCGCCGTGTCGACCGAGGCGTGCCC
>JACQZL010000258.1 GCA_016213865.1 Candidatus Rifleibacteriota bacterium
AGCGGTTTAGTTCAACATACTAATCAGCTGCGGGCCACCACCGAAGCCCGGAAACCCAGTCCTGGAGCCAGACTCCCAGAACTAGCCGCGACGAGCGGCGCTGGGACTCCCGCCCCACGCCAGCCCGTCTGCTGCATTCGAGTGTTCTGCGACGATGCCCCGAACTGCTCGCCGAGTGTCCTTTCCACGTGCGGACCTTGCTCCGGTCGTCTTGGGTGGTTCGAGGCCTCGAGCGAAGGCCGAAGTCGCTGGCGACGGAGGAGCCAGCGTCTTGAGGCCGGAGCGGGGAAACCTCTCGTGGCTGGGTGCCCTCGTTGCCTTGCATCCAATGCATGCCCGTCTATGCCGGTGCCGGCTGAGCTTCCCCGGAGTGCGGCTTGGGCCAGACCTCCGCTCATCGCACTGACGACGGCACGCGCGCTGGGCCGAGGTCGAGAGTAGTGCTCACTTTCCATTCGAGCCGATCCTTGCGGCAAGTGACTTGAGGCCAGACCCCCAGCGCAAGTAGTACAGGAAGTACGGATCCAGCACTTCCAGCGAGTTGTCACCGTCCCACTCCAGCACGCTGTGTGACGCGGCGCCACGGCTGATTGCCTGTATCTGCAAGAGGGCATTCTGGATGCCGGACGTCGACGGTTTGTCTCCAATGCACACGAGAGCGACCCTGTCCATGAGGCTCTTGAACGTGTGACTGAGCCTGGGCGGCTCGTTTGCCAAGGCCAGCAGAACACATCTATACGTGTCGCCTGTCGTGCCATCGGCGAAGTCAAACAGCGCTCTTTCGACACCTCTGGAGGGCGGACCGTCGTGCAGCTTCTTCAGCAGCGTCCTGAAGTCGGTTCGAGTAGCTGTTTCACGAAGCGCTCGTTCCACGGCTTCCTCTGTGACCGCTGCCGGGGAAAAAGTCTCCAGCGCCTTCTCGATGTTCAGCCCAAAACAGAGGTCGAGGCAGATCGCTTGGACCAACTGCGGGCTGCCGACAGCCTCCAGTACGATCTTGGCCACCACCTGTTCACTGACCCAGGTGTTGAGTTTCTTGAAGCCGAGGGTCGCTATACGAGTCAGGTCCCTGGAGTCCCAGTAGGTCAGGTCAATGCTCTTCACCCTTCCACGAAGCTCGGGATTGCTTCTAACGACATCGTCGGCTCTGTGGGGCACGGAGGCGACCACGACCTTCACACCCAGGCGAGCAGCCTCCTTGATTGCCTTGGCGATTTCTGTCCTAAGAACGTCCGGTATGTAATGGAAGTCGTCGATCAACAGGATCAGTTTCTGCTTCGAGAACGAATCGGCCAGATCCGTCAACCCTCTTCGAGAGCGACGCACTTCTGAGGTTGAAGAGGACGAGGACGACTTGTCGGAGGTTATCGAGGTTTCCCCCTTTCCGAGGAAGGGGACAGAGACGCCGGCCTTGCCCTCGGTACCCAGCTTACTCTCTTCTCCAACCGCGGCCGAAGTCGCCGTTTCGTCTGGCAAGCCGACCTGGTCCAGGGCCTTGTTCCAGAGATCGTCGACGCTGCTGATATGCCCCCCGGCCACGACTACGAGATGGTCCGTACTTGTCTCTCGAGCCACGAGCGCTGTCTTCCCGGACTTGGATGGTCCCGAAAGGGATATGATGTCGCCGGGAATGTGCAGGCTCTTCCGTAGCGCATTCTCGAGCTCAGCCGCCCCACGCTCCACGTACGTGTGCTCCGGATAGCTGCTCGGAGTAAAAACCTCTGTAGCGAGAAGGGTCTCTGTCATGATTGAACTCGTCCTTCGAACTCCAATGTACGGTCAGGGAAAAGCCAACGGCCGGAGGCTAACACTCTGGGCCAATGAGGTCTGCACTCCGCGCCGGGAGAGGCACCGGGCGGTCAGGTGCACCGGCCGCGAGCCGGTCACCCGCGGGTTCGGGTTGAACGCGAGAGTAGGTGGATGACCTCAATCGGCACCTTGCTGGAACCTGCGAGCATTCCTGGCCCCACGCCGCGATAAAGGGTGCCCGCCCAGGGCGACGCCAGATGACCTCGAGCCGGGCGGGCTTTTCTGTATTCGGACGGTAGAGACAGCCGCTTGGTGCGCGCCCCTCGCCGACCGCCGCGGCAGTGGGCGAAGGCGATTCCGGGCGGCTGTCCGGTCCGGCCGGGCTGGCGAGGCTGGAGTTCCGATGGCACGGGACGCGTCTCCTTGAAGGCGCGCCGTCTGGCGATCCGGAACAAGTCCGGTGGGACTCCTGGACACCCACGAGAACACTACCGTCCCGCACGGAACCCGATATTGTTGTTCCGATTCGTTGGCGTGTTGTTGTTGCGATACGCGGCCCGCAAGTTGTTTGCATTGTTGTTCCAGCTACCGCCGCGGATCAGGCGTCCATTACCTCGCTCCCTGTGGGCTTCTTCACTGTCGGTTTCTTCCACCCTCCTATCATCTTCCCAATCTCGCGAAGCCGTTCGGCACCGCTCAGGTACTTCTTGATGCTGAGCACTCTCAGGTCCTTGGCCAACCGCAGCAGCACCCGCAGCGTGTCGAGTTCGACATCGGCCAGGGACAGGGCACTCGCCCGGCGCGCCCCGGCGAAGCGGGCGGCCTGAAGGTGGACGAGAAGCGCAATGCCGGCGTCGTGCAGCCGTGCCACGAGGGTCCCGCGGTAGAGGTGCGGAAAGCGCAGGGTCTCCTGAATCAGCCACGTGACCAGGTCGTACCCCTTGGTGAACAGAGGCGGCTCAACCTCTGAACCGGGCAGGACGCTCTCGGGTCTCGCCATCATCATGCCCCCGGCACCGCTACGGTCGCCGGATCCCTGCCAGCTTTGCGGCCCAAGGCCGGCTGGGACGCGGGGCCTACGGTGCCCTTGCTGCGCTGGGGCCCATCGACGCTCCTCGTGAACCCGAAGCGGCCAAGGACTGCCGTACGCAGGCCCAGCGTGTCGGCGTGCTGGGCGTGTCCCATCCAGCCCGCGATGCTCTGACGCACGCCCGGCACCTGCACGTCCCCGACGGCGTACGCGGCCTGCAGCCGAGTCAACCTGCGGCTGAACCGTCGCACGCCGGACCCCAGCACGCGGCGGTGGTCCGGATAGACGAGAAAGCCCAGGTAGGGCATCCCTCGGGCCGTCGAGCAGATGCGGCACTTGTCTTCGTGGACCCGCAACCGCCAGCGTGAGAGGAACGTGCTCACCTCGTGGCGCAACGCGAGCAGCGAGGCCCGATCGTCGGCGAAGAGAACCATATCGTCCATGTACCGAACATACGCCTGGCAGCCAAGACGCCTCTTGATGTGATCGTCGAGCGGTGACAGGTAGACGTTGGCAAAGAGCTGGCTCGTCAGGTTTCCGATGGGCAGTCCCTTCGGCCGTTCGAGCGGCGTGAAGAGATGATCGCCCGGGAAGTAGTCGGGTGCGCGGGATGCGGGGTGGACCTTGGCGCCGCTCGCGACGATTCGCGTGATGACTTGCATCAACCGCGCATCGTCGAGGGTTCGGCCGAGCAGCCCAAGGAGGAGTCTGTGGTCCACTCCCGGGAAGAACCTCCTGACGTCCAGCTTCATGACCATGCTGTGCCGGCGTGCGAAGGCCGTGAAGCGGTCGAGCGCCTTGTGTTGCCCCTTCCCGACACGGCAGGCATAGGTGTCCTCGATGAACTTCGTCTCGAAGATCGGCTCGACGACAGCGCAAATGGCGTGATGAACCACGCGGTCCCTGAACGGGGCAGCGGAAACGAGCCGCTCCTTGGGCTCGCGAATCAGGAAGCTCCTGTAGGCACCTGGCTCGTAGGTGCCCGTCGCCAGCTCCTCGGCCAGGTCGAGAACATTCTCCTCGAGACGCAGATGGAACCGATTTGCCTCCACGCGATACCGTTTGCCCAGATGTGCCCTGTAGAAGGCCCTCAGCACGTTCTCCGGCGAGACCACGTCCTCGAACAGGTTCCTGTACTTTCTCATGCGCTCATGCCGCCGCGGTCACACGCGGTTCTTCACCCAATCACGACACTCGAAAAAACCGCCGCCCGGCGCTCGCTTCGCTCGCGCCGGGTTCTTGGCCTTCAGGTAGTTCGTTTTCCAAGGGCCCAACCGCCAAGAGTCAAGGCCCATTTCCTGGACACCCACGAGAACACTACCGCCCCGCACGGAACCCGATATCGTAGTACCGAGCCGTAGGCGTGGTGCTGTCGCGATACGCGGCCCGCAAGTAGTCTGCATCGCGGTTCCAGCAACCGCCGCGGATCAGGCGGTTTAACTGTGCAGTCAAAGGACCCGTTGGGTCTTTCCATACATCCGTCGCGTAGTAGGCACCGTCATACCAGTCCCGGCACCACTCCCAAACGTTACCGGACATGTCCAGCGCACCGAACGGCGAACTGCCGTCGGCTCGAGGTGCCGGCGCGCCCGGACCGTAGCTGCCCACCGGCGCGGTGTACTGGAACCCGTCGGCCGCGTCGGCCGAACAGCACGTCGTGAGGTTCCCGTGGTTGCACCGGTGTAGGCCGCCGGCGTCAGCCGCGGCCTCGCCCCACGGGTACGTGCGTCCATCCGCGTCTCCGCGCGCCGCGCGTTCCCACTCGGCCTCCGTCGGCAGGCGCAGCCCGGCCCAAGCACAGTAGGCGTACGCATCGTACCAGTCGACGTACACGACGGGGTTGTTGTCCCCATTGCTGTACGTGGCGTCGCCGTGGCCGTTCCACGTGCCCCCGGGCGTGTGATTCTTGCTCGCACCCTCGCTGGGGTGATGCCCCACATGCTGCGTCGGGCCCTGCGGATCGCCCGCCGCCGCCAGGAACGCCGCGTACTGCGCGTTCGTCACCTCGTACTTGCCAATGAAGAAAGCCGAGAGCGTCACCCGGTGCTGCGGCCCCTCGCCGGACGTCTGGCCCGCCGTCCCCATCGTGAAGCTCCCCGCAGGGATCTCGATGAGCACGGAACCGTCCTTCTCATTGCGAAACTCCCGATACCCCTTGCCGTTGGCCTGGAGGAAGGTGACCCCAGGGATCGTGGCCGCCGACGCCTGCAAAGCCACCGGCGACTTGAACGTCCTCGTCACCGCCCCCGCGAAGTTCTCCGCCTTCACGCCGAAGGTGTCGGTCGTCACCCCGGAGATGACCCCAGACGCGGACAGCGTCAGACCCGAGGGCAGCGCTCCGACGGCCAAGCTGAACGTGACGGGCGGGCTCCCCGTCGCCGAGAGGGTGGTCGAATACGTCTGCCCCAGGTCCGTGCCGGGCAACGCAGTCGTTACTATCGTGGGCGGCGTGCCGTCACCCAGCGTCACCGGGCTGCTCTTGGTCGCCTTGACGAGATAGGCTCTCCCGGGTTCGAGCGCAAACGACGTGGTGACGGCGCTTGGCCCGCCGGCCGTGTAGCCGACGAAACGGGCCCGACCAAGCGCCTTGGCGGCCGTCGCCTCTCCGCCTTGCCGGCGGATGCGCGCCAGCAACCCCTCGGCAGTCATCGCCGCGGCCTTCGGGTTCCCCAACAAGTTCCAGCCCGGCGACAGGGTGGTCGTGACGACGGTCAACTCGGCCCCCGTCATCGCGGGCGAGGCCGCCGGGCCTTCGTTCAACACGAAGTAGCCCGCGCCGGGCGCGACTGCAAAATCGGGGCTCGGTCCGGTCGTCGTGTAGCTCTCGTAGGCGCGGCCGGTGTAGCGGGCGACCCGCGTCACGTGCGCGCCGCGAGCGTTGAAAAAGGCCGCGAGCTGAGAGGCCCGGGTCACCGGTGGCGTCGGCGCGACCGCCAGCGCGACCGAGTTCCAGCCGGGCACGAGCGTGTAGCTGAACGTGTCGGCCCCGCAGGCGGCGGGGAGCGCCAGGAACGTAAGCAGCCCCAACAGGAAGAGCATCGGCTTGGTTGGCATCATTGCGCGGCCTCTCTTGATTGACCTCATGGCATTGTCAGTCTGGCTGAACTCGGGATGCTGAGCAGGTAGGCCCGGCCCGCCTCGAAGGTGAAGCCCGGCGACAGGCCCGGCAGGTGGCACTCGAAGCGGCTCTGCCCTCCAGCGACCACCACGCGAGCCACGAAGCGGGCGCCCGTCTGGCGGACGACTTCGGTCGTAGTGAGCGCCGGGGGTACCGACAGCCCTGGATAACCGATCAGGTTCAGGCCCGCGGCAAGTTCGCGCTGCTTCGCCGTGGCCGGCCAGGCGCTGCCCGAAAGCGGGATGGTCCGAGCAGGGCCAGGGGCCACGAGGACGTAACCTTCACCGCCGGCAGTCTGCCAGGCAGCGAGGTCGAGGCCGGGCAGGTATGGGACCAAACGAGGACCGCCCGGCGCGCGGCCCAAGAGGCGGGCCGACGTCAGGCGGGTGAGGTCCGCGGCATCGAAGCCGGTGGCGAGGGTCGTCAGGGGAGCCAAGGGGAGCGAGACCAAATTCAGGCCGGCGTGCAACTGGAGGGCAAAGTCGACGACCTGGTCTTCCAGAACTGGGGCAACGTCGAGGCTGACCACCGCGGGCTCGCCACGAAGGCCGCTGTCGTCGACATAGAACTGGAAGGCGTAATGTCGGGTGAGGCCGTCGCGCAGGTCTGGTGCAACGAAGGTCGTCACCGGGGCGTACGGGTTCGACAGGG
Organism: Candidatus Rifleibacteriota bacterium; assembly: GCA_016213865.1. The sequence continues at coordinate 6,549 of JACQZL010000258.1, forward strand.
CCACAGTCGGTCCGAGGACCTGGGTCCAGCGATACGTGAGCGTGTGACCGGAAGTGGGCAGGGCAGGATTCGCGGAGACCAGCTCGATCCGGTGGCCGGCCGTGTTCGAGGTTGAGGCAAACGGGCGGTGGAGACGGGACGACCGAAGGAGCCCCGTGGTCTTGGGCAAGCTGGGTTCGGGGTAGCGCACGAGTGCCCCGGCCTCGGGCACTCGGTGGCCCGCGTCGTCGGCGACGAGGCGGATGGCGCGGGCGACCTCGACGCCGGTCTGATTGCCCGCGGCATCCAGTTCGCGAACGCGGCAGGTGAACTGATAGACGCCTGCGCCAGTCGGCGTGAGCGAGATGCGGGACAGCCTCTGGGGTGAGTTCTCACCGATGTCCTGGGTGAACGCCAGCGCCGGGCCGGCCGTCTGCGACCAGAAGAAGGAGAGCTTCTGGGTCCCCCCGGCCACTTCCGGATCCGACACCGTCGCGGCAAGCTGCACGGCCGTCCCGACGGCGACGCGCAGCGACTTCACCGACGCCAGCTCGGGCACGTCGCCCAGATCGCCTCCGCTCGCCGCGGAGGTCACCCCGCCTTGCGCGGCCAGCGACAGCGTGGGCGCCGTGTCGGCCAGAGAGCGCACGAGGAACTCGATGGCCTTGGACTCGGAGCGCAAGCCACCCGGGTCGATGACACTCGCGCTGAACCGATAGAGGCCCGGCTGGCTCACGACGAAGCTGGTGGTGGCCGCGGCCGGGAGGGAGGGCCGCGGCGGGCCCGCGGTCTGCGCCCACTCGTATTGGAGCTGGCGGCTGTAGGCAACATTGGATGCCGTCGAGCGTGTGGCGTCGAGCACCACCGTGTCGCCCAAGACGAAGGCGAGCGGAGCCGCGTCCGTGCCGGCATCCAGGTGCCTGGCGGGATCGACCACGCGAGGTTCGGCCGTCGGAGAGTGACCAGCCGCGTCGAGCCACAGGGTCACGACCGAGGTCGCGCTCGTGAGCACGCCGTTACTCACGGTCAACCCGAAGCGGAGCGTCCCGGACTGTCCGGGGACGACGCGGGGCGTCGAGGTGAGCGCGTCGTGCCACGTCTGGACGGGCGGCCCGTCGAGCTGGCGCCAGCGATACTCGAGCACGCGGGCGGGCGTGTTCGGATCGACGCTGCCACGGCCATCCAGGCGGAGGTAAGGGACTGGAGCAGCGCCGGGAGCAGCCAGCGAGTCGGGCCAGGCAGCGTGGCCGTCCCCAGTGTGGGTCGTCGACAGGGCAACCGAGACGCCTGCGTCGGCCGTGGGGCGGAACACCCGGATCTGCTGGCCGGGCTTGACCGCCGTGACGTTCAGGATTGCCACCGAATCGGTGGGAGGCGTGCGGCCGTCGGGCCGTCCGAAAGCAAGGGTCGCCAGAGTCCCGGTCGGAACGACGGCGGGCTCGGCCGACTTCGACTGCAGCGTGAGTCCGAGCAGAGTAGGCACCGGCCGTTCCGGGGCGCCCACGTCGAAGGCCGTGGCCGCGTCGCCGGGGAGGCGTTGCTGGTAGGCAAGCGAGGCCGCATCGAAGGCGAAGAGGAAGGAAAGCGTCGAGAGCGGCACGGTCGTGCCCAGGGTCGCGACCCGAGCCTCGAGCTGTCCGGGCACGGGAGAGAACGAAAGCGAGAGCGCAGGTGGTCGGGTGAGGACTTCCAACCGCGACAGGACCCGCAACGTGTAGTCTCCAACGGTCCCCGGCGTTGCCCCCGAGACCCTCAGAAAGAACGTCCCGGCTCGAGTCGGCCGAAAGTCAGCCAGAGCGACCGTCGCCCCAGCCGCCGACGTGACGGTGCGCAGTTGGACCTTCAGCGGGTCGTAGAGTGTCAGCACGAAATCCGCGCCAGGGGTGCCGGGTTCCAACTCGAGACGATACACGCGGCCGACGCTGGCGTCAAAACCGAAGAAATCGACGTCGCCAGCGGGTGAGACCGTGCCCCTCGTCGACGCCGGGGCATCGACGACAACCATGTCACCTGGCCCGACGCCTTCGGCGCCGTTCGGGTGATCGTCGGGGGCTGACACGTTGACCAGCACCTCGTCAGTGGTCACGCCGCCCCTGCCGTCCCTCGCCGAGAATCCGAGACGAAAGGTGCCCGCGCGGTCGGGTGTGAAGTCGACCTGGACGGTACCGCGGCCAGACAACGAGGCCGTCGTGAGCGTGCTGCCTTGGGGCGCCGACTCCAGCGTCCACGTGTAGACGAGAGGATCGCCGTCGGGATCGCTGGCCACCGCGTGGACACTGACGGGCAGATTGACCGTGGCCGTCAGGTCTGGGCCCGCGTTCACCTCGGGGGACCGGTTGCTGACGTTGATGGTCATCAGGTTTCCGGCCGGTTGCTGCACCAGCGAGTTACCCGCCAGGTCTTCGGCGGAGATCTGGAGGAGGTAGGTGCCGTTGGCCGCCGACGTGGCCACGAAGTGGAAGGTGAAGGACGTGTCCCCAAGGCGCGTGAGAGGTCCGCCGGCGATGCTGCCGGTGCCGCTGACCCGGGAGAACTGGATCGTCGGAGAGGTCGGCACCGTGGCCACGGCCTCGGAGAAGCTCAAGGCCACGACGACGTCGCCGGCCACCGCGATCGGGCTTTGTGGCGCCAGTTGCAGCGCCGTGACGGCCGGGGCCACGGCATCGTCGACCGAAGTGAGGCGTAGTTCGGCCGAGCCCGCGCCGAGACGACCATCGAGCACGGTTAGCGAGAAGACATACACGCCTGCGGCGGCCGGCGTGAAGGAAGGACGAGCGTTGTCGGCGCCGGCAAGAGAGACCGTGGAGGGACCGGAGAGCAATCGCCAGACGTAGGTGAGCCCGTCGCCGTCCGGGTCCGAGCTGGCCGAGCCGTCGAGTTGATACGGCTTGCCCATCGGTACATTTCGCGAGAGGCCGGCGTTGGCCGTCGGGTCGTGGTTCCCGGGAGGTGCCGTGAGGTTGGCCGTTCCCAGGTCGATCGGGATGCCGTCGGTGGTGACGGAGAAAGACCCCGTCGAGTTTCCGGCGGGCCCGGCTTCCGCAGTCACGACCAGGGTATGAGGGCTGGCCGCGGTGTACGGTGCCGCCAACGAGCCGTCGAGCATCTGTCCCAGGTCAGTGGCGGTCCAGTCACCGGACTCATCGGTGAGCGACGCACCCAATTGCGACCGGGCGTCTCCGGCCCCACGCATGAAATAGTAGACTACGGCTCCCGCCGCCGCGCTCGAGCCACCGGGGGCCCGGAGGGTCCCGACAGCAGGCGTGGAGTCGGCCACGGGCGGCAGCACCGCCGCCGGGGTGCGCAAGGTGAGCGGGACGCCGCCGACGTTATCCACCCGGGTGCTTCCGGACAGGATCGCGTAGTGATACGTCGTGAGCGGTTCGAGCGGTCCCGCGCGATTACGAAAGGCCAAGCGCGTGTCGAAGTCGCCCGAGTCGCCCAGCGAGACGAAGTGGGTCGTGTCGAGCACCGTGGCGCCGCGGTCGTCTCTGGCCACGCGGAAGGTACCGGACCGTGCCGCCAGGTCCGCCGCGCTCTTCGCCACCTCGACGGAGCCCGCCTCGGCCACGGAGCTGACCCAGGATACCGTGGCGTTGGCCCAGGTGACGTTCACGATCCTCACGCGCTGTGGGTAGCCTGCGGCCACTGGCGAAACCGCTCCCGCGATGGCGAGGCACACCAAGAGCACCTTGGATGGGGTGATGGGCCATGACGCGTTCATGATCTGAAGTATTGCGCGCTTGGCGGCTGAAATCAACAGAAGGGACCGAGTCCTGCGATGCCGGAACCGGCGCTCGCCTGGCCTGACGACTGACGCAGCCCCGTTGGCGCGGTGATGAACGGCTCCTGGCTGGCGGGACCAAGAGTACTCGACGACGTGTTGCGCGGGAACAGCGTGCTCGTGTAGCCCGTGGCGCGGAGGTTCAACAGGGCCAAAGGCGAGTAGTTGGGTAGACCTGCGGCACATGGGGTGCGGGCCGAGCGACGAGGTCGACGCCGCGCCGCGAGGAACGAGCGGAGCGGCGGCGTCTCGAGGAGCGAGTGGAGTAGCGTGGAGCGGCTGCGTCTCGAGGAGTGCTGCTGATAGGGTCACCGCGTACGCAATGTCGCTCGCAGAACATACGAATCAGCTGCGGCCCATGCTAGCAGAACCCGCTCTGGGAGCCACCTCCCAGCCCCGTATGGTCGCCGCGACAGCGGCGTGGGAGGCATCGGATCACACGCCAGGCCGTCTGCTGCATTCGAGTGTTCTACGGCCGCACCATCCGCGACTTGCATCTTCTCGCACGTCGCACAACCACCCCCCATGGGGTATTCTGCTACGATGCGTCGACGCCCCTTCGTGGGTTCTTCGCTCCGTTCGCCGCAGCCATCACGGGCGACCATCGGGCTCTTCCCGGAACATACTTTCATGTCCGACCTGAATTTCACTGAGCGTCAGCAACTTGAGCAACTACTTCGCATGCGCTCCGGCTACGTGCTGGATTTCTGCAACCGGACCTTTCAGGAGTTTGTCCTTGAAAGCGTCGGCATGGACATACTCGCCGATGCATTCAGTGCGAACGGTGATTCGAAGGCAAACCGGCTTCGTACCTTCTGGAAGTTGAAGCCAAACCCAGTTGTTGGTCGGCTTTTGGGCGATCTCATGGAGTATGCCCGTGCAAGCCACGTCGATGGCGTAGAGGCGTCCCTTCTTGATTCATGTTCGTTGATCGCCAAGCGCCTTCTCACTCTACCCGCCGCTCCGGACGTCGACGCGCTCTCGGAGACAATCTCCGGCACGGAGTTTGTCGCGCTCATATCGTCGGTCCGCTCGGCCCTGTCTCGAAACCAGCCCGCCGAGGCACTCGACAGGCTCCACACGCTGGTTCTGAAGTTCATGCGTGGCCTCAGTTGCAGCCACGGGCTTCCCGTCGACCGGGATCGCCCCCTGCACAATCTGATTGGTGGGTACGTCAAGCATCTGAGGAAGAACTCCTTGCTTGAGTCCAAGATGACCGAGCACATTCTCAAGTCGGCCATCACAGTCTTTGATGCGTTCAACTTGGTGCGCAACGAGAGGAGCTTTGCACACGACAACGACGTTCTCAACTATGACGAGAGCCTGCTAATCGTTGACCACGTAATCAGCACGGTGCGCTTCATCAGTGCCGTTGAGACGCGTGTTCGTCAGTCTGTCAGTGTTCCCGTGCCGTCAACGACTACCGATCCATCGACATGAACCTGTAGCCAGGAGGGCTGACTTCTGAAGTGACTTGGGCTTTCGTACCACTTGAGCAACAGATCGATGAGGGCTTTGGCTCGGTCGCCGACGCTTTCAAGGAAGCTGCAGATAGGCTGGCTGAGAAGCTGTCTCCAGGGCACTCACTATTCCTTGAGCACCTGCCGGTGAACTACCTCTACCGGCACGCAATGGAGCTCTACTTGAAGTCGCTGGTACTGCTTCTTCACAAATCCTTCTCCATTCCCTTTGCCGATGCAGATAACCCAGGCGAGCCCCTGCTTTCCAAGGGGAAGTCACTGGTGGCTGTACGAAAGACGCACAGCATCAAGCTTCTCTATGACCACGTGCGACGACTCTTCGTTGAGTATCGGGATGCGATCGAACTACGATCCCGGACGGACTGGTGGACAGAATTGCCGAATCTTGACATTGTTGTCGCCCAGGTCCATCAGGCTGACGCAGCCAGCATGCTGTTTCGATACCCGATGTCCGGTGACGTCACAGGCGACTCAAAGAAGCAAGGACTGCAGCCAGTCTCGACCTCGGAGCTTCCTGGCCGGCTGCAGAAGAGCAAGCGCCGGAGAGTTGTCAGCGTCACGTTGGACGGCCAGGGGGCCATCACGGCCGCATACGAGGTGTTCCCGGAACCGCTTCGCGCTGCAACCGAGGCACTGGTCGTGGGCGCTGAGCTGCTGTCGCTCATGTGCTTCGGGCTGAGGGTCGAACTGGAGGCAGGGTCAGCTGCTGGCGGGCGTGGCACCGGGCAGCGAGACCGGGCGTAGCCGGAAACTCGAAGGCCGGAGAACATACAGAGATGTATGCGGCGTCGCTGTCGAGAAGGCAGCGGGCGACCGCCCGGCTCCGCGCGATGCGGCATACATCGTGTTGAACTAAGCCGCGCCCTCGGAGGGCGTCTCCCTATGGGGATTGTTCGCCTTCTCGAGGGGCTCGCGAGCGTCCGCGGTCGTCGACGCGGAACGATGTGACCCTCGCCGGCA
>JACQZL010000259.1 GCA_016213865.1 Candidatus Rifleibacteriota bacterium
GGAGGTGAGCTTCTGGGTGCTGGCAGGGTCCCGTCAGAGTCCGCGACAGCCAGTGCCACCGGTGAATCGGCTCAATTGCTCGCCGGGGGTTGAGCGGGACTTCCCGTCGATGGACGGGGGCAGACTGGTAGATCGGGGGAGCTTGCGACGGCAATCCCAGGCCCAAGATCCTGCTGATCGAGGACGGCAAGTTGGATCCCCATTCAAGGCCCTCGGCCCAGGCCCTCCGCCCTCACTCCTGCCCTCGTTCTTCCCGTGATCTCCTTCCTACCCGGACCGCCGAGTCTGGGTCGTAGCGGCAAGAAAGTTGTATCTGAGCCGCCGCCCCGGCGGCCTCGTCTGGCCGCCGCTTTGTCCGTCTGCACTTCGGCCGTTGGAGGTTCTTTCCCGTGGTCAACGCCGGTCTCGGTTTCTGGCTCGCCTTCCATCTCGCCATCTTCGCCGTCCTGGCCCTCGATCTTGGGGTCTTCCAGCGCAAGTCGCACGTTCCCTCGAAGAAAGAGGCCCTGATCTGGACCCTGGTCTGGATCGTTCTCTCTCTGCTCTTCGCCTTGGGAATTCACCACTTCTGCGGCTCCGAGAAGTCGCTCGAGTTCATCACCGGCTACCTCATCGAGAAGGCGCTCAGCGTCGACAACCTCTTCGTCTTCCTCGTCATCTTCTCGAGCTTCGGCGTCGCGCCCCGGCTGCAGCGCAGCGTGCTGCTCTGGGGCATCCTGGGCGCCGTGGTGATGCGGGCCGGCTTCATCGTCGCGGGGGCCGCACTCATCCAGCGGTTCCACTGGATGATGTACGTGCTCGGCCTCTTCCTCATCTACACGGCGATCCGACTGGTGACCAAGCACGAGGACGAGGGCGAGATCGACCCGGGCCACCATCCGGTGGTGCGCTTTCTGCAGAAACTGCTCCCCATCTCCAGTCGCTTCGAGGGCGATCGCTTCTTCGTTCGCCGCAGCAAGGTGTGGACGGCCACGCAGCTGCTGGTCGTGCTGGCGGTGGTCGAGACGACCGACGTCGTCTTCGCCCTCGATAGCATCCCCGCCATCTTTGCCATCACCACCGACCCGTTCATCGTCTATACGTCCAACATCTTTGCTATACTGGGTCTCAGCGCCTTGTACTTCCTCCTGGCGGGGGCCCTCGGACAGTGCCGGTTCATGAAAGAAGGGCTGTCCGTCATCCTGGGCTTCGTCGGGCTCAAGATGCTGGTCGCTGATCTGCTCCACGTTCCCATCCTGTTCAGCCTGGGATTCATCGCCTTGACGCTGGTCGTGGCGGTGACGGCATCACTCAAGTATCCGCTGCCGCCCAAGAAGGCGGTGCCGGCCTCGAAGGATGACCTGGAGCCCGGTTCCGCCGCCTGATGCCACCTGTCGATCACCAAATCGCAACCCTTCCAGTCGAGATCGCGCTCCCCGTAGCCCTGGTCCTGGTTCTGGTCAACGGCTTCTTCGTCGGCGCCGAGTTCGCCATCGTCAAGATCCGGGGCAGCCGGGTCGAGGAGTTGCTCAAGTCGGGCCGCCGGGGCGCCGCCTCGGTCAAGCAGGTGGTTGCTCAACTCAACGAGTACCTGTCGGCGTGTCAGCTCGGGATCACGCTGGCCAGCCTGGGCCTCGGCTGGCTTGGCGAGCCGGCTTTCGCCTCGCTGATCCGTCCGCTGTTTGGCGAACCCAGCTGGATCTCCGAGGCCGCGGCGCACTCGATCTCCATCGGCCTGGCCTTCGCCGTGATCACGTTCCTCCATATCGTGGTCGGAGAACTGGCGCCGAAGACTCTTGCTATCGAGAAGCCCGAACTCTGCGCCCTGATTTCGGCTCCTCCGATGGTCTGGTTCTACAAGGCTTCCTATCCGGCCATCTGGCTCCTCAACACCGCCTCCCTGGCGGTGCTCAAGCCGCTGGGCATCACCCCCAGCAAGAGCGGCGAGGAGATAGCCCATTCGGAAGAAGAGCTGCGTTTCCTGATGGCCGAATCGGCCCGCAGCGGCATCCTCACTACCGGCGAGAAGGATCTCCTCGACAAGGTCTTCCGGTTCAGCGATCGCACCGCCAGGCAGATCCTGGTGCCGGCCGCCGACGTCGTGCTCCTTTCGCTGTCGCGCCCCCTGGACGAGAACGTGGCCAAGGCGAAGGCCGAGGGCTACACGCGCTATCCGCTCTGCGAGGACGGGCTGGACAGCGTCCTGGGGATGATCCACATCCGGGACCTTCTCGCGCGCGAGAAGGAACTGAAGAATCCGAGAGATCTGGTGAAGCTGCGCCGCGACATCCTGGTGGTTCCCGAGACCGTCAGCGCCCACCGTCTGCTCAATCTCTTCCGGCGCAAGAAGGTCCACATGGCGGTCGTGGTCGACGAGTTCGGCGTGGCCGGCGGGATGCTCACTCTGGAGGACGTCCTCGAAGAGCTGGTGGGCGAGATCCACGACGAGTTCGACCAGGCCGAGACGCTGGCGATGCGCCCGCTCGGCCCGAACGAGTGGGAGGTCGACGGGACCTTCCTGCTCGACGATCTGGAGGAGCGGCTGGAGGTCGAGGTGGACGACCCCGACAACGTCACCCTGGGCGGTCACGTCCAGCGGATCCTCGGCCGCATTGCCGAGGCCGGCGACTGCGTGCGCATCGGGCCTCTCGAGGTCACCGTCGAGGAGGTCAAGCAGCACCGCCCCGGCCGGGTTAAGATCAAACGGCTGCCTCCGCCCCAGTCTCCCTCGGATGGCGAGGCCTCTCCCTGACCCCTAACCCCTGACCCCTTCCCTTGCGCATCATCCTCTTTGCGGGCAAAGGCGGCGTCGGGAAGACCAGTCTGGCTTCCGCGACCGGCCTTCGGCTCTCTCGATTGGGATACCGAACGCTGGTGCTCTCGGTCGACCCGGCCCACTCGGTTTCGGATGCCTTCGACGTCGGCCCGAGCCGATATCCAGGAAGAGGTGCGGCGCCAGTGGGGCGACGTTCACGCCTACCTGGCCGATCTTCTCAGCCTGAGCGGGCTGGAGGCGATCGTGGCCGAGGAGGTGGCGATCATCCCCGGCATGGAAGAGACGTCCTCCCTCCTGTACCTGAACCGCTACCACCAGGAGAAGACCTTCGACGTCATCATCCTCGACTGCGCCCCGACCGGCGAGTCGCTGCGGTTCATCAGCATCCCGTCGATCCTGCGGTGGTACATGAACCGGCTCTTCAAGGTCGAGCGGCAGATCGCCCGGGTGGCGCGGCCGATCATGAAGCACGTCACCGACATCCCGCTGCCGGGCGACTCCTACTTCAGCAACGTGGAGCGCTTGTTCCACAAGGTCGACGGCGTGGACGTGCTGCTGCAGGATCCCAACATCACGAGCGTCAGGCTGGTGACCAATCCCGAGAAGATCGTCTATACGGAGACCCAGCGAGCGTTCATGTACTTCAACCTCTACGGGATGTCGGTGGACGCTATCTACATCAACCGCGTGCTGCCGGCGGACGCCGAGAGCGACTACTTCAAGCGCTGGCGCGAGACGCAGGCGCGTCATGTCGAGGAGATCGAGAAACACTTCCGGCCGGTGCCGGTGATGAAGGTGCCGTTGTTCCGGGACGAGATCGTCGGCATGGACGGGCTCGGCCGGCTGGGCGACGAACTGTACGGCAATCAGGACCCCAGCCGGATCTTCTTCAAGACCAAGCCGATGGTGTTCCGCAAGACCAAGGGTGCCTATACCCTCAACCTGTACCTGCCATTCGTCAAGAGCGGAGACATCGAGTTGAGCCGGGTGGGCGAGGTGCTGATCATCCGGATCAGCGGCTGGAACCGGCACGTGCCGCTGCCGCGGAGCATCCCGTCGCGAGCGAAGGTGTCGGCCCGGCTCGAGGACGATCACCTGAAGATCACGTTCACGGAGTAGAAGGAGGAGGCCGCGAGTGAATCAGCAAGATCCGCCCGCCGAGATCGAGGTGAAGGACCTTCCCCCGGCCGAGGAAACCGAGCCGGACGACGTGCGCACCGTGGTCGCGCTCCTGGGCCACCTCATCGAGCGTCCCGGCCTGGCCTCTCGGGCCCTGGAGCGGACGCTCACCACGATGGCCGACCTGCCGGAGTGGCTGAGTCCGCTCAACGGCCTCATCGCGCCCACCATCCGCAACACCCTGTGGATTCTCGACAGGCTGCCCTCGCTGCACCTGGGCAAGCTCCGTGGGTTGCTGCGGACGCGGCCTGCCGAGAACGGTTGCGAGAAGATCGAGGTTCGCTGAAGCGAGCCTCTCGCTACTTCAGCTTGCCGTAGTCGAACAGGATCCAGCTGCCCCCGCGGCCGCTCCCGAGGCTGCCGATGCCCGGGTAAACCGGTGCGGAGCCGTGCAGCCCCCGTCGATAGGAAGCCATCGCGTTCGCGAGCTTGTCGCCCGAGATGGCGTAGAGCATCGGCACGTAGAAGTCGAGCCCCCAGGAGAACCAGTCCTGGGCCGCACCTCGCTGGGTGCCTCCCGAACCCGGCCATCCCAGGTAGTAGCCGGGCACCACGGCGGCCGAAAGCTCGGCCTTGCCGGCCAGCCGGCTCCGGCAGTCGGCGACGAGGCTGGAGATCGCGCGTTCGCGGGCGCCCGGCTCGGGGGCGACCCAGCGCACCTGGCCGTCGGACGCCTGGGCGTCGTAGCCGAAGTCGCCCTCCGGATAGCGCACATGATCGAGATGCAACCCCGCGAGACCGGGATGCTCCTCGACCAGCGACTGCATCATGTCGAGCAGCCGGGCCCGGACCTGGGCGTGGGCGGAGTCGACGTAGATCGAGCCGTTGGGAGCGCTGTCCAGCTCGGAGTGCAACTGGCCCCGAGGCCCGTAGACGAAGAGCGCAGGGCCGGGGATCCCGGACTGCGCGAGGAGTTCGATGACCGTCTCCATCGGCGTGTGGGTGAGGCCGAACCCGGCCTCCCTCAGCCGATCGGAGAGGGCCCGCATCTCGAACCCTCGCTCGAGGCTCTCGAGGACGGCATCGACGGCCGTCCGGGCGCGGCTGCCCGCGGCGGTGCGTTCCCGCACGGCGCGGAACTCGGTCGCCATCAGATCCTGGAAGAGCGTCGGGGTGTCGTCATCCTCCCGGCTGCGGGTGATGCTGTCGCTGCGGAGGTAGCAGACGTGGATCCAGGCATGAATCCGCATCCCGCGCGTGCGGCCTTCCTCGATGAAGAGGTCGAGCAGGTCGGGCTCGGTGCGGACGGCCGGCAGGTAGCGGGCAGGCACCGGTACCGGATTGGACGCCGCGGTGGCGCGTGAGGTGGCGTGCCCCCGGACGAAGCTCTCGACGAAGACGGAGTCGATGCCGCGACCCTTCATCCGATCGAGGGCGCCCGAGATGCGCTGCCTGCGCTCCCGCAGCGAGTAGGTGCGGTCGTCGTCGAAGATCGATTCCGGCACGAGCCAGCAGCCGCGCAGCTCCCCCCCCCAGGCTTGCAGGGAGAGCAGGGCCAGGCCGGCGAGGACGAGCAGCAGCGATTTCGAATTCGGTGTCATGACTCTGGTGACGAAGGGGCGCAATTATAGGCCCCGCGGCATGACTACGCAAGAAGCATACCCCGAATCGCGGGGCGAGGCCTCGCTTCGGACCCGGCCTCACGCCACATTCCGTTCTGCTTCTGCTACGATTCCTCGCGCGAGGCGAGAAATCTCGAATCACCGGCGATGATCCGATCTCTGGAACTCTATCCCGGCCCCAAGGCCGACTTTCGCGAGGCGTGTGTCCTGCTCCGCAGCGACAACTTTGCCGGCGATCGGCTGCAGATCCTCTACGCGCGGACGATCGTCACGGCCGAGGGGTTGCTGGGCGACCGCTTGCGCTTCCTGATCGGCACGGAAGACGACCCGTCGCAGTTCTACACGTCGCCCGGGATGCCGGTGACCAGCACCGAGCCCTTCTTCCGGCGGCTCGCGCGCAACCGGGGATTCTTCAGCATCATGCTGCGAGGCACCGCCGACCGCGACTCCGCGACCCTGTCCAAACGAGGCTTCATCGATACCTCCGGTGGTCACGCCCAGGGATTGCGCCTGTTGCGCGCCGGCCAGCCCCAGCGCGCGGCCATCGCCTTCAGCCAGGCTCTGGAGAAGTGCCCGTCGCTGCACAACCTGCACTATTTGCTGGGGCGGTGCTATCTGGCGGTGGGCGACACGCACGCCGCGGTCGATAGCTACACGGCCGAGATGAAGGCCAGCCGGCATCCGCTCGCGCCGCTGGCCATCGGCAAGATCCTCGACGAGCGCGGCGACCGCGAAACCTCGCGCCTCTACTACCAGGAGGCCCTGCAGCGGGACGGCCTGAATCTGGCCGCGCTCCAGGCGCTGGCGATGGGCTACATGTACTCGGGCGATTTCGAGGAGTTCTGGGAGACCTTCGCCCGGGCCCACCAGCTCGGCTCCGACCAGCCCGGCATCCAGGAGCTGATCCAGCGAGCCGCGGGCGTGTTCAAGATTGACGCGGAGCTGGTGATCGACCGGGCGGTCCGCTGCCGAATTCCCAAGGAGTTGCTCCAGCAGGTCCTCCTGCACAAGACGCTCTTCGAGAACGGGGCCTTCCTGATGGCGCAAGAGGCGTTCGAGCGAATCCTGGACGGCCTGCGGGCTCCCGGAGTGAAGAGCGCCGTGGCCACGCTCTACAGCGAGATGGTCAAGAACTCCATCGGGAACGTGGGCCCCTGGGACGCGGCCCGCGTGGTGCCGAAGCTGCACTACAGCCTGGAGGGGTTGAAGGACGCCGACAATCGCGAGCTGATGCTCAACTACGGCACGGTGCTCGAGACGGCCTTCCGCGATCTGCGCTGGTTCATCGACCCGTTGTGGGCAAACTACCTCGTCGAGGATCTCGAGGAGCTGCAATCGGAGTGCTGCCACCTCGACGACCTGGGCGTCTACCTCTTGCGCGTCTACGGCAACCTGCTGGAAGACCAGGTCCACCTCGGCCGGCCCGAGGGCATCATGCAGGCGCAGGACCGGCTCGAGGATTTCCTGGGCCGGCAACGAGCCAACCCGAAGCTGCCCTACACCTACCTGACCTGCCTGTCCTATCTGATGGAGCTGGCCGCCGGCAAGGACCAGTCCGAGCTGGCCCTCTCGTTCTTCCGCCAGTTGCTCGCCACGGCGCGCGAGCACCCTGATAACGCGAAAGTTACCGAACACACGGCGAACGTGCTCGAGTCGCTGGTCGAGCGGCTGACCCGGCAGCACCAGTGGGAGCTGCTCGAGAGCGTGATGGCCGGCATCTCGGAGGCGTCGTTTCCCTCCCAGTGGAAGGATGTGCTGCTGGAGCGAGTCCTGAACCGGATCCGAACGAACCTGCCCACGGAGAGCCCCGACTTGCCGTTTCTCGCGCGCCTCCGCCAGGAAGAGGCCCACCCGAGCCCGAGAACGCTGCTGGATCCCGTGCTGCGCGGCATCCGCAACCTCGTGGGCGTGCCGGTGCCCGGCGCCATACTGGTCGTTCGAAGCGACCCCGAGGGCAAGGAGATCTTCATCAACGGAAGGGGCGCCGGCCTGACGCCTCGACGGTTCGAGGACTTCTCCGCCGGCGAGTACACCGTGGGCGTGGGAAGCACTTATCGCCGGGTCCAGCTCAAGGACGGCAGCCCGCTGCGGATAAAGTTCCGGCTCAACGAAGGCGAGGCGGAGATCGAGGAGAGCTTCGAGTACGCCCAGCCGACGGCCGAGCTGAAACTCGCGGGCAAGCTCGAGAAGCTCGAGGCCGGCAGCGCGCTCCAGGGAGGGCTGCTCGAGGTGCGGTACGAGTTCGGCGTCCGGGTCGTTCACGTCCGGCGCGACATCACGCCGGTGCGGGAGCTATCGTTCCAGGAGGAGTTGCTCGGCGTCCTCGGCGAGGACGGCCCGGGCCCTCTCGTGGTCGACCTGACCGGCGTGCACTGGATCGGCAGCCTGGGCATCGCCCTGCTGGCCAAGCTGTACCAGATGAACGGCCGTCGCGAGATGGTGGTCGTTCGCAGCGAGAAGCCCGACTTCAGGGTGGAGGGCAAGGTCTGTCACGAGGTGAAGTCGATCTTCGACTTCCTCCTCAAGTACGTGCCGGCCTCGGCCTCTCTGGACGAGGCGGTCGCATTGGCCAGGCAGGGCGGCCGGGTGAATTGAGCGGGCAGGCTGTAGCTGCCAGGCTGTAGACTGTAGGTCGGCCCGGAGGGGTTCGTTGCGAGAGTGTCGTGGCGCTCGCTTGCCTGACCCCTAAACCCCCACCCCCCACCCCCAACCCCGCGTTTACAAGAAGGAAGAAGTCGTCGGCACCTCTACCAAGTCCTACGAGGACGCCATCCAGACCGCCGTCGAGCGCGCCGGCAAGACCCTCCGGAACCTGTCCTGGTTCGAGGTCAAGGAGCTGCGCGGCGGCATCGCCAAGGGCAAGCTCGAGTTTCAGGCCGTGATCGTCATCGCCTTCAAACTCGACGAGGCCTGAGCGACCCGGACGAGTTCCGGGAAGCTACCGAGTTCCGGGGACACGATGGCTCATCGTGTCCCCGAAGCTCCGCCCCCCGGAACTCCCAGCAGTCCCCGATTCAACCCACCTCGACGGCAAGCTCGTCTTCGAACGTCGGCAACAGCAATCGATAGAGGATCTCGTGGGTCCGCGGGGCGGTGACGATCCCTTCGTGATCGAGATCGTCCAGAACGTGCCGGGCGGCGACGGGGAGGCCCTCCGCCAGGCCGCTCTCCAGATGGACCAGCGGGTCCAGGCCCCGGAAGACCGGGTCTAGCCGGCCCATGAACCATCGGGGGATCTGATCCCAGAAGTTCCGGCCGCGAATCCACCAGCCGCGCACGCGGCCCATCACGCAGACCAGCCGGTCGACGTACGGGTCCGAGAGGTTCAGCGCCGCGAGGCGGTGATTGACGGCGATGCCGAAGTGCGTCTCCTCGTGGGGCGCGATGCGGAGGTCGGCGTTGTCGGCGGCCATCCCGGCCATCCCCGGGGAGGGGCACCAGATGCGGCGTCCCAGGCGCTGGAGCAGGTAGCCGAGCCAGCCGACCTTCCGGCGGATCGCCTGGTTGGCCATGATCATCGAAGCCAGGATGGTGCCATGGTGTGGGGTCGCCAGCGTGACCAGCGAGCGGAGCCGGTCGCCGATGCCCTGGTGCTGGAGGGCGTAACGGGCCACCAGGCCGCCCATGCTGTGGGCCACGATCGTCAAGTCGCGCGCGCCCGATGGGGCCGGCAACTGACTGCGGATGGTGTCGGCGAGCCCGACGGACGAGAACTCGTAGCTCTCGTGGGTCGGGTAGAGAAACGTGAAGATGGCGTAGTGGCGCCGCAATTCCTGGTATCGGCCGTCGCTGCGGAAGGGCTCGAACAGGAAGGAACGCTCGCCCGGGTCGAAGTCGTGGCCCGCTCCATCCCGCCAGTAGTGGCCGTGGATGAGGATGAGCGAGCGGCCGGCCTGGTCCGCGGGCAGACTGCCGGCATCGTGTACCAGCAGCGTCTTTCGGACAGGGGCGTCAGCCGGGAGCGCCGTTCGCCGATAGAACAGGTCGCCCACCCGCATCGAAGCTCGCGCCTGCGAGGCGACGGGCAGGAGCTGCCGGGCGGGCTCGGGGGAATGCGGCGGCAGCCGTCGAGGATCTTGGGCAGGCTGTCGTCTGGGCGGCAAGGGTACATGCAAGGTACGCCAGACGGTCCGAGCCCGCAACCGGTCGAGGGGGTGCGCGCGCGGTTCGTGGGAAAGCAGGGAGAACGTCGATTTGTCTCTCGGGAGCTCCGCTCCCGAACCCTCGCAAGGGGCGAAGTTCGCCCCTTGACCCCCCGATGGCTGGAGAGAGACTTGCCCGCGCTCGCAGCTCAGAGTCCTCGAGATCGACGGTCAGGCCTCGCCTTGTCTTCTCATTGCAGGGTCCAGGGCCGGGCACCGGTCCTGGCAGGGGCCCGGCGAC
>JACQZL010000260.1 GCA_016213865.1 Candidatus Rifleibacteriota bacterium
GCAGGATGTTCTACAACGCCCTCAAGCGGATTTCTCCCAGCGGGGACCCTCAGGAAGGTTACAAGGCGTTCGAGCAAGCCATCGAGAACGTCAAGCCTGCCATCGAGGTCAAGTCCCGCCGCGTGGGTGGTTCCACGTACCAGGTCCCCGTCGAGGTTCGCGGTCCGCGCAAGCTGACCCTGGCCTTCCGGTGGCTCATCACTCACGCCCGGGCTCGCAAGGAGCGGACCTTCGCGGAGCGACTCGCCGGCGAGCTCGGCGATGCTTCCAAGGGTCAGGGTCTGTCTATCAAGAAGCGCGAGGACGTCCACAAGATGGCCGAAGCCAACCGCGCCTTCTCCCACTATCGCTGGTGAGTCCTCGAACCCTTTTGGCGTCGGGAGTTTCAACGGCAAAAGGGTTCGTCGTTTCCAGCCAGGAGTTTCATTGAATTTCTCAGGTCTCAACTCGGTCGCGCTGCCGGGGTCGCCGGCGGCGCAGGTCCCCTCGGGGCCCCGCCCCGTTCTCAACAAGGTCAAGCCCGTGGTACCCGACGACAGTGCGCTACCCCCAGAACAGGACCCGGCGCAGCCGAGCCCCAAGGTGCGGACTCCGGTCGCTCGAAAGACCGAAGCCGTGTCGTCCACGTCCGCGGACCTCTCGCTGGTCCGCAACATCGGCATCTGCGCGCACATCGACGCCGGCAAGACGACCATCACGGAACGCATCCTCTACTACACCGGCAAGCTCTACAAGCTCGGCGAAGTGCACAACGGCACGGCGACGATGGACTGGATGCCTCAGGAACAAGAGCGGGGCATCACGATCACCTCGGCGGCCACGACGTGCTACTGGCTGAATCACCAGGTAAACCTCATTGATACGCCCGGCCACGTGGACTTCACCATCGAGGTCGAGCGCTCGATGCGCGTACTGGACGGGGCGATCGTGGTCTTCAGTGCCGTCGACGGCGTCGAGCCGCAGTCCGAGACGGTCTGGCGCCAGGCCGACCGCTACAGCGTGCCGCGCCTTGCGGTCATCAACAAGATGGACCGCGTCGGCGCCGACTTCCCGATGTGCGTCCAGTCGATGCGCGAGCGCCTGGGGGCCCGGCCCCTGGTCATCCAGCTCCCCTGGGGCTCGGAAGAGCACTTCTGCGGAGTCATCGACGTGGTGGAGATGAAGGCGCACCGCTGGACCGGCGAGGAGAGCGGCGCGGTCTTCACGACCGAGGAAGTGCCCGAGCAATACCGGGATGCCGCCAGGCAAGCCCACGCGGACCTGATCGACCTGCTGACGCACTTCGACGACGAGCTCTTGGCACCTACATGGACGGCCTCGAGATCGGGGCCGAGCTCCTGGCTCCGGCGATTCGCAAGGCGACCGTGAAGGGACATGTCGTGCCCGTGCTGAGCTGCGCGGCGTTGCGCAACCTGGGGATCCAGCCGATCCTGGATGCGGTGACGCGCTATCTGCCGTCGCCGGTCGATGTGCCCCCCGTCGTGGCCCATCGCCCCGAGTCCGAAGAGACGATCGACCGCCCCACGACGCCCAAGGGCCCACTGGCCGCGCTGGCGTTCAAGATTCAGACGGACGCGTACATGGGCAAGCTCACCTACGTACGCATCTACTCGGGCGTACTGAACGCCGGGACGTACGTCTACAACTCGGCCAAGCGCGCCAAGGAGCGCGTGAGCCGGATGGTCCGGATGCACGCCAACAAGCGTGAGGACATCCAGGTCGCCTCGGCCGGCGACATCGTGGCAGTGGTTGGGCTGCGCAAGGTCACCACGGGCGACACCCTGTGTGACGAGGCGGACGCCGTCGAGCTGGAGCGGATGCAGTTCCCCGATCCGGTCATCGACGTCGCCGTCGAGCCGGCCACTCAGGGTGACCAGGAGAAGCTGACCGCGGCTCTTCAGAAGATGCTCGAGGAGGACCCGTCTCTCAGGCTGAAGACAGACCAGGACACGGGCCAGATGCTGATCCGTGGCATGGGCGAGCTGCACCTCGACATCGTCGTGGACCGGCTGCAACGCGAGCACAAGGTGAACGCGGTCGTCGGGAAGCCGCAGGTCTCGTACTGCGAGACGATCACCCGGTCGGCCAGGGCCGAGGGCAAGTACATCAAGCAAAGTGGCGGCCGCGGCCAGTACGGTCACGTGGTGCTCGAGGTGGAACCCGCTCCTCGCGGCGGCGGCGTGATCATCGAGTCGAAGATCGTCGGCGGAGCCATCCCGAGACAGTTCATCCACTCTGTCGAGGCGGGCGTGCGGGACGCCATGGAGACCGGCCCGATGGCCAGCTTCCCGGTGAAGGACATCCGGGTGCGGCTGCTCGACGGCAGCAGCCACGAGGTCGACTCGAGCGACCTGGCGTACCGGATCGCCGCCAGCATCGGCGTGAGGGAGGCCATGGAAAGGGCCGAGCCCGTCATGCTGGAACCGATCATGAAGGTCGAGGTCGTGGTTCCGGAAGAGTTCACCGGCGAGATCATCGGCGACCTCAACATGCGGCGCGGGCAGATCCTGGGCATGCACCCCCGGGGGCATCTGCAGGTCGTGGATGCGTACGCTCCGCTGGGCAAGCTCTTCGGGTATGCGACGGCGATGCGCTCGCTGAGCCAGGGCCGCGCGACCTACACCATGCAATTCGACCACTACGACATTGTTCCCCCGGCGCAGGCCGACGAGATCTTGGGCAGGGTCCGGGGATAGTGTCGGGCCCGTCCGAGGCCAGCCCGAGCGCAACGCGAGGGCAGTAGGGCCGGCAAGCCGGCGAGCCTGGATCGGACCAGACGGAGGCACAAGAAATGAAGCAGAAGAAGATCCGGATCTACCTGAAGACCTTCGATCATCGGGTCCTGGACCGCTCCGCCAAGGAGATCGTCGAAGCGGCCCGGCGCACGGGCGCGAAGCTCGCGGGTCCGATCCCGCTGCCGACGCGGCGGAATCGCTGGACGGTGCTGCGCTCGCGGTTCATCGACAAGGACTCGCGCGAGCAGTTCGAGGTCCGCACGCACAAGCGGCTGATCGACGTGTACGACCCCAGCCAGCAGACCATCGACGCGCTGATGCACCTCGACCTGCCGGCGGGCGTGAACATCGAGATCAAGCTCTGAACGAATGAGGGGCTTCCCGGGGAGGGGCCAGACGTTCATAATGTCGGCCCCCGAAAAACGGGGTACCCCACGCAACCTGGCCTTTCGCCCCGAGGATCCGACGACTCTGCCCGGAGTCGAGATCGTGGAGCGCCGGGCCCCTGAACAGGAGGACGAAAATGCTTACCGGGCTGATCGTGAAGAAGATGGGGATGACCCAGCTCTTTGCGGCGGACGGGACCGTTACGGCCGTTACCGTGCTGCGAGTAGGGCCTTGCCCCGTCGTCCAGGTCAAGACCGTCGAGAAGGACGGTTACGAGGCCGCGCAGGTGGCCTTCGACGAGATCTACCAGGACCCCCAGAAGAAGAAGCGCATCCGGCTGCCGAACCCCGCCAAGGCCAAGTACGCCAAGGTCGGGGTGGCCCCACATCGGATCCTGCGCGAGTTCGCGCCTGTCGACCGCGGCCAGTTGCCCCAGGTGGGCACGGTCGTGGACGTCAAGCTCTTCGACCAGGTCGAGCGCGTGAAGGTCACGGGCACGACCAAGGGCAAGGGCTTCCAGGGCGTCGTCCGCCGCCATGGCTTCCGCGGTGGCAGCCGGACGCACGGCTCGGACTTCCATCGGGCCCCCGGTGCCGTCGGTTGCCGCACGACGCCTGGCGAGGTGCACAAGGGCAAGCGGATGGGTGGCCACATGGGGAACCAGCGCATGAGCGTTCGGAACCTGATGGTCGCCAAGGTGGACGCGGACCGGAACCTGCTCTACGTTCGCGGAGCCGTTCCCGGACCCATCAACGGATACGTGACGGTGAGCCGCGCCTGAGTGCCGCACCACAGGAGGACTGACAGATCATGGCAACCGTGACCAAGTACGACGCAAGCGGTGCGCGCGCCGGCGAGATCGCCCTGGGCGACGCCGTGTTCGCAGCGCGCATCATGCCGCAGTCGGTTTACGAATCGGTGCTTCGGCAACTGGCCAACCGCCGGCACGCCAACCCGACCACCAAGGATCGGGCCGAGGTCCGCGGCGGCGGCCGCAAGCCCTGGAAGCAGAAGGGCACAGGTCGCGCCCGGGCCGGCTCGACGCGTTCTCCGCTGTGGAGGACCGGCGGTGTGGCGATGGGCCCTGACGGCCGCAACTACCAGCAGAGCCTGCCGCGCAAGGTGCGCCGGGCGGCGCTGCGCTCGATCCTGACGGACAAGGTCCGCCAGGGCAAGCTCGGCGTCATCAGCCCCGTCGTCCTCGAGGCGCCCCGGACCAGGAAGGTCGTGGAGCTGCTCGAGAAGCTCGAAGTGGGCCAGGCCCGGACGCTCTTCGTCCTGGCCGAGCGCAACGACAACTTCCAGAAGTCGGTGCGGAACCTGACGACGGCCAAGGCGCTGGTCCTGTCGTGCATCAACGCGCACGACCTGTTGAACTACGAGCGGATCTTCCTCTTCGAGGACGCCGCCAAGAAGATCGAGGAGGTGTTCGCCGAATGAATCGGGAGCCGCAGGACATCATCCTGGCGCCGGTCGTTTCGGAGAAGAGCTACGCCGAGAACGAGAAGGCCAAGTTCCGCTTCCGCGTGCAGCGGGATGCGACGAAGGTCGACGTTCGCCGGGCGGTCGAGAAGCTCTTCAAGGTGAAAGTCGTCGAGGTGAAC
Organism: Candidatus Rifleibacteriota bacterium; assembly: GCA_016213865.1. The sequence goes on from JACQZL010000260.1 coordinate 4,727, forward strand.
ATGCAGACGGTTCGCGGCAAGTACAAGCGACTGGGCCGCAACGCGGGCATGACCAGCGACTGGAAGAAGGCCATCGTGACGCTGGCACCCGGCGAGCACATCGACTTCTTCGAGAAGGTGTGAGGTAACGACCATGCCTTTGAAACATTTCAAACCAACCACGCCGTCGCGCCGCGCGATGGAGATCGTGAGGAAAGAAGCGGTCACCAAGCAGAAGCCGGAACGCTCCCTGCTGATCGCCAAGAAGCAGCGGGCGGGCCGCAACAACGCCGGTATCATCACCAGCCGTGCCCGCGGCGGCGGAAACCGCAAGCACATCCGGATGGTCGATTATCGGCGGGACAAGCCGGGAGTGCCGGCCCGCGTCGCGGGGATCGAGTACGACCCGAACCGCTCGGCCTTCCTGGCGCTGCTGCACTACGCCGACGGCGAGAAGCGCTACATCGTGGCGCCCAAGGACCTGAAGGTCGGCGAGGTGCTGCTGTCCAGTGACACGGCCGAAGTGGCAGCCGGCAACGCGCTGCCGCTCAAGTCGATCCCTGACGGCACGATGGTCCACAACGTGGAGATCAAGCCGGGCAAGGGCGGGCAGTTCGCGCGCTCGGCCGGGAGCTTCGTGCAGTTGATGGCCAAGGAAGGCAAGATGGCCCTGCTGCGCATGCCCTCGGGCGAGCTCCGCAAGGTGCCCGTGGACTGCAAGGCGACGATCGGACAGGTCGGAAACCTGGACCACAACTTGGAGAACTGGGGCAAGGCGGGCCGCACGCGCTGGATGGGAATCCGGCCGTTGACGCGCGGCATGTGCCGTAACCCTTGCGACCACCCGCACGGTGGCGGAGAGGGCCGCTCGAAGGGCGGGAACCATCCGCAGTCACCCTGGGGCCAGCCGGCCAAGGGCTTCCGGACGCGGCGCCGGAAGAAGTACAGCAGCCGTCTCATCGTGCGCAGAAGGGAGAAGTAGTCCAGATGGAGAACAACGAGAAACCGCCCGTGAAGGCGCGGAAGGCGCCGTTCGTGGAGCCGCGGCTCCTGGAGCGGGTCGAGCAACTGAACGAAGAGAAAAAGAAGGTCGTGCTGAAGACGTGGTCCCGGGCGTCGACGATCTACCCGCAGATGGTGGGGCATACGATCGCGGTGCACAACGGACGCAAGCACGTTCCGGTGTTCGTCACGGAGAACATGGTGGGCCACAAGCTGGGCGAGTTCGCCCCGACCCGCACCTTCCGTGGCCACGCCGGCAGCGCGAGGGCCGAGCGCACGGTGGCGCTCAAGTGAGGGCGAGGAATCGATGAGTGAGAGCAGAGCAACGGCCAGGTTCCTGCGCTACTCGGCCCGCAAGGGCCGGCTGATCGCGGACATGATCCGTGGGCTGCCCGCGTCGAGGGCGCTCTCGGTCCTTCGCGACACGCGGCGCAAGGCGGCGGCGGCCACGCTGAAGCTCCTGAAGAGCGCGCTGGCCAACGCCGAGGACAAGCACAAGCTGAAGCCCGCGGACCTCTTCGTCAAGACCATCATGGTCGACGAGGGTCCGACGATGAAGCGCATCCACGCGCGCGCTCGAGGCCGCGCGGATCGCATCGCGAAGCGGACCTGCCACACGACGGTGGTCGTGGCTGAGCGGTCCTGAGAGGAGTGAGGACGTGGGTCAGAAAGTCAATCCGATCGGTCTGCGGGTAGGGATCAATCGGGGCTGGAATTCCAACTGGTACGCGGAGAAGCACTTCTCCGAGTTCCTGCTGGCGGACGTGAAGTTGCGGCAAGAGATCCACGACTTCGTGCGGCGCAAGTTCGAAAAGGACCTGGCGCGCAAGAAGGGCGAGAAGTTCAGCCGTGAGACCAAGTCGGCCAAGCGGTTGGAGGAATCCGGCATTTCCAACATCTACATCGAGCGCAAGACGGACAAGAGCGTGAAGATCACCATCTTCACCGCGAAGCCCGGGATCATCATCGGCCGCGGCGGCGCCGACGTCGAGCAGTTGCGGCGCGAGCTGGAAGAACGCGAGAACAAGCAGGTCTTCCTCAACGTCAAGGAAGTCAAGGACTTCGCGACCAACGCCAAGCTGGTCTCCGACAGCATCGCGTTCCAGCTCGAGAAACGCATCAGCTTCCGCCGGGCGATCAAACAGGCGATCACGCGCGCCCGCAAGATGGGCGTGAAGGGGATCAAGGTCATGGTCGCGGGCCGGCTCGGCGGCGCGGAGATGAGCCGCGTCGAGTGGAGCAAGGAAGGCCGCGTCCCGTTGCACACGCTGCGCGCCGACATCGATTACGGCTTCTCGGAGGCCCACACGACGTTCGGGAAGATCGGCGTGAAGACGTGGGTGTTCCGTGGCGAAGTGCTGCCCGAACTGAAGAAGCCTGTCGTTCAGGCGAGCAAGTGAGGAGGAGCCGACGCCATGTTGATGCCCAAGCGAACTCTTCATCGCAAACCCTACAAGACCAGTCATTATGGTAAGGCCCAGCGGTGCAACCACGTCTCCTTCGGGGAGTTCGGGTTGCAGGCCGAGGAAGGCGGCTGGGTCTCCAATCGCCAGATCGAGGCCGCCCGTATCAGCATCGCCCGCCACATGAAGCGCGGCGGCAAGGTGTGGATCCGGGTCTTCCCTCACCAGGCTATCACGAAGAAGCCGGCTGAAACCCGTATGGGTGGCGGCAAGGGCGCTCCCGAAGGCTGGGTGGCCGTGGTCAAGGCCGGGATGATCATGTACGAAGTTGGCGGCGTGACCGAGGAGACCGCTCGCGAAGCCCTTCGCCTGGCCGGCCACAAGCTTTCCGTACGCACCCGGTTCGTCAGCCGGATCAGCGTCGGTGGAGGAATCGTATGAAGCCGATCAAGGCCAAGGCCCTCAAAGAACTGAGTGACGAGGAGCTGGCAGAAAAGTACCGCAGCTTCAAGGACGAACTGTTCAACCTCCGGTTCCGGCTCGCCGTGGGCCAGTTGGACAAGGTAGACGGCATCCGCCGCGTGCGCCGCGACCTCGCGCGCGTGCTGACGGTGATGCACCAGAAGAAACGCGCCGCCGGCGAGAGCGCCAGCGCCACTGGAGGCAAGTCATGACCGAGGAAATCAAGGTCGAGGCCCAGGTCGAGGCCCAGACCAAGGCCCCAGCCCAGGCCAAGGTCAGAGGGCTTGTGGGCGAGGTCGTGAGCACGGCCACGCAGAAGACCGCCGTGGTCCAGGTCGAGCGGCTCAAGAAGCACCCGCTCTACAAGAAGACGATCAAGCGCCACAAGCGGTACATGGCGCACGACGAGACGAGCGTCTGCGCGGTCGGAGACGTCGTGGAGATCGTGCCCAGCCGGCCCCTGTCGCGCCGCAAGCGCTGGGCGGTCCTGCGCGTCGTCGAGAAGGCCGAGTGACAGGAGAGTGCCATGATCCCGTTGTTTACCAACCTGAAGGTAGCCGACAACTCGGGCGCGAAGAAGATGCGGATCTTCGCCATTTATGGCGGGACCGGCCGAAGATACGCCCGGGTCGGTGATATCGTGAAGTGCTCGGTGAAGGAAGCCACGCCGGGCGGGACGGTCAAGAAGAAGGACAAGGTCAAGGCCGTCATCGTCCGCCAGCGCTTCGGAATCCGCCGCAAGGACGGGACCGAGATCCGTTTCGACGACAATGCCGCAGTCCTCATCAAGGACGACCTGAACCCCGTGGGGACCCGTGTCTTCGGGCCCGTCGCCCGCGAGCTGCGCGCGAAGAACTACATGAAAATCATCTCGCTGGCAGCCGAGGTGCTCTGAGGAGGGCGTGCCATGCTAGTAGGACTGATTCGAAGGCAACGGCGGCTGGAACGGCGCCGCAAGACCGAACAGCTCAAGTTCCGCCACCTGCACGTCAAGAAGGGCGACACCGTCAAGGTCATCGCCGGCAAGGACCGCGGCAAGCAGGGCCGGGTCATGCTGGTCTACCCGCAGAGCTGCCGAGTGATGGTGGAGAAGCTGAACCTGATCAAGCGTCACCAGCGACCGACGCAGCGCCTGACCAAGGGCGGCATCATCGAGAAAGAGAACCCGATCCACGCCTCCAACGTGATGTTGGTCTGCACCCGCTGCAAGGAACCGACCCGCGTCAAGCACGAGGTCTTCGAAGGCAAGCGGATCCGCATCTGCAAGAAGTGCGACGAGCAGATCGACAAGACGTGACGGAGAGGGGCCGAAAGGCCGGTTGAGACGGCCAGGAGCCGGCTCGGCCGCCGGAGGGCGGAGTTTCCCGGCAGGGGTCCGGGGGCCGCGCCCGGCAGGAGTGTTACGAAGATGCAGAGACTACAAGAGCAATACAACGGCGTCGTGCGCCAGCACCTGACGCAGAAGTTCGGGTACCGGAACCCGATGCAGGTGCCCAAGATCGTCAAGGTCGTGGTCAACATCGGCGTGGGCGATTCCCGTGAGAACGCCCGGCTGCTCGAGCTGGCCGTGGACGAATTGAAGCAGATCGCGGGTCAGAAGCCCGTGACGACCCGGGCAACCAAGTCGATCGCCAACTTCAAGCTCCGCAAGAACCAGGTCGTCGGGTGCTTCGTCACCCTGCGGCAGGAGCGGATGTGGGCGTTCCTGAACAAGTTGTTCCACCTCGCGCTTCCGCGAGTGAGGGACTTCCGGGGCGTCAGCGAGAAGGCCTTCGACGGCCGGGGCAGCTACAACCTCGGCCTTCGCGAACAGCTCATCTTTCCGGAGATCAAGTACGACAAGGTCGAGCGCATGCGAGGCATGAACATCTCGATCGTGACGACGGCGAAGAACGACATCGAGTGCCGCGAGCTTCTCACGGAGCTGGGCATGCCGTTCCGCAAGGCCTGAGGAGGACTACCCCAGTGGCCAAGAAGAGTTTGATTGCGAAGTGGTCCCGCAAGCCCAAGTTCTCCACCCGGAGCTACAACCGGTGCAAGCTTTGCGGGCGACCGCGGTCCTACATGCGACGATTTTCGATTTGCCGAATCTGTTTCCGCGACCTCGCGTCCAACGGGATGATCCCGGGCGTCGTGGAGTCGAGCTGGTGAGGAGGGCGCTGACTATGAGCATGACCGATCCGATCGCCGATATGCTGACGCGGATCCGTAACGCGAACCGAGTTTACAAGACGGTCGTGGACATCCCCGCCTCGAAGCTGAAGTCCCGTATCGCCGAGATCCTCAAGACCGAGGGCTATATCAAGGACTTCGAAGTCGTCCAGGAGGCCGGGCAGCATCCCTCGCTGCGGATCTTTCTCAAGTACACCCCCGCTCGCACCCGCGCCCTCAATGGGCTCAAGCGGATCAGCAAGCCCGGGCTACGGGTTTACGTGGAGCGCGAGTCGATCCCGAAGGTGCTCGGTGGCCTCGGCATCGCCATCCTGTCCACACCGAAGGGTCTCATGACGGACAAGCTCTCTCGCAAGGTGGGGGTCGGCGGAGAGGTCCTCTGTTACGTCTGGTGAGGACGGCGGCGCGGCCGCCGGCTGGGTGGCAGGAGCCCACAATCAGGAGAAGAACATGTCGAGGATAGGAAAGCTTCCCGTGACGGTCCCGGACAAGGTGACCGTGACGGTGGACAAGTACCTGGTGACCGTGAAGGGCCCGAAGGGAACGCTCTCGCAGCAGTTCCGGCCCGGAATTAACATCGCGTTGGACGACCGCAAGGTCGTCGTGACGCGCGAGGACGATCGGCCCGCATCGCGGGCGGCGCACGGCCTGACCCGCGCCCTCATCCAGAACATGGTCCACGGTGTGACGCAGGAGTTCGAGCGCACGCTGGATCTCGTGGGCGTCGGCTACCGGGCCAAGGTCGAGGGCGGCAAGACCCTCGAGCTCGCCCTGGGCTTCTCGCACCCGGTCAAGGTCCCGGTGCCCGAGGGCCTCAAGGTCGAGGCGGGCGCCAAGGGCGAGAACGTGGTCATTCGAGGCGCCAACAAGCAGGTCGTCGGCGAGTTCGCAGCCAAGCTGCGCCGCATCCGGCCGCCCGAGGCCTACAAGGGCAAGGGCATCCGCTACCACGAGGAGCAGGTCAAGACCAAGGTCGGCAAGAAGGTCGGAGCCTGATGAGGCGGTGCGGCCCGGGCGCTCTCCCCGCGAGGGGCGGCGCCCACGGCCCGGGACCAGCCGGCAGTCAAGGAGTGAACGATGTCTGATATCCGCAACAGGAACCAGAAGCGCGAGGCGCGGCACGTGCGGCTTCGCAATCGCGTGCAGGGCGTGCCCGAGCGGCCCCGTCTGGTGGTCTTCAAGAGCGCCAAGCACATCTATGCCCAGCTCGTGGACGATTCCCGCGGCCACACGGTCACGGGCGTCTCGAGCCTCAACCCCGAGCTGCGCAAGGACCTGGCGAAGGCCAAGGGCATGGACGCGGCCAAGGCCATCGGCAAGGCCGTGGCGCAGCTCGCCAAGAAGCACAATATCGAGCAAGTCGTCTTCGACCGGGGCGGCTTTCCCTACGTGGGCCGCGTCAAGGCGCTGGCCGAGGCGGCCCGTGCCGAGGGCCTGAAGTTCTGACAAGGAGAGATCGTCAATGGCAAGACCCACCGGACATTTCGGAGGAGATCGCCGCCAAGAGGGCGAGGAAGGCTTCATCGAGAAGGTCGTCCGCATCAACCGAACGGCCAAGGTCGTCAAGGGCGGTCGCCGCTTCGGCTTCGCGGTCCTGGCGGTCGCGGGAGACGGCAAGGGCCAGGTCGGCATCGCGCTGGGCAAGGCCAAGCTGGTGCCCGACGCGGTCCGCAAGGCGATCGACCGGGCCAAGCGCTCGATGATCGCGGTCCCGATCGTGAAGGGGACCATCCCGTTCCAGGTCCTGGGCCGCTATGGCACGGCCCGCGTGATCCTCAAGCCCGCGTCGCCCGGTACGGGCGTCATCGCCGGCGGCGCCGTCCGCGCCGTGATCGAGGCGTCGGGCATCAAGGACGTCCTGTCCAAGTCGCTGGGCAGCTCGAACGCGGTCAACGTCCTCAAGGCCACCATGAACGGGCTCGGCCAGTTGCGACGGGCCGGGGCCGTCGCCGAGATCCGGGGCCTTTCGCTGGAGCAGCTCTACGACGGCGTCCAGCAGGTTGGTTGAAATCCGCCACGGACCGGGCCTCTGGGTCCCGGACCGGGCGAATCATCGGGAGATTCAGATGGCCAAGACACTGGAGATCACATTGGTACGCGGCACGATCGGCACGACCGACGACCAGTTCAGGACCGTCAGGGCCCTGGGACTGAAGCGCCGGATGCAGACCGTCCGCAAGAGCGCGCACCCTTCCATCCTCGGCATGATCGAGCGAGTGAAACACCTGGTCGTGGTGCGCGAGGTCGAGGGCAAGCAATAACCTCACCAAGACGGCACGTGGCTGTTTACTTTGCAGGGGCGACGGACTATAATGCGCCATCTCATCCCTTCCGCCACGCGCCCATGATGATGGGACGGTTGATTCCATGGCACTCACACTAGACAACTTCCAGTTTCCCAAGGCGGCTCGCCGCAAGCTCAAGCGGGTCGGCCGTGGGAAGAGCTCCGGCCACGGCAAGACCAGTTGCCGCGGTCAGAAGGGGCAAAACTCCCGCCAGGGCGGCGGCGTGCGCATCGGGTTCGAAGGTGGGCAGATGCCTCTCTTTCGGCGCATCCCGAAGCGCGGGTTCCATAACTTGTTCCGCGTCGAGTACGAGACCGTCAACCTCGAGTCGCTCAAGGACGTCGCCGCGGGAACGCGCGTGGACGTCGACTGGCTCAAGGAGAAAGGCCTTGTCCGCCGAAACGCCCAGCTCGTCAAGGTGCTGGGCGACGGTGAGGCCCCCAAGAACGTGACGGTCTGCGCCCACAAGTTCAGCCAGTCCGCCGAGTCCAAGATCAAGGAGGCCGGCGGGGCCGTCGAGGTGATCAAGAATTGATCCAGACCCTTGGCAATGCCTTCAAGATCGGTGAGCTCCGGAATCGGATCCTGTTCACCTTCGGGGCGGTCCTGGTCTTCCGGCTGGGATGCCAGATCCCGACCCCGGGCGTCGATCCTACCGAGCTGGCCAAGTTCTTTGCCGCGCAGTCGAACACGGTCCTCGGGTTCTTCAACCTGTTCTCGGGTGGCGCGCTCTCGAAGTTCAGCGTCTTTGCGCTGGGCATCGCCCCGTACATCAACGCCAGCATCATCATGCAGTTGTTGGTGTACGTCATCCCGACTCTCGAGCATCTTGCCAAGGAAGAGGGCGAAGAGGGCCGCAAGAAGATCAACCAGTACACTCGCTACGGCACCGTCGGCATCGGTGCCCTGCAGGCCCTGGGCCTGGCCTACTGGCTCGAAAACGCCAGCGGGCAGATGGGCGGTGGTCTGGTGTACCACCACGGCTGGACCTTCCGCATCACGGCCGTCATCACCCTGACGGCCGGCACGGCGTTCATCATGTGGCTCGGCGAACAGATGACGGCCAAGGGCATCGGCAACGGTATCTCGTTGTTGATCACGGCAGGCATCGTGGCCGGGTTGCCGTCGGCCGTCGCTCACTCGTGGGTGACCTTCCGCATCGGCGACTTCGATCCGGCCGGCATCCTGCAGTTGCTGGCGGTGCTGGCGATCGTCGTCGTGACGACCGCGGCGGTCGTTGCCATCCAGGACGCCGTCCGCAAGGTCCCCGTCCAGCACGCCAAGCGCGTGGTCGGCCGGCGGGTCTACGGCGGCGCGAACACCCACATCCCTCTCCGGGTCAATCAGGCCGGCGTCATCCCGGTGATCTTCGCCAGCTCGGTGCTGATGTTCCCCACGCTGATCCTGAGCTGGTTCTCGAACCTCCGAGGCGGCGGGGCGGCCAACGACTGGGTCACCTCGCTCATCGGGATGCTGCGCTGGGGCGAGCCGCTCTACCTCTTCCTCGAGAGCCTGATGATCATCTTCTTCACCTACTTCTACACGGCGATCCTCCTCAACCCCAAGGAGATGGCGGACAACCTCAAGAAGTACGGTGGGTTCATCCCGGGCATCCGGGCAGGCAGGCGGACGGCCGACTACATCGACCGGATCCTCAACCGCGTGACGCTCTGCGGCGCGCTGTTCCTCGCGGCCATTTCGGTGCTGCCGCAGCTCCTGTACAAGTACCTGAACGTGCCGTTCTACTTCGGCGGCACGGCACTGCTGATCGTCGTCGGTGTGGTGCTGGACACGGTGCGCCAGATGGAATCGCACATGGTCACGCGCCACTACCAAGGGTTCATGAGGAGAAGCTGAGATGTTCCTCGTCCTGCTCATGGGGCCTCCGGGTGCCGGCAAAGGCACTCAAGCCCAGGCTATCGCTCGCCGGCTGGGACTCAAGCACCTGGCCTCCGGTGACGTCGTGCGCGCCGAGGTCGGCGGCAAGACCGAAAAGGGCCAGCAGGCCAAGGCCTACATGGAGGCAGGCAAGCTGGTGCCGGATGACCTGATGACCAGCATGGTCGGCGGGCACATCAAGCAGGCGTGCGAGGCCGACGGCGGGGTCGTCCTGGACGGCTATCCCCGCACGTTGCCCCAGGCGCGGTCCCTCGGGCAACTCCTCGAGTCCGAGCGCCTGGCGATGGACTCGGTCGTCAACCTGAAGGTACCGAGCGAGGTCCTGCTCGATCGGCTGGTCTTCCGGCTGACCTGCCCCAAGTGCAACCGGGTCTACCACCGCAAGAACAACCCGCCGCGGGCCGAGGGCAAGTGCGACGACTGCCAGAGTGCGCTGGCCAGCCGGCCCGACGACAACGAGACGGTCATCCGCGAGCGGTTGCGGGTCTACTCCGAGCAGACCCAGCCGGTGCTGGAGTACTACCGGGATCGGGGTTTGCTCGAGGAGTTCGACGGCTCGGGCGGCATCGAAGAGGTTTCCGAATGCGTGTTCCGCTATCTCCAGGAACGGAAAGGGGCGTGACCCTCAAGAGCCCGGCCGAGCTAGAAACGATACGCGTGGCCGGAAGGCATGTGGCCGAGATCCTCTTCGAGCTCTCGGAGGCCATCAAGCCCGGGGTCACGACCCTGGCGATAGACCGGATGGTCCAGGAAGCGGTCCACAAACGTAAGCTCAAGTCCCCGTTTCTGGGATATCAACCCAACAAGAACACGCCACCGTATCCGGCGTCGATCTGTACGTCGGTCAACGACGAGGTGGTCCACGGAATACCAAGCGCGAAGGTCATACTGAAAGACGGCGACATCATCGGACTGGACTTTGCCGCCATCCACGAGGGCTACATCGCCGATGCGGCGGTGACGCTCCCGGTGGGCAAGGTCTCCAAGGCCATCCAGAGGATGCTCGCCATCGGCCGGCAGGCCCTGCTGGAAGGGATCCTGGCCGCGGTCCCGCCGAATCGAGTGAACGATATCGGCCACGCGGTGCAGCGATATGCCGAGAAGCACGGGATGTCGGTCGTCAGGGACTACATGGGCCACGGCGTCGGGACGACGATGCACGAGGCACCCAGTGTCCCGAACTTCGGTCAGCCGGGAACGGGCATCAAGCTCCAGCCCGGCATGGTGATAGCGATAGAACCTATGCTCAATCAGGGAGTGAAAGAGACGCGCGTCGGAAGCGACGGCTGGACGGTCAGGACGAACGACGGCCAGCTCTCGGTACACTTCGAGCACACGATCGCCATCACGGACCGGGGCCCCGAGATCATCACGAAGCTGTGAAGTCCGGGAGCCCGCGCGGGACCTGTCCCCGTCGTATCATCCAGTTTCCACCACACCAGACCCATCAGACCACGGGCCGCCGGCCTCGAGCCGCCAGGCCCCCGATCACGGAGCACCACCATGAAGGTCAGGGCATCCATCAAGAAGATTTGCGACAAGTGTCGGTTCGTCCGGCGCAAGGGAGTCATCCGGGTATTCTGCAAGATCGCCAAGCACAAGCAGCGGCAGGGCTGAGGCTTTACGACCCGGCGGCAAGTCACAAAGAGGAAGGTATCTGAGAAATGGCGCGTA
>JACQZL010000107.1:0-6658 GCA_016213865.1 Candidatus Rifleibacteriota bacterium
CACGATCCGGCGACGCTCCCCCCTTGCCGGCGGCGGTAGCAGGGCCCGGTCGCAGGGTGTACGCTGCAGATGAGTGCTTCGTCGCGCGTTCGGGATCCGTTGCGCTTCGAAGCCGCGACAACAGGTCGTCTGCTCGAGCCCTCCGATGACTTCCGGCACGCCGGACAGCAGCCTCTCCGCCCCCGCCCCCGGGACGGTCCTCGAGGGATGGACCCTCGGCCGCCTGCTCGGCAAGGGCGGAATGGGCTGCATCTTCGAGGCGCGGGCGTCAACCGGGCAGTTGGGAGCCCTCAAAATCCTGGCTGCCGCGTTTGCCGCGAACCAGCAGGCTGTCCGGCGCTTTCGTCGCGAGGTCCAGGCCCTGCAGCGGCTGCGCCACCCGCGGGTGGTCGCCATCCTCGACGAGCATCTGGACCACGAGCCCCCGTTCTACGGGATGGAGTTGCTGCGAGGGGGCACTCTTGCGGACCGCCTGGGCAGCGGCGGGGCGGCAGGAAGACCGGGCCTGCCGCTCGTCGATCTGCCCCTTCTGTTCCTGGACCTGGCCGAGGCTCTGGAGGTCAGTCACGCGGAGGGGGTGCTCCACAGGGACCTCAAGCCGCAGAACGTTCTGTTCACGACGGAGGGCCGCGCCAAGCTCGCCGATTTCGGTCTCTCGCGGGCCGCCGACGTCACGGCGATGACGGCGACCGGCGTCGTGCTGGGGACCTGGGCCTACATGGCGCCCGAGACTCTTCGCGGACGGCCCGCCGACGAACGCACGGATCTCTACCAGCTTGGCGCGACGCTCTTCGAGGCCGTCACCGGCAGCCCGCCGTACGGTACCGAGCAGCTCCAGGCTGTCCTGAACGGAAGGGCGCTGCCACCGTTGCCCAGTCTGGAGCTGTTGGCTCCGGACGTTCAGCGGGAGCTGCCGTGGCTCGAGGAGCTCCTCCGACACCTGACAGACCCCGTCCCGGCTCGCCGTCCGGCTTCCGCCGCGCGAGTGAAGGCCCGGATCGAGACGGCCCTCTACAAGTCCAAGGAGCCCCCCAGGTCGCCGGCGCCGAGCAGGACCGGGCCGCTGCGCCCGCCAGCCACGACGGCCCTCGCGAGAAGGACTGGCGCTGATCCCGCGGAGACCAAGTTCGACGGCCTGGAGACGCGGAGCGCGAGCAGCGAGCAACGCCTCCGGGGGCTGTTGCTGGCGAGGCGTCCGGTGCTTGCCGTTTCCGCCGGCGTGCTGGTCTTGCTGGTGGGACTGCTCGCGTGGTCGCTCGTCGGCCCGCGGCCGGAACCTCCGAGCGACCCGACGGCGGCGAGGCCCGAGGAACAGGCCGGGCCGCCCCACCCGGCGGTGGACCCGCCCCCCGGTCCCGGAGCCCTGGCGGATTCAGTCCTGCCGAAGCGGATCACGGTCGGGGCCGACCGCGCGAGCCTCTGGTTTGCCGGCAAGCGCCCACCGGATGCCCGGTGCTACGTGGGCAACTCGAGAGGGCGCGAGCTCGTGCCCAGGACGTTCTCTTTCCGGGCCGTGTTCCTGACCATCGGCTGGGTAGGTCTGGACCAGCTCGAACCGGACAACACCTACTACGTACAGTTGAGCGGTCCAGGGGCCAGCAGCGGTTTCGAGCTGCGGACGTTGCCCGTGGCCGAGGACTGCGGCTTGCCAGTGCTGGACTCCGGCCTGGAGTCCCCCGAGTCGCTCGCCGTCGCGGCTTCGGAGGGAAACGTGGCCGTTCTCTGGACTGCCTGCGAGAGAGGCAGCACCTCGCAGTCGATACGGCTGCGCCAGAGCTACGACTCGGGAAAGACCTGGGCCCCGACCGTGGTGCTGGAGGAGGCGCAACACTGCTTCCCGAGCCCGGGGTTGGCCTTCCTCGGAGGCTCTCTCTGGGCGAGTTGGAACGGCTACACAGGCACTCCGGGCCAGGTTTCCGTGACACGCGTGGCAGGAGGTGCGGCGAACGAGCCCGAGCGCGAGGACTCGCTGGTCGACCTCGGCGGAGACCTGGTTGCGATGGGGGCTGGCGAGGCCGGTTCTCTGCACCTGTACGGCCTGACGCGGCCCCGCGATAGCTCGCCCAAGCGATTGGCTCGTATCAGGGTCCCGGTCCGCGGCGGGAAGCCGTCGGCTCCGGTCGTGCTCGGTCCCCTGGCGGGACCGTCGGTTCCTGCAGAGGCCTATGCCATTGCGGATCCTCGGGTGGCTGATTGGGGCGGTCGGTCCGCGCTCTTCGTGAACGCCTGCAACCATACTCAGTTGGGACGCTTGTGCTGGATGGGCTCGGGGGCCGCCGGCGGTTCCGGCGACGGCCCGTGGTCGCCGTTGGTGGCGGTTGACCCGGCCGTTGACGTGAAGCACTTCTCTGTCGCCGGCCGGGGCGAACGCTGCGTTGTGGCGTTCGAGAGCGGCGGAGCCGTGATGACGCGAGTCCTCGGTGCCGACGGCAAGTGGCTGGGACGCGCCTTGCCGGTGGTCGACGGCGGGATGGTGCCGGCCCTGGCAGCCGGCCCGGACCGGTTCGTGCTGGCCTGTGTGGCTGCTTCGAGCCGAGGTGGCCGGCGCCTGGCGCTGCACCTCCGGGAGAGCCTCGACGGCACGGCCTGGACCGGGCGCGACCTCTGCTCCTGGGACGGTCAGCCTCCGCGCAGGCTCGAGGTCGCCCTCACGGCCGAGACGGTGATCGTCGCGGCGGTGACGGCGAACGGCCAGTTGGTGGCCGGGGCGTACCAGCGACGACCGGATCGCACCTCCCGCTGAGCCGACGCCGACCGTCCGCGGACTCGGTCCTTGGTGTGCCGAAACAAGCAAGGAAATCCGTGCCGTTTGCCAGCAACTGGTAGGGCCGCCCGAACGCGACGGCCGCAGGCCGTCGTCCGAGCCGGCCAATGGCTGACCGGCACGGAGGCCGGTCCCACCACATCATGTGTTGGATGGGTCCGGTCGTTTCGCCACAGTCGCTCAGCGGGCGGACGGCCCCGGGGCTTCCAGCAACTCGCGGATCGCGCCGGCGTAGCGGATGGGCGCCGCAAAGACCGCGTAGTGGCCCAGGTCGTGAGGAAAGGTGATGAGCCGGCTGCCGGGGATCCGCTCGTGGGCCCGGCGGGCGATGTGCGGGCGCAGCCACTGGTCCGTTTCGACGTGGACGATCAGCGTGCGCGCGCGGATGCGGCCCAGCTCGCCTTCGACGTCGTGGACGGCCTGCGCACGGTTGCGGTAGATGAGGTCGTTCGAGTCGATCAGGGCCACCGAGAAGAGGGCCTGGCCCGCGCCCGCATGCTTGACCAGACTGTCGACCACGGCCTGCGACCCCTCCCAGTCGAAGGACTCGAGCGTGTACTGGTCCTCGGACTGGGCGACCCGGCGCTCGTCGACGTAGGCCGACTGGCGCAGCAGCGACCAGCCGAAGAGGTTGCCCAGGATCGGCCGCTCGAGGCGGGGTCTGGCATAGTAATCGCCTCTGGTCATCCGATAGATGGGGTCGCTCTGAATGGCCGCGGTCATCAGGTCGAAGAGCCATCGGGCCATCCCGCGGTTCTGGAACGGGGTACCGCCGATCGGACAGAGGGCCTGCGCGAAGGTCGGGTGCAGGACCCCCCAGACGTAGGTCAGGCTGGCGCCCAGCGAGACCCCCGTCACGAGCCGGAGCCGGTCGACTCCGAGTCGATCGCGCAGCAGCCGGTACATGAGCTGGACGCAGTCCTCGAGGCGGTACTGCGGAAAGGCCAGGCCCAGCGCTCGCGTCCCAGGCTGGCCCGGATGAGAGGAGCTGGGCTTGGAGGTCCCCCACAGGCCTAGCGCGTCGGCCAGGATGAAGTAGTAACGGTCGGTGTCGAAGACCTTGCCCGGGCCCAGAGGGGCCCCTTCGGACAGGTCCGTGCGCGTCCCCTTCTCGGACCAAAAATCGAGCATGTTGGTCGAGTCGCCCGAGTAGTACGGGCAGATCAGCACGGCGTTGTCGACCTCGCCGCGGCCGTTCCGATGCGGCGTCCCCACGGTGACGTAGCCGAGCTGGACCGGAGGCAGTCCGAGCGACTCGAAGGTCACTCCGCCCGACCCGCCCAACTCGTAAGAGGACTCGTCGGACAGGTCGTAGCGACCCCCGATGCGGAACCCCGGCACCTGGTGGTACTGCTTGAGAGAATCGAACGCCGCGACGGCGGACTGATCGAGACCGACTGCAGGATCGGGAGCTTGCGCCAAGGAACACCTCCGGTCGCGTCAAGGACCCGCTCGGGCTCGTGCGGGCGGCAGCAGTCTACCGCAGGCCCACGGGCGCGGGTTTCTGGCGCCCGGTGCCGCGGGGGGCGTAGACTCCCGCCCGGTCGGGGCCGTTCTTCTCAGGAGGCGATTACGGATGATGCGCTACAAGTTGTTCGGACGTACGGGGCTGCGGGTCTCGGAGTTGGCCCTGGGGACCATGACTTTTGGCGAAAACTGGGGCATCGGCGCCAACCGCGATGAGAGCCGCCGGGTCTTCGAGCGCTACGTCGAGGAAGGCGGCAACTTCTTCGACACCGCCAACCGCTACACCGACGGGACCAGCGAGCGCTTCCTGGGCGAGTTCATCCGGGGCGAGCGCGAGAGGTACGTCATCGCCACGAAGTTCACGCTCTCGACGCGTCCGGGCGACCCCAATGCCTGCGGCAATCACAGGAAGAACCTGGTCCAGTCGCTGGAGCGTAGCCTGGAACGTCTGGGCACCGACTACGTCGACCTGATGTGGGTCCACGCGTGGGACGAGACGACCCCGCTCGACGAGCTGATGCGCGCCCTCGACGACGCCGTCCGGGCAGGCAAGGTCCTCTACGTGGGGATCTCCGACGCGCCCGCCTGGGTGGTCGCTCGGGCCAATACGCTGGCCGAGCTGCGCGGCTGGACATCCTTCGGCGGTCTGCAGATCGAGTACAGCCTGGTCCAGCGCACGCCCGAGCGCGAGCTGCTGCCCATGGCCGCGGCGCTCGACCTGGCTGTGACACCGTGGGGTCCGCTCGGCGGGGGCGTCCTGACCGGCAAGTACCGCGACGGCCGGCCCCAGGGGACGCGCCTGGCCGGGGGACCGTGGGGCGACGCGTACGTGACGCCCCGCAACCTGGCCATCGCCGCGGCCGTGTCCCGGGTCGCCGACAGGCTCGAGCGCACGCCGTCCCAGGTCGCGCTCGCCTGGGTGCGCCAGCAACCCGCCAACGTGATGATCCCGATTCTTGGTGCCAGGACCCTCCCCCAGCTCGAGGAGAACCTGTCCTGCCTCGCCTTCACGATCCCCCAGGAGCAGCTCGCCGAGCTCGACGCCGTCAGCGCCGTCGACAAGGGTTTCCCCGGGGACTTCCTCGCGTGGGAGACCATTCGCGAGATGGTACACGGCGACGCGCCCTCGCGCGTGGACGATCATCACAGACGAGCGAGGTGATAGCAGGTCGTTTCCAGAGTGACCTCACCAGGCTGCGTCAGGCGTCGTGTTGAACCACCAAGGCACGAAGGCACCAACTACTCCGTCACCCCCGCGAAAGCGGGGGGTCCAGAAATCCTGTGACCATAAGGACTCCTGGATTCCCGCTTTCGCGGGAATGACGCCTGAATGGTACGGGTGACTTGGGCCATTCTGACCGGTACCAACGGATCCCGGTTTCCCCATGATCCGTCGTCGCAAGACCTACAGCGGCTCGGGTGAGACGGCCGCCAGGTCCGGCTCGGCCGCGGCGACCAGCATCAAGACCGAGCCCCGCGGCAGTCTGCGGGAAAGGGGCGGGTTGAGCTCCAGGTTGCCGTCCACCTCCAGGCCCAGCACGGCCGCGTTCGCTTGCGCCTTGATGCCTCGAAACACGCGCGCCAGCTCGATCCCGGTCCACTGCTCGGGGACAGGGACCCGGTGGACGGCGGTCCCGATGCCTCCCGCGAAGAGCGAGCGCGCGAGTTTGCCCAGACCGGGATTCAGGGAGATCGCGGCCAGGAAGCTCGCCGTGACCGTGGCCTTGACGAAGACCTCCTCGACGCCGGCGATGCGCAGGTGGCTCTCGTTGTCCGGGTTGATGAGCTCCACGGTCGTGAAGACCCGCGGAGCCATCTTCTCGATGGTCAGGGCCGCGAGGACCGTGCGTGCATCGCGGTCCTGGTCGCTGCGGTCGGCGGTCCGGTCGGCCAACAGGACCGCGGTGCTCGCGTGGCGCACGCCGGCCTGCTCCAGGACGGAGACCCGCGTGTAGTCGCCGCGCACGACGTAGACCCGCTCGGGCGACAACCGGGCCACTTCCGCCGCGTCGGCCTCCGCCAGTTCGGCCACGACCACGACGGGACGCGGCGGTTGACTGCGGTCGGCGAGCAGCTCGCGGACCAGCCGGAGGCCGGCGCGGTTCCAGCCGCAGATCAGGATCTGGCCCCTCACGTCTTCGATGCTCACGATCTTCTCGTCCATGTGCCTCCTCAAGCGCTGGACCATCACCGCCGACACGATGCCCGTGAAGATGGCAAAGACGGTCATCCCTGCCAGGATGCCGAAGAGGGCCAAAACCCGCCCCTCGGCCGACTGTGGGACCGTGTCCATTTCGCCGGTGACGATCAGCATCAGGCTCCACCAGAGGGCCGAGCCGAGCGACCCGAAGGTGCCCGGTCTCTGTCCCTCGAACTGCATGATGCCGACCGCCGCCAGGATCAGGACCGTCGTCAAGAAGGTGCCCA
>JACQZL010000107.1:6665-19376 GCA_016213865.1 Candidatus Rifleibacteriota bacterium
CGGCCAGGGTGCCCCACAACCGGCGGCTGCGACGATGGATCACGATCCCGGCGCGGAACAGCCGCAGCAGCCGCAGGAACCGCAGGAACCGCAAGGGCCGCAGGATCGGCAACACGGCCAGCAGGTCGACCCAGTACTCGGCCAGATACGTCAGGGGCTTGCGAACGGCCAGATACCGCAGGGTCAGCTCCACGCCGAACAGGATGGTGAAGAGCTCGCCGATGGGGACCAGGACTGGCTGCAGCCAGTGAGAGCGCGGCAGCAGCGTCTCGGTCACGAGAACTGCGACCGAAGCCAGGATGGCCAGCGCAACGCCCACCTCCACGCGGGGGTCGCGGAAGAGGCGAGCAAGCGGCTCGCGGAACCGGGGCACCCGCGCCACCTGCGCGGCCGCGTTCGTGCACGGGTCCGGCATGGCCGTCATTGTAAGCCAGCACCGCGAGCCCGCGCGACCGAGAACGTCCCCGGATCATGGGGCAGAGAGGACCAAACGCAAAGCCGCCAGGACGCAAAGACGCCAGGAAATGCTGATCAATAGGACCTTCCTTGCGTCCTTGCATCTTTGCGCCCTTGCGTTGAAGACAGGCACCGTGGCCACTCGACGACGCGGCTTCCCACGTTTCAGGGACGCTCCCCGCGGTTTTGCGGGGCTTGACGATCCCGTTAGCCGTTGTTATTCTTCGTCGCTCGGCCCGAACAACCTGGTCGAGCTCATGCCTTTTTTGGGCAGGATTTTCCGGAACTCCCCGAGTACACGGGTAG
The DNA here is from genome assembly GCA_016213865.1 of Candidatus Rifleibacteriota bacterium. The sequence continues at coordinate 7,428 of JACQZL010000107.1, forward strand.
GAGGTAGGTATGGCGCGCGGTTCTCTGCTTCTTTGTCTGGCGGTCTTCATGGCGCTCGTGTCCTTGGCGCCGGCCGCATGGGCGGCCAGTGTCCCGTCCGAGCCCAAGGGTCCCCAGTGGATTGACGGCACGGCCTTGCTGGACGACTTCGCGCGATCCTATCTCGAGCGGGCCAAACCGGAAGACTTCAAGTCAGCCCAGCCGCGGGCCAAGAAGGCCGTGCAGGTGGGCGAGTCGGACTTCTTCTGGTCCATGGACGTGGCCAACAACAAGCCCATCCAGGTCGAGGCCGTCCTTCGCAAGATCTCCAAGAACGCCTATCTGTACGTCCAGGACGGACACACGGTCGAGGACGCGACGTTGGACAAGCTGGCCGCGCAGTTCGACAACGTCATCTACCCGACCAACCACGCGTACTTCGGCTCGGAGATCTCGCCCGGAATCGACAACGACAAGCGCATCACCTTGCTGCTCCTGGATATCCAGGACGGCTGGGAGCCGGGCCGCGGCTATGTCGCCGGCTACTTCTTCCCGCTCGATTCGGTCAGCACCAGCCTCTTTCCGCAGTCGAACGAGCGCGAGATGGTCTACCTGGACGTCCATCCGGGCGACCCGAGCCGTGACGACTACCTGGGCATCCTCGCGCACGAGTTCCAGCACATGATCCACTTCAACATGGATCGCGCCGAGGGCAAGTGGATCAACGAGTCGATGGCCCAGCTCGCCTTCTTCGTGAACGGCTACGGCCATGCCCCGCAGATCTTCAGCTACATCCACGATAGCAACTCGGCCTTCGATCGCTTCGACAACACGCTCGAGGACTACGGCCGGTCCTATCTCTTCATCTATTACCTCTACTCGCACTACGCCGGGAAGACCGACGCCGAGCGCCAGGCCTTCACTCGCGAGCTCAACGCCAGCCAGTTGCGCGGGCAGGAGAGCATCGCGGCCCTCCTCAAGTCTCGCGGGGTCGCCAAGTCGCTCGACGAGATCAAGAACGATTGGTTCCTGGCCAACATCCTCAACCAGTCGAAGCCGTCCAACCCCGACTGGAACTACGACGAGTCGCTCCAGTTCGGCGTCCAGAGTGCGAAGGTCTACGCCGTCGCCGGATTGCCGGAGGGCGAGGTCGAAGACAGCGTGGCCCCTGACGGAGCCAAGTACCTGACCGTCACGACGGTCCAGAAGTACACGCCCGATCGGCCCACCATGCTGGACAAGGTCAAGCTCCTCCCAGATGCCGCCGCAGAGGCTCGTCCCGGCCGGTTCGACCGTCCAGGCCAAGGCGGTCTCGACGCCGCTCGCCAAGGACGGCGAGGCCTACTCGGCGACGATCGGCCACTTCGCCCGCCTGGGCGTTGCCGTCACGACCCTCGAATTCCAGTTGCAGGAAGACGATGGGGTCCTCTCGGACACGACCGTCATCCCCATCGCCTCGCTGCCTGCGCTGGCGACGAAGGCCCAAGGTAGGACCGGAAAAGTCAAGCTGACCTTCACCGGCGAGAAGCCAGGGCTGATTGGGTCCAAGGCCCGCTTCCAGGTCAAAGCTGTCAAGTTCGACGCCGCCGGCGCGGCCACGGTCGAGGACGTCGTCCTCAACGACAAGAACGCCGGCACGGCCACGCTCGACTTGGGCGGCGGCAGCGTCACGTTCATGGTGCGCGCTCTGAGCGGCAGCAAGAAGGGCGTCAAGTTCACCTACGAGCTCGAGCAGGTTGGTGCCAAGGTCGACGTGGCGGCCCTCGTCGAGAACGGCGCCCGCCTGGCCACGATCGACGGCAAGCTGGCCAACCCGGCCCAGGATGCCGACGTGTACGGACAGCTCCTCAAGGCCCGCGAAGAGAATACCACCGCTCTCGCGGCGTCGCTGGCCGCCGATTCGGAGGCAGGCCGCAAGGCGGCCCAGCTCCTGGCCAACGCGAAGGGCAGTCACAAGCACGCGATGGCCAGCGTGCTCCGCCAGGCGCTGAAGAGGGCCCGGTTCGATGCCCTCGAGGGCGGCCAGGTGTCGGATGCGCTGCGGGACGAGGTGCTCCACGCCCGGCCCGGCCGCGGCGACGATTCGGACGACTCGCACGACAACCTCGGCTACCTCATCAACAAGAAGAACGAGAACATCCACAACTTGACGCACCTGCAGATCGACCCGCAGTTCATCGAAGGGCAGCTCTTCAAGCCCTGGAAGCTGCTGGAGCTCGCCCGCGGGTTCCCCCACCTGCCGCTTCCCGACGGGTTGGGCCTGGCGGACTACGACGAGGCCCCCGCCAAGGCGCTGCTGGCCCAGTGGGCCGCGGACTTCAACGTCCCGTCGACCACTCCGGCACCGGCCGTTCGACCCGCCAAGAAGACCCAGGATCTCGAGCAGGTCAAGCAGGTGATGCGCCGGCTGATCCTCGCCGAGAGCATCATCGAGTTCTCCTACAACAACGGCCTGGTCCTGGCCGAGGACGTCGCCTCGACCGTCTACGATATGGTGCGCCTCACGCTCGCCGGACACAGCACGGTGACCGACATCGCGGCCCATTTCGAGGGCGTCCCGATCGTGGGCCCCGTGGCGACGGCACTGAAGAAGGCGATCCTGAGCAAGCTGCTCTTCCTGGGTGAGAAGTTCGGGATCTACATCATGGCCCGGATGAACCCGCCGTACAGCACCTATGGACCGATCGTGATCACGGTCGTCGCCAACGTCGCCAGCCGCGTCTTGCACGTGCAGATCGAAAACGACAACCCGGGCTGGCTCAAGGACATGGGCGTCAAGCTGATGGGCAAGTACGCCCTGACCGCGATCCCGAAGATCGGCTACGTGGCTCGCAGCCAGGCCAGCGTCGACGCTGCGGCGCAGTACGCCGCGAAGCTGACGGCAGCGGGGTCGTACGAGGACGCCGAGAAGAAGGTCTGGGACGACGGCGTGACCGAGACCGCATCCTCGGTGCGCGAGGTGGTCGAATCGCAGATCGCCACCCGCCATCAGCGCAATCAGAAGGAGCGCGAGATCGCGAGGGTCGTGGCCAAGATCTCGCAGATCGTCGGCTATGCGTCCGTGCTCGATCCGACAAACATCTCCAAGGTCGTGGCGATCGTCGGCGGAGTCGCCGCCGGCGGGCTCCTGGCTCACACCACGTGGGACTGCGGCAGCTACTTCTTCCGGCTTCCCAAGGGAGACATGCCGAACGGCGTCCGCTGGGCCTTCGAGCCGAACGCCGCCGCGGCCGCGGCCTTGCCTTCGACGCTGGCACATGTCAAGGTGGATGCCGCCTACAGCCGCAAGCTGATGGCCGACCTGGAAGCAGCCTACGAGGGCTACCAGACGGCTGCTCGCGACGCGCTGGAGGCCGCCCGCACCAGGAACGCCAAGCTCGCTCCCCAGGTCGAGCGCTTGCTCGCGGCGGACCAGAAGATCGACCTGCTCTCGGGCAAGGCCGAGGCACTGGTCCTGGGCGACGGCGCCGGCGAGATGCGAGGCGCGGACTCCGCTCGCGGGCTGTACGTGGCCGCCCAGGAAGAGGTCATGCGACGAGCGACGGTCCTCTCGGACACGCTGGCACGAGCGGCCGGCGCCCCTGACCAGCCCTCCGTCGCGGCTGCAGCCGGCCCGGCCAAGTACCTGGCTGCGCTGCGCTCGGGGATGACGAGGCTGGCGGCCTCCGACCAGGTGGCTGCAGCCGTCCTGGTGAGCCGCACCACGGCCCGCAAGTCGGGCGGGCAGATCGAAGTCACGGCCACGCTGGAAAACCTCTCGCCGATGAACGTGAAGAACGTCACGGTCCGGTTGGTCAGCGGCCTCGACTTCGCGGTGACGGACGGTCCCGCTGTTCGGACGATCGCCAGGCTCGGCGCAGGTGACGAGCGTCAGGTGACCTGGCGGATCCGCCTGCAGGAGCCCAAGCCCGTGCTGGCTGCGCAGGTGGTCGTTCTGGCCGAGGCCGAGGGCGTCAACATCCTGCCCAAGTTCCAGCTCGTGGGCGAGTAGTCGAACCTACCGCTCCTCCTGAGGTCTCGAGGGACGAGCGGAGCAAGAATCAGGAGACCCGGGTCCCAGTGGCCCGGGTTTTCTGTTGGGTCAAAAAATAACTAAGGGCTCCCCCTTGACAGGACGATGTTTGGGCAGTATCTTGTGCGCGTGCACCGAAACGCAGTTCCTGGTGTTTAGGGACAGGACGGCGAAACGGTTGCTAGCCCGGCCTCGCCGGGACCGATGACATAGCTGTTCGGGTGCCTTTCCGGCTGACCTAGGTCAGCACCGCCTCTTGGGCCTAACGTGGGCCCTGGGCGGCCCCAGCGGTACTGCGGTGCACGTGACAAGAGCCGACACCAGGGTCGGATTTCTGTTTTTCGGGGATTTTCATATCAGGCAGGCGATGCGGCGCAAGGGGTCCACACGGACTCACGGAGCCGTCGGGCGGCCGCCAAGTCCGACCAGGCGCGCGTCACCGGGGGTTCCGGACCCTTGGGGCTCGAGTCTCGGGCCTTCGGCCTGCGGCAGCACGGGACACAAAGCCCGGCCTCAGCGGGGCTTTTGTTACGTTGCCCGTTGAGCCTGCCGATAGCCAGATCGGACGAAACATCGAGTCCCAGCCATTCTTTTGTTGCCGCACTCCATGTCGACGCACTGGCCACGGTCGATGCCGTGGCGCCTTCTGGTACTGATGGGCCTCGCACAGCTCGTGCCGGGGTTGGCTTCGCTGCCTGCTCTGGCTCAGCCCGCCGGCCCACCACCCGCCGCCGAGGCGCCTGCCGCTCCCTCCCCGGGAAGTGGCGGGACCGGGGCTTTCCGTGACGTTCCTCCGGACCACTGGGCCTTCCAGGACATCGAGAAGCTGGCGAAGGAGGGGCTGATCGAGGGCTATCCGGACGGCACCTTCAAGGGGAAGAAGGTCGTGACGCGGTACGACCTGGCCGTCGTCGTCGCCAAGATGCTCGACCGGATCGGGCAGCTCAAGGCGGCGGGCGGCACCCTGTCGCCGGAGGAGACCCTGACGGTGCAGCGATTGACGAACGAGTATCGGGCCGAACTGGACCTGCTGGGCGTCCGGGTCGAAAGCCTCGAGAAACGCGTGGACGAGGTCGAACGGAAGGCCGACCGCCTCGACCAGACGCTCTCGAACGTACGGATGGAGGGGTTCTACCGTCTGGAGAACACGTTCGTGGCAAGGCCGTTCAACTTCGTCAACTACCCGTTCGACAAGGAGAAGAACTCCTTCCGGCAGTTCAAGGACGTGGGTTTGGAGCCGTTGAGCCAGGAGGCGTTCCTTCGGTTCATCGGTCAGCCCTACCTGGGCGGGGGGTTCTTCAAGGACCTGGAGGCGTTCCTCGAACTGAAGGCGCGGATCAGCGGCCCGACCATCGGTGCGCCGCGGCTGGTTTATCGGTTCAGCGATCCGCCCCTCGCGGGGGACACCCTCGACGACTTCGCAACGAGCGTCGAGGACGAGCAGCGCGTCTCGGCCGACAAGGCGCACTTCAAGCTGCACGCCAAGCGGCTGGACACCAGGGCCTTCTCGAATGAGTCGATGACCGACTTCACCGATCCCGCGGTGCTGCTGACGGTCGATTCGTACGGCCCCTTCTCGGGACTGGAGGGCAACGGCTCGTACAAGAAGCTCTCGTACAACGCGAGCGTCCTGAAGAACATCGAGCTCGATTCGAAGGAAGGGAACAACGACCAGGACCTGACCGAGTTCTTCCAGCCGGTCACGGCCAAGTCGGACGACGTCTACGCGATGCGCATCCTGTACGAGCCGTATCGGAGCTTCGATGACAAGAAGCACCCGAACCACATGATCCTGGGAGCCACGTACGTCGAGGACGCCTACAAGTACACCGCCAAGAACGAGTACAACCGCGTGCTGGCGGCCGACATCCAGGGCGGGCGCGAGTCGCGCGGCTACAAGTGGGACGTCTCGCTCGTGGGTCTGCGCAGCGACGGTCCACGCAAGAGCGCGGACGACGACGCCGACCGCACGATCGACGGCAGCGGGTTCAAAGCCGACGGTTCGTACCAGTTCCGCGACCTGACAATCTCGCTCAAGGGGTACCGGTTCGGCAAGGACTTCCGGGCGCCGGTGGCGCAGTCGCAGTTCGTGGACACGTCGTTGCCGCCATTCCGCGACAACTTCGCTCGCCGCGACCCGACCATTCGGGGCGAGCAACTGGCCCGCGCCGAGATCCGGTACGACTTCAAGGACAAGCTGGCCCGGGTCTTCGAGGACCTGACGCTCTCCACCCTGTTCGAGAGCAAGTACTGGGAGGACAACATCCGCAGCGCCCAGCCCGGCACGCGCGCGCGCGTCCAGGTGCTCGCGGACTTCACCGACAAGACCCACTCCGAGCTGTCGTTCGAGCACCAGGAGGACCATGCCGTCGCCGAGACGGGCACGGACTTCGGCAACTTCTCGCTCGACATCAAGCTCACTCCCGATACCAGCGCGATCGGGACACTCGACTGGATCGACGACCACGACGCCATCGACGCCACGGGCCACCATTACGCCGAGCGCGGCGGACGATTCACGCTCAACAGCCAGCTCAACAAGATCCTCTACCTCTCCGGCTACGTCGAGTACATCAACAACGCGCTGCTGAGGACCTTCAGGCGTTTCAACGGCGGGCCGCTCTTCGAGGACGACGAGGGGAACATCATCCGGCCGCTGGCGCGTAACACCCGGGGTATCGTGCTGCGCCCCCAGAGAAACGGCCTGGACCTCTCCACGGTCGGCGGCGAGGCCAACCTCAAGCTCACCGACAAGATCTCGCTCAAGACGTGGGCCCAGCGCGAGGATGCCCACGACGACATCGACAGCGGCCTGGACGGCATCACCGAGCTCATCTCGGGTGAGCTGGGCTGGCAGTTCACGAGGGCGCTCAGGCTCCGGTACATCCACAGCCTGATGAACATCGACCTGGTCAAGCGAAACGACGACTACGTCGTGAACAACTTCCTCGAGTTGCTGTACGAGCCGACCCCCAGGACCGAGCTGCGCTTGACCTACGGCTACGAGTACGAGAACCCCGACGACCGATGGGACGATGGTCCCCTGCTGTTCTACCGGACCAACAAGATCATCCAGCTTCGCGGACAGACGGACTTCTGATTTGCCGCCCGGTTGCCGATGTCGGAATACCGGGCCCGACTCGCAAGGACCCAGATAACAGGCACCCTCGATGATGTGGGACCAACACAGCGATGCACCCGGCGGCCGCCCCGGCATGGGAACGGTGCTTCTGGCGCTTGCGCTGCTGGCGGCCATGCCGATGACGGCCGGCTGCATCCAGGACGGCATCGTCGCCCCGACCTCCGTCATCCAGGCGAGGCTCACGGTCCCCGCCGGGCTTTCGACCGTCGGAATTCGCGCCAACCTGGTCGGTTCCGGCACCAACTTCAACCGCGTGCGCATCCTGGGGCCGTTCCCCAACTCCAGTGACCTGGGATTCTGCGACGTCGAGGGCGACTTCACCATCGAGACCCGTCACGCCGACCGCCACTTCGTGGTCGCTCGCGGAGCCAACTACGACCTCGGCTACGGGATCGTCTACATCCCGGCCGCCGGGCAAACCATCGACGTTTTCGAGGTGAACCTCGATTCGGCCCGGTTCGGCTCGACGGACCCGCGCCTGACTGATTCTCTCCACGAGCTGATCCCGAAGACGGCCGCAACGGCGGTCTTCGTGGTGTTCGCCGAGGACTTCGGCCCGCTGTCGACGGTCGAGGTCGTGGGCGATTTCAACAGCTTCGATCCGCGCAAGAACGCGCGGCCCCTGTGGGATGACGGCAGTCAGTTCGACATCGACCCGGCCACCGCGGGCACGCAGGTCAGCGGCGACCGCGTGGCGGGCGATGGCGCCTGGACGCGCATCGACACGACGATGCCCAGCGGAGAGCTGCACTACGGCTTCGTGATCAACAAGGACGACCTCATTCGCAGCGACCCGTACGAGGAGAAGAGCAGCGGGACCTTCGATCCAGGTGGGCAGCTCGCCTCGGTCATGATCGTGAAATAGGACCAGACGATGCAAAGGATGAAAGCACTCAAACTTCTCGGCCTCGCCTCCACTCTGGCGTTCTTCTGCTGCGGCTGCGCCACGACCGGTCCGGCGCCGATTTACAAGCCCGAGACCGGCATCGTGCACCAGGGCCGCAAGGTCTACTTCTCGATGCGCGATCCGAAGGGCGACGACAACGGTCCCGGCGGATACCTGTACCCGCTCCGCTTCGACAATCGCGAGGGGTTCTTCGATCTCGAGCGGTTCCAGGTCGAGGACGGCGGCAGCAACGTCGTCTTCCGGATCACGACCCGCCGGCCCATCGACAAGTTCCGCACCGACGGCAGCTCCGAGGCCAAGGGCTGGCACCTCCAGCTCATGGACATCTACATCGACAAGGACCACAAGCCGTCCAGCGGTCAGACGCGCACCCTTCCCGGCCGCTGCGTCGACTTCGCCGAGGACAGCGCCTGGGAGCAAATGGTCCTGGTCACCCCCAACCGCAGCGAGGACGTCGAGCGGCTCATCGAGTCGCGGACGAACGACCTCGAGCTGGTCCGACTGAAGCCCAAGATCGTCATCCCACAGACCGTCTTCATCGAGGGGTTCGACTTCGTCGTCCACGTGCCCAAGGACGCGATCGGCACTCCGCAGCCAGGCTGGGGCTACCAGGTCCTGATGATGCAGTTCGACGAGAACAACCTGGCCAACTTCGAGTTCCAGAACGGCAAGGTCTTCAAGTTCCCCACGGACGAGCACTTCGGCGGCGGCGTGGACTTCTTCGGCAACCCGGCCGTCATCGACCTGCTGGCGCCCACGGAGGAGCAGCAGCACACGTGGCTCTCGGCCTACAATCCCAGCAACCATCCGGAAGAGAGCCAGTTCGCCACCGTTCGCTGCCTCTACGCCGAGACGCCCGTCAGGCCGGAGGTCGTACGCGTGGCGAGAAAGGTCAAGGGACGCCTCGCCACGGCCGTCGGGGCTCCCGCGGCGACGCGCAGGGCCCCGGTCCGCGCCAGGTCGGGGGCCGCGAAGACCTCGACTCCCCGGGCCGCCACGTCACGCAGGGCTGCCGGTGTGTCGACCAAGCGCCAGGCTGCTCTCTCGCTGCCGGAAGGCGCCGTGATGCTCACCCCCGAGGGCGAGGAAGAACTGCCTCCGAGCCCGGCAAAGGCAGGTCCTCTCCCACGGCCTGCGCGGTCGCTCGTGGGCGAGGCTGACGGCGAGAGCCCCTGGACCCCCCGGGCGTTCAGCCGCATGCCCCCCACGGAGCCGGCCCCGCGCCGCTCGGTCCGCACCGCGCCACCCGATGACACGGCCTGGGCAACCCAGGCCGCCGACGAATCCGAGACGCAGCCGCCCGTAGCTCGCCCACCGGCCGGCAAGGCGAAAGCCGGCTACCGGCGCGTGAGCTTTGCCGGCGATCCCGAAGAACTGTTCCGCAACGTGCCAAGGAGCCGATGAGGCCATGACCACGCTCCCCTTCACCCGTAACGCGCGCACCGCGAGAGGCCCCAGAACCCTCGCCGGCGCCCTGGTCTGGATCCTGGCGACAGGACTGCTGCTGGCCGCTCTGGCGCCATCTCCGGCCCTCGCCCTGGGCGCCCGTCCTCGCGCCATGGGCAGCGCGTTCATCGCCGTCTCGGACGACGAGAACGCCGTCTTCACCAACCCTGCCGGCTTGAGCCAGATCGACAAGAGCATGGTCCAGGCCGGCGCCAACGTCGCCTTCCGAGACGACTACAAGACCGATCACTTCATCTACGCCGGCAAGATCTACCAGAGCACGGGCAAGGAGAAGCTGACCCTCGAGGACTATCTCGAGGCCGACTACGAGCTCAAGACGAAGCCCGAGAAGGTGGCCAACTATAGCTGGGGCTTGGGCCTGCTGCGCGAGGAGCGCTCCCTCAAGCTGAACAAGGAGCGCGGCTTCGTCCCGCCGACCGAGGACCACATCTTCACGGGGACGGCGGCCTTTGCAACTCGGTTCCCGATCGCCGAGCGGCTGACGCGCAGGCCGGAGCTGTACGGAGGCATGGCAGTGCGGTTCGTGGACCTGACGCGCGAAATCCCGTCGCTCCGGGTCAAGAGCCGCGCCGACACGTGGGACCTCGACTTCAGCTTGCTCTACAAGGCCAACCCGCGCCTCAACGTCGGACTGGTGCTGGGTAACGTCATCAGCACGAAGGACGGCAGCACGCTGGGCGCGCGCACCGACAGCTTCGTGACCAACGTCGGTGGCGCCTACACGCTCGGGGCCAAGCGCGAGACGATCTTCGCCGTCGACGTGATGAACGTCTGGAACGCCAGGCGAGCGATCGACCAGCGCCTGCGGATCGGCGCCGAGCGGCAGTTCCTGGAGAACGACTTCGCGCTCCGGATCGGCAGCGATGGCGGAGTGCTGACGCTGGGCTTCGGAATCCAGTTCTTCAAGGACTTCAAGCTCGACTACAGCTACTTCAACGGCACGCTCGTCAAGGAGCACTTCGTCAGCGTGAGGCTGCCGTTCTGAGTGCCGGCGTGAACACGGAACTTCAACCCGAAGCCCCGAACGCCGCGAGGCGGCCACGGAAGCCGGAGCTCGGGACCTCCCTTCGTGTTACTCTTCGGAGCCTGGTGTCTTCGTGGTTCGGCTCGAGGCGAGAACGATGAGCTACAACATCCCGATCCTGGTTGTCGACGACAGCGAGCTTGCCCTCGAAATGGGTAAGGATGTGCTCGAGGAGTGCGGCTACGGGGTGCTGACCACGGCCGACCCGACCGCGGTCGTGGACCTGCTGCGAAGCTCGGCGGTCGAGATCGTGCTGCTCGACATGATGATGCCCGTCAAGAACGGGCTCGAGGTCATGCAGGACATCCGGGCGGCGGAACCCGAACTGGGGCGCCACATCATGATCTTCGTCATCACGGGCATGAGCGACCGCCAGACGGCGCTGGCTGCCCTGCGCGGTGGGGCCTACTTCTACATGACGAAGCCGCTGCGCAGGGAGACGCTGCTGCCGAGCCTGCAAACCTGTATCGCCCAGCTCGAGCAGGCTCGCGATCCGTCCACGCTCGACACCTCGCGCGCACTGCGAGAGCGGATCTCGCAGGCCTGCACCTCGGATTCCAGCGAGGTCCAGCTCCGCCAGCCCGAGACCCCGAACGCCTACCCCAACCCGATCCTGCTGGTCGGCGGAGACGAAAAGGGCTCGGGGGCGATGAGCACGTCGCTGCTGGTGCACGGCTACCATGTCCTCGACTGCCCCAAGGTCGATCAGACGCTGCTCCTGTTCGCCCGCCATCCCGTCGACGTGATCCTTCTCACGTGCCGGCTCCCGCTGGAAGGCCTCACCAAGCTCGTGGACCAGCTCCGCAGCGCAGCACTGGCCGTCCGCCGCCGGGTGTCGATCTTCCCGGTACTCGACGCGGATCGTGAAACCTGGGGCCGGGCGCTTACGTCGCAGGGCGCCACAATGTGTCTGAAGCGCCCGATGGACGAGGCCGCGCTGCTCGGGGCCGTCGACTGGGCAGCCCGGCGAGCGCTGGGGCGATAAGTGTCTGGGGCGAAACGAGCATCGCAATCCGTGCCGGTGGCCAGCAACTGGTAGGGCCAACCGAACGCACGGCCAACGGAGGCCGGTCCTACCGGTTCATGATCCGGAGTGTCCCAGTCGTTTCTCCACGGGCACCAAGTCGCCGCCCGGCCCGCGGCCACCGAATCGGCCCCCATTCCTCAACCCTAACACCTAACACCTAACACTACAACGTAGGTTCGCTCCGGACCTCGAAGGTAGAAGCGGCTTCCAGCCGCTTAGCTGGCGGTGCCACCTCCGTTCGAGAGTGCGGCGACGTGGAAGCAGCAAGATGCCGCTTCTACCTTCGCGCTGCGCTGGTTTCCAGGAACACGTGTTTCCGGGCCAAGTTGCGTTGTAGTGCTAACACCCGGCCTACTTGCACTTCATCTCCTTCAGGTACACGGAGAGGGCG
>JACQZL010000228.1 GCA_016213865.1 Candidatus Rifleibacteriota bacterium
CGCCGGCACCGGAGCGAGGCCTGGCGCTCTCGGTCGATATCCAGTACCTGCAGCTCCCGGGCGGCGTTCCCCAGGAAGGCAAGCCACGCCGCACGCAGCCACCCAGCTCGTTGCGTCTGATCGAGCGCAGTGGCGAGACCTGGAAGCTGAACCGCGACGCGATCTGGTAGCGGGCCGACTGCCAGCAACGCTCGCGCAGGCCGCACCCGAGGTCCTAGCGCACACCTTACTGGAAGTGATCCGACAGATCAGGAGCCGGTGAGGGCGTCTCCTCGGCGGGGGCGACCGGCGCCTGCGGGTCGGCTCCCGGCCTCGGAACAACCGGAGGCTGAGGCCCTTGCGACGGCCGCCGGGACTCGCTCGGAAGAGCGGCCGCGGGCTGCGGGCAGCTCAGGTACTGGTCCGGATTCATGGCACTGAATCTCGGCGGAAAGGTGTCCTCCAGGATGTCGCCACGGCAGTCGACCCGCCCGGTCGACGGGTCGCGCCCCAGATTGAAAAGGGCGGGGGCGCCCCGCTCGACAGCCTCGTGGAGCTGTTCCACGACCTGATCGAAGAGGTCTGCCCGCAGCCACAGGACGTGGCGGCCGATGCAGGCCTCGAACTCGGGGTTCTCGTCAGCCAGCTTCTCACTGGCGCCGGCGATCGATTGCCAGACGGTGCGAGCATCCTCGGCGATGGCGACCGTCTTCTGCGACCCGTTGACGTAGACCGCCGCGAGCACGGCGGCCTGCATCCAGGCCGGGTCCAGGAGGTGCAGGGCGATCTTGCGCGAGTCCCCGTGAATGCCGTGCTGCTCGATCGTCGCCGCCAGGGCGTCGATCTTCGGCCACAGGGCGGTCTTGAGGCAGTTGTCTCGAAGGGCCTGGTAGGTGTGCTCGATCTCGACACACCTGGCCAGGTCCAGGTCGAACGGATAGAAGGCGCTCTGCCGCGTGCCGAACAGGCGCGCCGCGTGCAGGAGCTCGGCGTCGACGATGTCATCGAACGGACAGCGCGGCCGCTCGCGAGGACGGCGGATCAGGTCCTCCGGCCGGAGCAGCAGGTCGGGGGCCTCCCCGATGTGCCGCCGCAGTTCCTGGCAACTGCGATGCGGCATGATCTGGACGCCCTGGCGGCGGTAGTTGAGCCGTTCCTGCTCGTCGTGACGGCACAGAGTGCTCCAGACGTCGGCCACCTCGTAGGGCCAGGTGCTGGCGCCCCGGGCAGCACCCGCCGCAGGCTGCCCGCCTTGCCCGCCGTAACCGCCCGGCCAGGCGCCGGACGACTCCTGGGCCCAACAAGCCAGATTCGCGAGCGCGAGGCTGGTGATCGCCAGCCCCACTCCCCGGATTGCGACGGTCCAACGTGCCACGGTTCGGCCCTCCTTGCTCTGCAGGCGCTGGGGTGCCCATCCCCGGTCTCTGGCGGATATGGTAGCTACCATGTAGCCGATGGGGACGCGGGTAGCAAGGGAGCGTCCCCGAGAAGGCGGGGCGACGGATCATGGGGAAGAGGAAGCACCAAGACCCCAAGACACGAAGGAGTGCACGAAGAAGAGCCTGATCGAAAAGGCCCTTTGTGCTGCTCTTCGGGTCTTCGGGTCTTCGTGGTTTGGTCTCCTTGGCCCATCGCGCGGTGCGGCCCCCCCATTTCTCTGCGTCGCTCCCCGGTTGCGAATTCCGGGTGACTGGAGTTCCCTATTTGTGGCACACTGACTGTGCAACTCTGCCCGCGACCGCGTCCCCCTGGCGGCAGGCAAGGTCAATCGATGGGACGGGGTGGGGGAACGGAAGGGAAGTGACAGACATGCGAGTGACCGTTCACCAGGAAGGCACACAGACAACGAAGAAGGCACGACCGAGCAGATCGGAGCTCTCCTCCGCGCGGCCCTTCGGGTCTTCGGGTCTCGAGGGTCTCTCTTTCATTGCCTCGCCACGCCGGCAGCGGTCCGACTCGAGGAGGCTCTCCCGATGACTCACCCGCACTCCCACGGAGGTCCCGGCGGCCACCCGTCCCAGGGCGGTGGGATGCCCGACTTCATGGACGGGCGCATCAACTTCGACGAGAGGCCCATCCTGGTGTTCTGGGAATCGACCCGCGCCTGCCTGCTGTCGTGCCAGCACTGTCGGGCTTCGGCCATCGAGCAGGCGCTGCCCGGCGAGCTCTCGACCGACGAGGCGAAGCGGTTCATCGACTCGCTCGACCGGTTCGGAGAGCCGCTGCCGGTGCTCATCATGACAGGCGGCGACCCGCTGATGCGCTCCGATCTCGTCGAGCTGATCGAGCACGCGCGCGCACGCGGAATTCCGGTGGGGCTCTCGCCCGCGGTGACGCCCAGACTGACTCCCCAGACAGCGGCGAGGATGCGGGAGCTGGGCGTGAAGGCGGCCTCGATCAGCCTGGACGGCGCGCGGGCCGAGACCCACGAGCGGATCCGCGGCGTCAACGACCACTTCGCCAGGACGCTGGAGGCGCTGCGGCTGCTGGTCTCGCTCGGCTACACGCTGCAAGTCAACACGACGATCATGCGGGACAACGTCGAGGAACTGGCCGCGCTGGCCAAGATCCTCAAGGACATCGGGGTGCGCATCTGGGAGGTCTTCTTCCTCATTCACGTCGGGCGCGGAAGCGAAATGCGCGAGCTCGATCCGACCCAGACCGAGGACGTCTGCCATTTCCTGTATGACGTGTCGCGGTACGGGATCGCCATCCGCACGGTCGAGGGGCCGTTCTTTCGAAGGGTGTGCGCGTGGCGGCTCGGAGACGCTCCCGGGACCGACCCGCAGGTCAGGTACGGCCTGTCGCCCCTGTATGGCCGGCTCAACCGCACGCTGGTCGAGTTGCTGGGCCCGCCCAGCCAGCCGCCGGCCATCCGCAGCGCTCGAACGCGAGACGGCAAGGGGATCGTCTTCGTCGCCCACGATGGCGAGATCTTCCCCGCCGGCTTCTTGCCGCTGGCGCTGGGCAACGTCCGCACCTCGTCGCTGGTGGACGTCTATCGCGACAGCCCGTTGCTCCAGGCTGTGCGAAAGGCCTCCTTCGGGGGCCGATGCGGCGCGTGCGAGTTCGCGGACCTGTGCGGTGGCTCCCGCGCCCGGGCGTACGCGGCCTTCGGCGACCCGCTGGCAGAGGACCCGGCTTGCATTTACCGGCCACCCAACTGGAAGGAGACGCCACTCCCGGTCGACACGCGGCTCGAGCCGGTTGGACAGTGCCCTGCGCGCTAGCGGAGCTGCCCCGGATTCCATGCCAAGAACTGAACCTGCCAAGTCCCGGGCCACGGATGCGAGCGCCAAGGCCCGAGGCCTCCTGCTTCGTGCCTCCCGCGTGGCTCCGTGTCCGGGTGGTCCGACGACACGCACGACAACGCTTTGAAAGGCGGATCGACGTGGACATCCACGGTTCCCTGAGGCAAATCCCTTCGCTGGCGAGCGTTCCCGAGGTGGAGGTAGCCATCCTGGCCACCGTGGCCACGCGGCGAAGGCTGGCACGCGGCGAAGTCCTGTTCTCCGAAGGCGAAGCTCCCGCGGGGTTCCACCTCGTCGAAGCCGGATGGCTCAAGGGCGTTCGGACGGCCCACGACGGACGCGAGCTGGTCCAGACGGTCTTCGGGCTGCACGACTTGATCGGCACGTGCCCGGGCCCCCGGACGGTCTACCCGTACGATTGCACCGTGCGGGCCATGACCCAGGCCAGCGTGCTCTCGGCGTGCGGCCTGGCCGTGACGAACGTCCTCAGACAGTGCCCGGCGCTGCTCGACGTCGTCCAGGACGGCTTCTACACGGGGAAGCGGCGGTGCGTGGAGCTGACGGTCGACCTGGCACTCCAGGACATCGATCGCCGGCTGGCTCAGTTGCTCCTGCGGCTGGCCCGGAGGTACCCGACCGTCGACGCGGAAGGCAGGATGGAAGTCCCGTCCGCGATGAGCCAGCGCGAGATGGCCGCGGCCATCGGCACCGCGCGCGAGGTGGTCACGCGTCACGTGGCGTCGCTGGTCGGGCGGGGTATCCTCATGAGGAAAGGCCGGCGAATCCTCCTGGCAAAACCGGGAGAGCTATCGGCGCTGGTCGAGACGCTCTGAGCCGTTGCTCGCGAGAGTCGGCGCCTTCCTGGCTCCCCGAGGTTGGCGGGGGCCGGGCGGGGAGGCCGGCGGCAGAGAGACGTTGTGACTACCATCACGCGACGCAACGCCTCCCAGGACACCTTGTCCTCAGTGCAGGCGGCCAAGGAGTCCTGGATTCTGTGACTTCCGTCCCAGAGCGTGTTTCGGAGACCCTGGAATCGGTTTCTCCAGCAGCGTACACTGGGGCCTGGCCTCCACCCCTAACCGTGCTCCGTCCTTCTCCGGCCCCTCGCTCTTTCGCCCGCACGTCGCCGGCCGCACCGGTCCCCGGGCGGGGTGTCTGATGCTCGAGCTCCTCTCGCGCCTGCACGTACCGCTGCGCTGGAAGCTGATCGTGATGCTCACCGGCTTCGTGGTGCTGGTCAGCAGCGCCATGGTGGCCGCATGGATCTTCACCCACGGCGAGTCGGCCCTCGAGCAACTCCGGCAGGAGGCCGGCAGCGACTTCGTCCACATCGCGCTCCTCAATGCGGCGTTCTGGACCATGCTGGGCGCCATCCTGGCGGGCATCTACGTGAAACGAATCACCGAACCGCTGGCCCGCATCGCCCTGGCCGCCTCCGCGGTCGAGGCGGGCAATCTCGAGGTCCAGGTCCCGGTCCCCATTGGGGACGAGATGGAGACCTTCACGATTCAGTTCAATGGCCTGGTCGCCTCGCTCAGGGCTCAGCGCACCCAGATCCAGCGCCTGGTGGAGGACCTCAACAGGGCCAACGCCAA
Organism: Candidatus Rifleibacteriota bacterium; assembly: GCA_016213865.1. The sequence goes on from JACQZL010000228.1 coordinate 4,826, forward strand.
CCTGGCCGGCGACGTTCGCCGCTCGGAGCGGCTGGCGGCCCTGGGCACGCTCTCGGCCGGCCTGGCACACGAGCTGAACAACCTTCTCAACAGCGTCATGGGCTACACCTCCGTGATGCAGTCGGAGATCGAACCGGAGCACAGGTTCGCCAGGGACCTGGCCGTCATTCGGCACGAGTGTCAGAGCGCGGGCGAGCTGCTGGCGCGGTTCCTGATGTTCGCCCGGCCGGCGGCCCTGAAGCCCGGCCCTGCGGACCTCCACGCGCTGCTAGAGTCGTGTCTGGCGGTCCTTTCGCTGCCGTGCCAGAAGCAGGGGATTGAGCTGTACAGCCATGTCGACCCGACGATCCCGACCCTGACCTGCGACGCTGTGCTCTTCGAACAGGCGCTCTTCAACATCCTGCTCAACGCGGTGCAAGCCATGAAGAAGGGTGGGGAGCTTGCAGTCGAGGCCGAGCATGCCGGGTCCGGCCGGGTGCGGGTGACGGTCGCCGACACGGGCTGCGGCATCGAGGAGGCAAACCTCTCGCGCATCTTCGATCCGTTCTTCACCACGAAGGACCCGGGCGAAGGAACAGGCCTCGGCCTGGCCATCAGCCACCGGATCGTGGAGCAGCACGGCGGCACAATCCACATCGACAGTCGCGTGGGCAAGGGGACGCGGGTCTCCATCGAGCTTCCCGTGGACTCCCCGAAAGGAGGGGCAGCATGAAGCCGCGGGTGCTGGTCATCGACGATCTGGAGAGCTCCCGCTCGCTCTTCGAGCGGTTCCTTGGCCCGGCCGGCTACGAGGTCGTGACCTTCGCGTCGGTGAAGCCGGCGCTCGAGGAGCTCCGCAAGGGTGGGATCGACCTGGTCGTCACGGACCTCAAGATGCCAGAGATGGACGGCATGGAGGCCATGCGAGAGATCCGGGAGCTCGACCCCACGCTCCCCATCATCATGGTGACGGCGTTCGCGACGGTCGACACCGCAGTCGAGGCGATGCGCCTGGGGGCCTTCGATTACATCCGCAAGCCCTTCGATCCCGAGGAGGTCAAGATCGTCCTCCAGAGGGCGCTTCGCTCGCGAGACCTGGAGCGCGAGAACCAGCGTCTGCGAGCGCGCATGGCGCGGGACGCCCGGGCGAACATCACCGCCGTCAGCCAGCCGATGAAGGACGTGCTGGCCCTGGTGGAGCGGATCGCTCCGGCCGACGTGACAGTCCTCATCCTCGGTGAGACGGGCACGGGCAAGGAGCGGGCGTCGCGGCTCCTCCACGCCTCGAGCTCCAGAGCGGCCGGACCTTTTGTGTCGCTCAACTGCTCCGCGATCCCCGAGAACCTGCTGGAATCGGAGCTCTTCGGGCACGTGAAAGGAGCGTTCTCGGGCGCGACCGGCGACCGGCCCGGGTTCCTCGCAGAGGCGTCGGGCGGCACGCTCTTCCTCGACGAGCTAGGCGACCTCAGCCCCGCGCTCCAGCCCAAGCTCCTGCGGGTCCTGCAGAGCGGCGAGTACTACCCCGTGGGCGGGACCAAGGTGCGCCAGTGCGACGCACGGGTCCTGTGCGCCACGAATCAGGACCTGGGCGCGCTCGTGGCCAAGGGCACCTTCCGGGCTGATCTCTACTACCGCGTTAATGTCGTGACGGTCCGCCTCCCGGCGCTGCGCCAGCGCGCCGAGGACATCCCCGTCATCGCGGGTGAGTTCCTCGCGCACTACTCGCGCAAGTTCGGCGTGGCACCGCGGGAGTTCAGCGCCGAGGTGAGGCGCTTCCTCCAGGCCTATCCGTGGCCGGGAAACGGGCGCCAGCTCCAGAACGTCGTGGAGAGGGCCGTGCTGGTGGCCTCCGGCGAGACCGTCGAGATGGGCGACCTGCCCGGAGAGTTGCTCGGCGGCATCGCGTCGAGCGACTTCGAGCGTCCGCACGACTACGAAGCGGCCCGGGACGCCTTTGAAAAGGCCTATCTGACGCGCCTTCTGGAGAGTGCCGGCGGCAACGTCTCGACGGCCTCGCGGATGGCCGGCGTCCACCGGGCAACGCTCTACAAGTGGTTGATCCGACACGGGCTGCAACGCGGAGAGGGGTTGTAGGACAGCCTGGCCTCGCACGCGCGCGCCAACGGGCGGTGTCCTGTTGGGCGACACCCCGAATTCGGCGCAGCCGCTCCGCCCGTGCGAATCCGCGGATCTCCGCGCGCCGCGCGCTCGTGCGCGCGTCGCCGGGCTTCGACAGGGATGTCGCCGCGACGCGACACGGCCGGGACCCACTTTCGGCGCGGCTTTTGCGGGCAACGGCCCTCGCAGCCCGTCGCCGCCCGGCGACGACGAGACGCTGCGCCGGGACCCGGGACTCACTGCTGGTGCGTCTCCTCGGCTTTGGCATGATTTCTGTTTGGCAAGGAGCGTAACTTACCGGAGGTATCGATGAACTCGATGAAAAAGAGAGCGGTGTTGGTGGGTGCTTTTGTCGGAACGATGGCGTTCCTCGCGGCCGGGTTGGTACCGTCCTTGCTGTACGGCCGCTACCTCGGCGTGATGATCGGCGCGAGCATCAAAGGCGCGCCTCTCGACCAGGGCGGCTCGGCCGGCTACCTGCACCTCGTGGGCATGGCAGTCGGGATAGTGTCCGTCTGGTCGCTCTTCATCGTGGTCGGGGCTGCCCTGGGCGGTCTCACGACCTGGGTGACCGTGAAGGCGGCACCCGGTCCCCAGGAGCAGGGCCATAACCCCCTTCTTGGGCCCCACTGAGCGCCGGGGCCGGACGGAACGACACCGGAGGTCGACATCCCGATGAAGAACGCACGCTCGGCGTGGCACCTGATCCTCTCGACCGTCATCGCACTCACAGCAGGCTGCGGCCTGGCGACGGCGGAAGAGACCCCGCAATCCTCGCCGACGGCGTGTCTGGAATGTCACGACACCTGGAAGCCGGAGCGTCTGTCGAGCTTCGAGTCCTCCATCCATGGCAAGGTCGGCTGTACCGGCTGTCACGAAGGGATGAAGGAGTACCCCCACACGGGGGACGCGAAGTCGGCGTTCGACGCCTGCGCTCGCTGCCACGGACAGGCCAGCGAGTCGTTTGCCAAGTCGATCCACGCGCTCAAGGCGGGCAAGACCGCCGCAGCGTTCGCGAAGCAGTGCCTGGCCTGTCACGGCGACGCCCATGCCATCGCGAAGCTGCCGGCCAACCAGCCGGACGAGACGGCCTGCCTGCGCTGCCACGGCGACCAGGAGTCCTCCCGGCGGCTGGGGCTCTCTCCGGCAGTATTCCGGACCTACCAGGATTCCGTCCACGGACAGAAGAGAAATCTGGGTTCCAAAAAGTCTCCCGGATGCGTTGACTGCCATAGCGCGCACCAGGTGCGCTCGTCGGACGATCCCAAGTCGCAGATCCACGTCGCGAACCGGGCCCGGACGTGCAGCCTGTGCCACCTGGAAGCCACTCAGAGTTTCGCGCTGACGTTCTCCCACCGCCCCGTCACGTGGGAGAGCCGGCCGGTGGCGTATGCCGTCTCGCTCTTGTACGGCATCGCCATCGCGGCCACGATCCTCTTCTTCATCACCCTCATCTCGCTGGAGCTGGCGTCCTTCGCCGTGCGCAAGCTCCTCGGCAAGCCCCTCCCGCTCCATGACGAAGGTCACGAGGAACGCTTCACGGCCGTCCAGCGCCTCCAGCACGCGCTCATCATGACCACGTTCATCCTTTTGGTGCTGACCGGCATCCCGCTTCTGGCCAGCGATACCGACAGGGAAGCCGGTCTGATCCGCGTGATGGGCGGCGTCGAGACCGCAGCCAACATCCACCGGATCGCCGGGTTCGTGATGATCCTGACGACCCTCTGGCACGTCGCCTGGCTGCTGCGCCTCAAGGCCGACGGCCGCCTGCGGGCAACGATGCTGCCGAGCCCCGCCGAGATCGTGGAGCTGATCCACCAGATCCAGAACTACTTCCTGCTGCGAGACGCGCCCCCGGCCCGCACCGGCAAGTACGGCTGGATGGAGAAGTTCGAGTACTGGGCCTTCGGCTGGGGCCTGACCGTGATGGGCGTGACGGGGTTCGTTCTCTGGTTCCCCGTCCTGGCCTCGAGCTACCTGCCGCCGGACGCCTTCATCGTCATCCAGCTCATCCACGGCTATGAGGCCATCCTGGCCACCGTGTCGATCTTCATCTGGCACTTCTACCAGGTCCACCTCAAGCCCGGCACCTTCCCGATGAACTGGACCTGGCTGACGGGGCGGCATCGTTGACCCGCCGGCCGGGGTCTTGGCGACCGGCCGGGCGCCGGGCTACGCTGCAGGTGATGGTGCTCCGAGTCACAGTAGCGACTCCCGCGTTTCCTTCTCCTCGGAGTCGAGCGCCCGCCTGTCCGTCGCGCGCACCGGCGCTCTTCGCAGAGTACGCTCCGGGTGGTCGATAGTGTATAGTGCGCGGTCAATGTCAGCCTCACGCACGCTCACGATCCTGCTGTCGGTCCTCCTGCTCTCGCTCGCGGCAGCCGTCGCCGCGCCCCCTCGGTCCCCCCTCACGACAAGTGCCGTCGAGGTTTCTCCGCGGTCCACGGGCACCGCGACTCCGCCCAGCTCGCCAACAACCGCATCGGTAACCCCGATCACCGCGGCGCCTTCGACAGCTACGGCGACCTCGATGGCGGTGTCTTCCGCAACGTCTCCGGCCGCCCAGGCGCCGCTCGACCAGGAGAGCCAGGACTGCCTGGCGTGCCACGGCGAACCCTCGCTGACGACCGAACGAAACGGAGATACCGTCTCCCTGCACGTGGTCGAGGAGCAGTTCGGGAAATCGATCCACGCCGCCGTGGGCTGCGTGGGTTGTCACGCCGACCTCCAGGGCGGCAAGAAAGACCACCCGGGCAGCGTGGACCGAGTCTCGTGCGCGGCCTGCCACGACGAGCAAGAGAAGAAGTACACCGCGAGCCTGCACGGCAAGGCCCTGGCCAGGGGAGACAAGCTCGCTCCCGGCTGCGCGAGCTGCCACGGTAACCACGACATCGTGCCGGTCGATTCGCCGACCTCGGCGGTCGCACCGCAACGCATCCCGTTCGTTTGCGGCTCCTGCCATCAGGAGGGCTCACCGGTCCAGAAGCAGCGTGAGATCCACCAGAGCCGCATTCTGCAGAACTACTCGGAGAGCATCCACGGTGAGGGACTCCTGCGCAAGGGCCTCAAGGTCGCCGCTCAATGCGCCTCCTGCCACACCGCGCACAGCATCCTGCCGCACACCGATCCGCGCTCCTCGATCGCCAAGGCCAACGTGGCCAAGACCTGCGAGCAGTGCCACAGCCAGATCGAGAGCACGCACCGCAAGGTCATCGACGGCAAGCTGTGGCAAGGGAAGCCCGACGTCATCCCCGTGTGCGTCGAGTGCCACCAGCCGCACAAGGCCCGCAAGGTCTTCTACGACCAGGGGATGGCCGATCGGGATTGTCTGCGCTGTCACGCCACCCCGGTGGAATCCGGCGGGCGCAAGCTGATCGTGAACCACGCCGAGCTCCAGGACTCGATGCACCGCCGCATCGCATGTGCTCAGTGTCACACCGGCCTCACCCCCTCGAACCTGCGGCCGTGCGTCACCGTGACCAAGAAAGTGGATTGCGCCATCTGCCACAGCCTGCAGGTGGACGAGTTCAAGGCGAGCATCCACGGGAAGCTCCTCGCCAAGAGCAACCCCAACGCGCCCTCTTGCGTCGAGTGTCACGGCACCCACGGCGTGCTGGGCAAGACGCAGGCACAGTCGCCGACCTTCCCGACCCGGGTGCCTGCGCTTTGCGCTCGCTGCCATCGCGAGGGCGAAAAGGCCACCCGCCAGTACAAGGGAACCGAGCACGACATCACCTCTCACTATGTCGAGAGCATCCACGGCAAGGGCCTGCTCAGCAGCGGCCTCGTGGTCACGGCCATGTGCTCGAGCTGCCACACGGCCCACGGGGCACTCCCGGCCTCGGACCCGGCCTCCACGGTCAGCACCGACAAGGTCGCCCAGACCTGCGCCCGCTGCCATCACGGCGTCTACGAGAAGTACATGGCCAGCGTTCACGGGCCCAGGCCCGGGGACAAGCCCGACCGCGTCAAGCCCGTCTGTTCCACCTGCCACTCGGCGCACACCATCAAGCGCACCGACTTCGGCAACTTCAAGCTGGAGATCATGGCTCGCTGCGGTCAGTGCCACCGGGACGTGGCCGCGACCTACTTCGACACCTACCACGGGAAGGTCTCCAAGCTCGGCTACGCGAAGACCGCCAAGTGCCACGATTGCCACGGCAGCCACAACGTCCTCCCGGTCGGCGATCCGCGCTCGACCCTGAGCCACAACCATATCGTGGACACGTGCCGCAAGTGCCATGAGGGCGCAACCCGGCAGTTCGCGGGCTACCTCACGCACAGCACCCACCACGACCCCCACAAGTACCCCCTGGTCTTCTGGACGTTCTGGTCGATGACGGGCCTGCTGGTCGGGACCTTCACCGTTTTCGGCCTCCACACCCTGCTCTGGTTGCCGCGAGCGCTCGAGGCCCGGCGCCGGCGGCCGCCGGGCGGCCACGACCCCTCCGCCCCTCAGGTGGTGCGGTTCAGGCCGCTGGAGCGGGCCCTCCACGCGACGATGATCGTCAGCTTCATCACGCTGGCGTTCACCGGCATGATGCTCAAGTTCTCCTACACCGGCTGGGCCGCGACCGTGGCGCGGTTCCTCGGCGGGTTCGAGAGCGCGGGCTTGATCCACCGCGCCGCGGCGCTCCTGATGTTCGCCCTCTTCGCCACGCACCTGTGGGACGTACTCAGGAACAAGCTCCCGGCCGCGGGCGGCTTGAGAAGCCTGCTCTTCGGCCCCGACACGATGCTCTTCACGCTCCGCGACGCCAAGGAGGCCGTGGCCACGGTGCTCTGGTACGTCGGCCAGGGGCCGCGGCCCAGCTACGGACGCTGGACCTACTGGGAGAAGTTCGACTACTTCGCGGTCTTCTGGGGCATCGCCATCATCGGCTCCACGGGCCTCTCGCTCTGGTTCCCGGAGGCCGTGACCCTGCTCTTGCCCGGCTGGATCCTCAACGTCGCGACGATCATCCACAGTGACGAGGCCCTGCTGGCCGTCGGTTTCATCTTCACGATCCACTTCTTCAACACCCATTTCCGTCCCGACAAGTTCCCGATGGACATGGTCATCTTCACGGGGTCCGTGCCCGCCGAGGAGCTCGAGCATGACCGCCCGGACGAGTACCGCGACCTCCAGGCCTCCGGGGGCCTTCAGAGCCGCCTGGGTCCGCCGCCTTCGCCGCAGTTCGTCTTCTGGGCGCGGGTCTTCGGGACCGTGGCCCTGCTCGCGGGACTCAGCCTGGTCGTGGGCATCGTCTCCGCGATGGTCTTCGCGTACAAGTAGAGCGGCGCGCGAAGCCGTCCCGGCGGCTCAGCCCGAGATCCCCCCCACGCTCCTGCCCTCACCCTCCGGTGGAGGGTGGGGAGGCGGTCAGCCAGCGGTCTGCTCGGGGTGCGTCACGTCCCGCGGGAAGAGGGGCACGATGCGGTGGATGACGTAGAGGATCAAGAACGGAAGAGTGAAGATGGTCACGGCCACCGCCAGCCCCTCGCGCTCGAAGATGCCCGGCATGTAGGAGGTGAACCCTCGGTAGCTCTTGGAGAGGATCTGGCCGCCGATGACGACGTTCCAGCGCATCACCAGGACCTGCCCCAGGAGCATCACGGAGGCAATCCACAGGATGAGATTGGAAACGGAGTCGCGGAGGCGGGCGAGGGCATTGACACCCAGCAACAGGAAGGGGATGAGAGAGAGCACGCCGTACTGGAGCACGACGAAGCTCCCGAAGAGCTTCTGGGAGATCAGCAGGCGAAGGTACTCCCACTCCTCCGTCTGCTTGTAGGCAACGCCGAGGACCTCGAGGATCTCGAGCGAGACCGCGACGATCATGAACGCCCACAGCAGCCTGCCCATCAGCCTCACGCAGTCCTGGTCGATGCGCCAGCGGTTGAGCACACAGATGGACATGTAGTGGAAGATGAGCACTGCGATGCCCGAGACCACGGCGCTGCAGATGAAGATGACGAACATCAGGGGCGTGGACCACCACGGATTGGCCTTGAGCGATCCGAAGAGGAACCCGACGTAGCCGTGGAGCAGAACGGCGACGGGGATGCCGATACCGGCCAGGACGCGAACGACCTTCTGGTCGAACTGCCTTGTCTCGGGGTCGGAGTGGAGATCGCCGAGGAGGGCGACCCGGCAGACCAGACCGGTCCACCCCTGGTCGGAGCGCGCGCGAGCGATCAGGTCCTCGCGCAGGACGAACCAGAGCTGCACGGCCAGCAGCGCCATCGTGGCACTGTAGATGTAGCCGAAGCCGGCCATCGCTGACTGGAAGTTGGGGGTGACCATGATGTTGAACGCGCGTTCGGGTCGCCCCAGGTGCACCAGCAACGGAGCTGTCGCGAAGGAGAGGAAGACGAACGCGGAGCCGAGGCTGAAGCGGGCAATGGGTCGGATCGACCCCATGCCGAAGCAATGATAGAGCGCGCACACCAGGAACGCGCCGTCGACCAGCCCCGTGATGTACGGGTAGAGGACGATCATCACCGTCCAGACCACATGAACGTCGTTCGGGAAGACGAAACCTTCCATCACTACACCTCGTGGTCGAGCCCGATGTAGTAGCACTTCGGGTGCGTGCCCAGCTCGGGCTTCAACAGGGTGTACCGGCGAGCCCGCAGGATCTGTTTGAGCTCGCTCTTGCTGTCCTTGAGGTTGCCGTACATCCGGGCCCCGACCGGGCAGTCCTGGACGCAGGCGGGCTTGAGCCCACGGCTGATCCGGTGATAGCAGAGCGTGCACTTGTCTGCCGTGTGCGTGACCGGGTTCTTGAAGCGAGTCCCGTACGGGCAGGCCTGGATGCAGTAGCCGCATCCGACGCAGTGCTCCGGGTCGACCAGCGAGACCCCGTCCGGGGTGAGGTAGGTGGCACCGACCGGGCAGACCTGGCTGCACACCGACTGCTCACAGTGGTTGCAGAGCTTGGGAACGAAGAAGGCCTTGAGCTTGACCTGCGACGGGGGCAGGCCGTCGGTCTCGAAGGAGGCGTCCTTGCCGAGAGCGACCTGCACGTAGGCCTCCCCATCCTCGGCGATCTCGTAGCGCTCGACCCAGGTCCTGTAGTAGGTGTCCGGAACGTTGTTCTCTGCCCTGCAAGCCCGCATGCAGGAGCCGCATCCGACGCACCTCGCGGTGTCGACCGCATAGGCCCAGTAGTAGCGGGTCCAGTCGTACGAATCGGGGGCGGCGGGATCGGCTCCGGCGCGGACCACCCCCTCCAGCCCACCCAGGAAGAAGAGGCCGCCCGCGGCATGCATCACGATGCGCAGGAATCGCCGCCGGGAGGGGTCGTCGGGTCGCTCGACCCTCGTCCTGTTGGCGGGGACGACGGCCGGCATGGTCGCGGAAGCCTCGGGGCAGGGAGCGTCGGACGGTGAGGAGGTGGGCAGCGGTTCGGCCGGTAGCTTGCGAGCTGTCATGGTTTCTTCTCCCGGAGCGCGGCAGCCCGAAGCTCGGTCGTGGTCCCGTGAAGGCGGTCGAGGTGGCACGAAACACAGGCCTGCTTCTCGTCGCGCTCGCCGCCCATCTCCTCGGCGTGATCGGGCCAGGCGATCAGGGGAGGCGCGCCCGGCCCCCGGAAGTCGTTCTTGCGGTGGCAGAGCAGGCAGAAACGAGGATCTCGGCTCTTGACGATGCGGCCGGCCTCGGCGGACTCGCGGTGGAAGATGTGGCACTTACCGCAGTCGAGCTTGGCGTGGTCCTTCTTCGCGTGATCGGCCGCGACCTCCGAGTGGCAGTGGTTGCACTCGAAGACGACCGGGTGGTCCTCCGGCCGAGCCTTGCCCGCGGGCGGCGGAGTGCCGTGGCAATCCCGGCACTGCTGGATGACGGGATGCAGCCGGGCTTCGTGCAGGGGTCGATCGAGGAAGAGCGGTTCGTGGGGATTGTGGCAGCGCGAGCAGGCGAGGTCCGGGTCCTTGACCCCCAGCCCGGCGTAGTGCTCGCGCGGGTCGATCTGAGGAAAGACGGAGGGACGGGCAGCCAGCCGGCGATGGCACCAGAGGCACGGGTCCTTGGTGTGCGGGACGAACAGGGAGGCCTTGGCGGCCGCGGCCGAGGTGGCGCCGCTGGCGGGTGCCGAGGCCTTCGCGCGCTGCGCGGCGACGTGGGCATCCCCGCGGCCGTGGCAGGTCTCGCACTCCACCTTGCCGTGAAGGTCCTTGCGCTTTTGGTCGGCGTGAGCCTTGTGGCACGTGCCGCACACGGCTTCGCCCTGATAGCTGGGTGGGTAGACCCTGCGAGCAGCCACGGCCGATGCGCCGCGCCAGTGCCCGTACTGGCCGTAGGTGGCTGGTACCAGCACCGAGCGAGCCCCGCAAGCGCCGGCCAGCACGATCAAGGCCACCGTGATCAGACGCGCCACGTGGCCCCGGTAGACCGCCCCGGCCGCCATCTGGGCCTCGGTGGGCCCGGGCATGCGCATCAGGCCGAGGAACTTCAGCACGGCCAGGGCAATGCCAAGGAGACTCCCGGGCACGATCCAGAGCGGCCCGAACAAGGGCTGAACGCGGATGAGGTCGACGGCAGTCGCGAACACCACGAGTGTCACGACGCCGTTGGCGGCAGACGCGGCTGGCGAGAGCCGCCCAAGGGACGGGGTATTCGATTCAG
>JACQZL010000229.1 GCA_016213865.1 Candidatus Rifleibacteriota bacterium
CGGCCCTCCTCCCCGTCCGAGACCCCCCGTTTATCCTCCCTACCCGTGTCAGGCGTGTTATCTTGATTGTCCGGAACGTCCTACTGGGCGCCTCCGGGTGACCTCCGATGGCCGAAACGAGCTGTTTTCCTCTGGACCGCCAGCAGTTGGGGGAATTCTGCCGGCGCTGGCACATCCGCAAGCTGGCCCTCTTTGGCTCCGTGGTGCGCGGTGAACTCCGACCCGACAGCGACATCGACGTCCTCGTCGAGTTCGAGCCGGGCCAGGTGATCGGATTGAAGTTCGTTCGGATCCAGGAGGAACTCTCGCGGTTCTTCGGAGGCAGGCGGGTGGATCTGGTGACCGAGAAGTTCCTGAGCCATTGGATCCGGGACAGCGTGCTGGCAGAGGCCCAGGTCCAGTATGCCGAAGGATGATCGGGTCTACCTGGGTCACATGAAGGATGCGGCAGCGAAAGCCGTCGGCAAAGTGAAGGGCCTTTCGCGGGAGGCCTTCGACGCTGACGAGAACCTCCGGTTGGCTCTCGCACACCTGATTCCGATCGTCGGGGAGGCGGCCAGGCGAGTTTCAGATGGCACTCGGAGCTTGCACTCGGAGATCCCCTGGTCAGAGATCATCGGAATGAGACACAAGGTGGTTCACGACTGCTTCGGCGTGGACTGGGATCTTGTCTGGGACGTGGTTTCGCACGATCTACCACCGCTCGTCGCAGCACTCGCGCCGCTCGTCTTCTCCAAGAACGGGTAGGGTCGGGGAGCGACGGCGCTGCGTGAGGATGGTCATGGAGGCGGGGGGGCCTGCGAAGTCGCTCCAATGGAGGCTGAACGCGGGGACTGCCGGGAAGGTCCTCCATCCCCACCTCTCGGTGGGGCCGGCCGAACGCGACGGCCAACGGCCGCCGTCCAAGCCGGCCATCGGTCAGCGATCGTGAGAATCCCCCCGTTTCCACGCGATGGGGGCCCGGGGGCAGTTCGTGGGTATCCCCTGATCCGTTCGTGCTCAGCCGGAGGCTCGCTGACGGGCCGCCGAGTCGCAGCACGAACGGACCCTGAATCTCCCCATGAGTTAGTGTCGCTCCCGAGCCGGCGGGGGAGCGTCCCCGGATCATGGGGAAGTTGGTGGTGACGGGTCTCCAGACCGGCCCAAGAGCCCGCATCAGGACTGGCGGGTCTATCCATCGATACGCGGCCTGACGGCCGCTTCTCACGATGCACGGGCACCCGCCGCCACGAGTCTCCAGGAGTCCCCCCCGTCGAGCTCGGTGGCGGAACTGCAGGTGTACCCCCTCTTCCCGGCCCTGACCCCGGCGGAGCTCGTCGCGTTGCTGGGTTCGGCCAGGGTGCGAACCAACGGCGACGACCACCGGCTCATCTTTCGCCAAGGGGACGATGCTGACGGGCTGTACCTGATCCTCTCGGGGGAGGTCGACTTGTTCTCGTACGATGTCTCGGTGCGTAGACTCCTCGACTGTGACCTCTCCGCATTCGTGCAAGAAGTTGGAGCGAAGAACCGCGACATTCCGCTCTGGGCCTGGTGACCAAGGACCAGGGACGAAGGACCAGGGACAGCGCGGCCGCTCGACTCGCCTTGTCCTTTGGTTGCGGACCGACAGGAAGAACAAACTGGGGGGCTCGGCCGTCCACGCGCGCCGTAGGGGCTCTTTTCGAGCTGTCGTGGTCGGTAGGGACCGTGTCGACCCGCGTGACGAGAACGTCTCCGTGCTGCAACTCGTGGAGGGGGCCTACCGCGGCCTCGAACCCGCGAGCGGCGTCCAGCCGATCCCGTCGCTCGTGCTTCCGGGTCTGCCCGTGACGGCGGGGGAGCTAGTCCGGGACTGAGGGCAGTCGCCGCGTGAGCCGGTCGTCGCGGACTCGGCTAACGTGATGTCTACCCTTGGGCCGAAGCGGGTCGAGCGCTTGTGACTTTCCGCAGAAGCTGGCCGCGCTCGCTCCACGGCCGAGACTCAACACGTCTCGATTCCACGGGGTCTCGGCCCCCGCGAGGCCAATTCCGGATCTGGGCTCACCCGGGGGCTGCCGGGCGGTATGTTGGTTCTCGGAGGCGGTTCCTATGTCACCCGAGCTCGTCTACGACGACAGTTGCCGGTTTTGCGTGCGGTGTGCGCGGCTGCTCGATATCTGGGATCGCGCGGGACGCGTCTGCAAGTTGCCGTTCCAGAACCCGCGCGTGCAGATGGCCCACCCCGAGCTGGCATCCTGCAGCACACTCGTCGCGATCCGGTTCTACGACGGCGGGGGGCACAGTTTTGCGGGCGCGGCGGCGCTGCGCGAAGCCGTGCGGCTCCTGCCGTTCGGAACCCCCGTCGCCCTGCTGATGAGCCTGCCCGGGCTCTCCAAGCTGGCCGAACGCGCCTACGCGTGGGTCGCGAGGCACCGCCTTCGATAAAGCAGGGTTACCCATACTGCGCCGCTTGCCGGAGGCTGGTCCTACTGCCCTCGCCTGAGGCTCGGGCCGGCCGGCGGAGAATGCCCGCTCAGCGTTCCTGGCTGCCGCCGAGACGTTCGAAGAGTGCCCGGCGCCGCAGGGCCTGGCGCACCTGGGCATCGTTCTGGACAAGGCCGTGCTTGCCGAACGCCTCCAGGATCGCGACCCGATGGGCCCCGGCGAAGCGCTCCGCGTCCGCTTGCAGGACGGCTTGCACCGCAGCCGCGAAGCTGGCATCCGAGCCGAGGTACCCCACGGCGTGGAAGGCCAGCGCGTCGGCCGACTCCGTACCCACGGCCTTGCGCAGGTCCCAGAGGCTGCCTGACCAGATGAGCGAATCCTGGTGGCTCTCGTGGACGAGGTCCTCGGGATAACGCTTGGTGTTCTCGACGGTCCGCAGATGGGGGCGGCCCAACTTGGCCACGACCCAGTCGCCGATGCGGGGATCGCCCGCGTACGAGGCGGCGAAGTAATCGGAGTACCCCTCGCCGAGGGCTGCTGCCTCGCCGCCGACGCCGAAGCGGGCGAGCGCGTAAGTCACCGCGTGCGTGTACTCGTGCCAGATGACGGTCGCATCGCGCGAGAGCACGTTGTAGCGGTCGCCGTCCCCCAGGACGATGCAGTTGGCCCACGGCATGTAGTACGCGTTGTCGAGCCGATCGCCATAGTAGACGCCCACTGCCATGGGCGAATCGAGCGCCGTGAACCCGAACCGCTCCTTGAAGAAGTCGTGGATGCGGTCCACATGAAAGTAGGCCATCACCTCGTCGAGGTGCTTGCTCGTTTCGTCGTAGACGAACCGGTTGTCGTGGGCCGTGGCTTCCATCGTGTCCTCATTCTCGACGGTGACGTACTCTCCCTCGAGCCGGCCTGATCGGACGAGATGCAGGAGCTTCTCCTGGGAGAGTTTCGCGCGGAGGGGGTTGACCGCGAAGACCGACCCCGTCCCCTCGACGGCCCGCGCCAGGTTCGCGCAGAAGAGCACGCGTCCGTCCTCGGCGTCGACGACGACCGTCCAGTCGCCCGGCGGGGTCCAGGACCCCACGCGAAGGCGCCGGCCGTGACGCAGTCCCGCCCCCGTATCGAAGAAGACGTCCTCCGATTCCAGAATCTTCGCCGAGCGCGCCAGACCCAGGTGGGCCAGAGCCTTGCCGGCGGCCTCTCCCGAGGCAAGGCCTGATCTGTTGAGCACCCGGCTGTCGAGGACGAGGCTCCCGGCCACGAAGAAGCGTTCCGGCGAGGCGGTCATGGCCACGCTGCCCGGGAAGATCGGGCGGTCGCCCAGGCGCTGGCGGTAGTCCCGGCGGGAGGCTCCGGCGCCGAGCGGCTCCAGCGTCACGCCGCGCGCGAGCCCCCTCGAAAGCCGGGCGAGCAGCCCATCGGCCTTGGCGCCGAGCAGCTCACATGCGACCGCGGAGGGGGTCCCGGTTGAGCCGTTCCAGGCGATCTGGAACTTCGGATCGACGGCTTCGAAGATCGAGCGCAGCCGTTCGTACCCGGCCAGCGAGAAAACGCCGGTGGCGCGGACATCCCGTTCCAGCGAGGCCGCGGGGTCGCGATCGAAGCCGCTGGAGCCTCCGGCGGCAATCAGGAGAAGGAGACCGGCCAGGACCGGGGCTGCGCGATTCACGGGGAAACCTCCACGGGGTCGGGTGGCGGAAGCCTGTGCCGCCAGCATACACGGTCGGAGCCCAGGAAGACCAAACGTGGGGTCTCGGCGGGAGCGTCCCTGAAAGGTGGGATGCGCCGCCAGCATACACGGTCGGCTACAGGGCGGGTGAGGAACATGGGCTCCTCCTCCGTGACTTCTCCGCTATCGTGCAAGAAGTCGGGGGGAGGAAGTGACCATCGCGCGCGCCGGGAAACCGATTGCCCGGCTGGTTTAGGTGAGGCCCGTCGTAGACTCTCGGATCCCAAGGGCGTGAAGCAAGAGACTGGCCGGCAGAAGGTAAGGAGGCAGGCGTGTTTTACTCCAGAACTCCTGACATACCCCTCGGGAATGCAGACTGGAGCTAGAGGGCGCGCCGAGGGGTGCGGACCCTAAACTGTCCGCTTTTTTCTGGCCAGGAC
>JACQZL010000230.1 GCA_016213865.1 Candidatus Rifleibacteriota bacterium
ACCTTGGCAAGTTCGACGATGCGACGGCCCAGTTCCAGGGCATCCTCGACCTGGTGCCGGACAACCCGTACGCCAAGCGCTACCTGGGCCTGTGCCAGCAAGGCAAGAACGCGCCCCAGCCGGGGGCCACGCCCTCGGGAGGGACTCCGGCAGCGGGCGTAAAGGCCGCCATCTCGTCCCCCGGACAGGTCAAGACCCCGCCGGCGACGCCCGAACCCGCGCAGACACCCGCTCCCGAGCCGGCCCGCGCCGGGTCGAGAGCGGCGTATCTGTGGTGGGGACTCGGCGCGTTTGGCGCCGGGCGCGTCCTTTCCGGTATACTGCTGTCCGTGCTCGAGCTGGTCCTCATCGGCGCCGCGGCTGTGCCGTGGACTCCCTTGTGGGCTGCTCTGGCCGGGCCGCCTTCCGGGCCACTGGTGCCCCTGTTCCAGGCTGGTGGACCGTTGCAGTCACTCGCCGTGCATCAGCAGTGGGTCTTCACGGGTCCGGCCGTTTTCCTGCTCCTCATCCTTGAAATGCTGATCCCGGCTCGCCTGGCCCGGGCGGCCCTCACCCAGTAGAAAGAGCCTCGCTTGAAGCCCCTCGTGACCTTCTCGTACCGCACCGACATAGGCCTGATGCGCCGTCAGAACGAGGACAACTACCACGTCCCGTCCGGCCCCGAGGCCGACCCGACCATGCCCATGCTCTTTGCCGTCGCCGACGGCATGGGCGGGCATCGTGGCGGCAAGATGGCCAGTCAGTTGGCCGTCGAAACCCTCGCCTCCAGCTTCGCCTCCGCGCCCGAGGCCCTCAGCCGAGAGCAACGTATCGTCAAGGCCGTTCAGGACGCCAACCTGAAGGTGTTCGAGACGTCGGCCACCGTGCCGGAGTACTTCGGCATGGGGACGACGCTCACCTCGTTTGCGGTCTTCGGCGCCCAGGCGATCGTCGGGCATGTCGGCGACAGTCGCCTCTACCACTATCGGGCCGGCCGCCTGATGCAGGTCACACTGGATCACTCGCTCGTGGCGCAGGCCGAGCGCGAGGGCATCCTCACCCCGGAGCAGGCCCGAATTCACCCTCAGCGCAACATCATCACGCGGGCCCTGGGGACTCGCTCGGACATCGAGGTCGACACCGCCAACATCGCCCTGGAAAAGGACGACCTCCTGATGGCCTCCAGCGACGGTCTGCACGGCCTGGTCGAAGACGACGAGCTCAAGGACCTGATCGACAACTCGTACGACCTCGAGCGGCTCGCCGACGAACTGGTTCGCGCCGCGCTCGATCACGGCGGCAACGACAACGTCACCGTCGTGCTGGTCCGTTTCGATGGCGCCGACGCCTGATCGCCGCCCCCCCCACGTCCCTAGCCCCTCGCAACCAGGGCCAGGCGCGGTCCATCGCCCTCGTCGAGGTCCTGCTCCTCGCCGGTATCGATGGGCAGCGGCGCGATCCCGGCGGCCGAGCGCACGAGTCCGGTGAGGTGACGCGCGATCGGCTCGGGCAGAAGGACGCGATTGGCGACGGTCACCTCGACGACCGACGTATCCTTGCGCAGCTTGAGGGCCTCGATGAAGGGCGTGCCGTAGGCGGGAACCGTCGCCAGGACGGGAAGCGGCGAGTCCATGGCCGCCAGCACCGCGTCCTGTAGCTCACGGCACAGGGCCTCGTGGCGGCCGATCTCATCCACCACGATTGCCTGACATCGCTCGAGGGCGCCGTGGATCGCTCCAACCCCTTTGGCACGCAGGTCGGCGAGATCGACGCCGATCAGGCTGGCCAGCTCGAATCGCTGGATCAGGTGCTTTCGCGAGATGGACCGGTTTCGCCCCTCGAGGGTGACCAGCTTGAAGTCGCGCTGACGGGCCGTCTCGTCAACCGCCTGGGTATAGAAGCCGCCGAACCGGACCTTGGCCAGCGACAGGATCTTCTGGACGACGGTGGTCTTGCCGACCCTGGGAAGGCCGGCCAGCAGGATGTTCTTGGAGAAGCCCATACCCTCCAAAGGTTACCACAGGAGAGGGCTCCCGACCCGGACCGGCCATCAGAACTGGACAGTGACGCCGAAGCCCAGGCTGTGATGGCCGTCCAGCGAGCGCTCCATCTCGCCGGAGCCAATCCAGAAGACACTGGCGACGAGCGACTCGATTGGGTACCAGTTGACCCCGTAGGCCACGGTATCGCCGTTGAAGTCGGCGTTGAGCTTCACGCTGTCCATGTCCAGCTCCGCGCCGAACATCGCGAACAGCCGATCGGTCTCCAGGTTGCGGTCCTTGCCTCCGTAGAGGCTGAAGAGCCCGCGGGCGGTGTCGAAGTTGAGGCCGACACCATAGTGGACGGCGAAGGACTTGGCCGCGTTCGTCGAGCCGACCGCATAGACCGTGTTCTGGTCCTGGCCGGCAACGTTGAACCGACCGCCAAGGGCGAAGGCCCCCAGCGGCAAGACCCCAGGAAACCGGTACTTGGCAGTCAGCGCCGTGCCCGAACCGGGTGCGCCATCGACGTCGTGCCGGTGGACTCCGACCT
>JACQZL010000231.1 GCA_016213865.1 Candidatus Rifleibacteriota bacterium
GCGTGGCCCAAGGAGTTGTAGCGCGGGCCCTTGTGGCCCGCCAGGCGAGCAGATCGGCTCCAGAAGCGGGGGACAAGCCCCCGCGCTACTCCACTCACAAGGCCGGTGGCGGCTGTTAACCCACGAACCGCGAACGCACCCGCCGCCCCGGGTGCAGGCTCTGCGCGTGGGTAGTTTTCCGAGTGAGGCCGGAACAAGTAGCCGGTGGCCGATAGCCGGTAGCGAGGGCTCGTTGCAGGGCTCCAAATGGGCTGCTGGTTGGTTTGCAGGGGACGCCGAACGAGCCCGCAGATGGGACCACGCGAGCGCGAGACTGCCGCTGGATGATGATCCCCTTGCCTACCGTCCGCAGCCTGCCGGTGATCCGGCATCACTGGCTACTGGCTACTGGCAACCGGTTGCCTGTCACCGGCCACCGGTTTCGGCTCTGGATGAGCCATCAGACTACCCATGCGCAGAGTATGCACCCGCCGCCCTGGCTCTCTTCGCACTGGCCACCGCCCCGTCGTTGGCAAGCGGCCTCGATGCCTTGGCGGCCTGGTACCGGGAGCCGTCCGGCGCGCGGCTCGTGCCGATCGACCAGAACGAGCAAACCCCAAGGCGCCCACGGGTAGGAACGGTGACCTCGGCCCCGCTTCGAGTCTGTGAGGATTGCTTCGCGCCCCTGACAGAGGAAGAGCTGCGGGAGTGGGGTCTGTGAGGTTGTTGCTGGATACCTGCACCTTCGTCTGGCTCGCAGCCGAACCTTCGCGCCTGGGCGAACAGGTGGCCCTGGCAATCGACGCTCCGACCACCGAGCTCGTGCCCAAGCGACGTGAGCGTGTGGGAGCTGTGTCTGAAGTGGCAGGCTGGCAAGCTCTCTCTGCCGCAACCACCGAGTGTCTGGGTGGAGGAGCAGTGTCGTTCCTGGGGCCTGATCGGACTTGCGGTCGAGCGCCGCCATCTGTATCGCGTCTCCGAGTTGCCGGTCCATCACCGGGACCCTTTTGATCGTCTCCTGATCGCGCAGGCCATCGAGGGACGCCTGACGCTGGCGACACCAGATCGGGTCCTTTCGAGTTATCCGGTTGCGGTCCTCTGGTGAGGGCGCCCGAACCGGCAGCCACCTGGACCAGCGTCCCGTCGTCGAGCACCGTCACGCCGGTCAGCGAGGTCCCGGGCGGCTGGCTCAGGCGCACGCCGGTCACACCGCCAAAGCCCAGACCCGTGAGCGTGAGCGCCGCCGACGTCTGCACCGTGAACGTGCCCGCCGCGAGCGCCGCGAGCGCCTGCACCGTGACGGCAACGGCCTGGGTGGCCGTGAGCCCGCTGGAGTCGGTCGGGTCAGCAGCACGCTATCGGAGCCGGCGGCTACCGGGGTGATTGTGGGCGTGTCGTCGAGGCCGGCGCCCCACTCACCTACGGAGACCCACCGTCCAGGGAGGGCCGGGAACCCGACCACCCGCGACCACAACTCGTCGAGTGCATCCAGTTGTGCCGGATCCTCGCCAGTTCCATCCGCACCCCAAAGAGGAGCCTGTCCCATGGCCGGGCAGAAGAACAGGGAACAGGGAACCGAGAACTGGGAACCAACCGGACGACCGGCGATTCTGAATTCCCTGTTCCCTGTTGGAAAGCCGGGTCGCTCCCCGCACTGCAGGAACCCGTCATGCCAACCTCGCGGGAAGCAACCGGAACCACCCACCTGCCAGGAGAACGCCTCGAACCCCGGTGTCCGGGGGTGCGTTCGCGGAATGCGGGGAGCCGCATTACCACGTCGGCGATCTTATCTCCCCTGCCGCTGGCCGGTTTCCAGACTCGCCAGTCTTGGCGCGGCTTCCTGGGCCGGCACGGAGGCCGGCCCTACCAGTTTCACCCATGCGCGGCTTCCTGGGCCGGCACGGAGGCCGGCCCTACCAGTTTCACCCATGAACCGCGAGCGCACCTGGTGTCCGGCCACCCCTTGTCGCCCCCCGGGCGAAGTGCTAGAGTGCGCATCCTGACCAGGAAAACACCTGTCCGTGACGCCCGCCGGGCCTGACTGGGAGGTCTTTGTGACACAGCGCGTCTTCAATTTTTCCGCCGGTCCCGCCGTTCTGCCTGTCCCCGTCCTCGAAGAGGTCCAACGCGACATGCTGGCCCTCCCGGGAGCGGGGATGTCGATCCTCGAGATCAGCCACCGTGCTCCCAAGTTCGACGAGCTCATCAAGAGCGCCGAGAAGGACCTCCGCACGCTCCTTTGCATCCCTGATGACTACGCCGTCCTCTTCCTGCAGGGTGGCGCAACGCTCCAGTTCTCGATGGTGCCGATGAACCTGATGCCCCAGGGTGGCTCGGCCGACTACATCATCACCGGCCATTGGTCCCAGGCGGCCGTGAAGGAGGCCAGGAAGTGGGGGACCGCCCGCATCGCGGCCACGGTCGAGGAGAGCAAGTTCACGCGAATCCCCCAGCAGTCCGAGCTCCAGGTCGACCCGGCGGCCGCCTACGTCCACTACACGTCGAACAACACCATCTACGGCACCGAATGGAACTACACCCCCCAGGTTGGAGCGGTGCCCCTGGTCTGCGATGCCTCGTCCGACTTCCTGAGTCGCCCGATCGACGTCAAGAAACACGGGCTCATCTACGCCGGGGCCCAGAAGAACGTCGGCCCCGCCGGCGTCGTCATCACGATCATCAGGAAGGACCTGCTGGCCCGTACACCTCCCAAGAAGCTCCCGACCATGCTCGACTACGCGATCATGGCCGAGAAGGAATCGCTGTACAACACGCCGCCTTGCTTTTGCATCTACGTCGTGCGTCTCGTGCTCGAGTGGCTCCTTTCGAACGGCGGCCTCGGCGCCATGGCCCAGCGCAACCAGGAGAAAGCCAAGATCCTCTACGACGCCATCGACGCCAGCGGCGGTTACTACCGGGGCCACGCACAGCCAGATAGACGCTCCCTGATGAACGTCACGTTCCGAATGCACTCCGAGGAGCTCGAGAAGAAGTTCGCCAAGGAGGCCACCGCGGCCCGGCGTCGAGAAGCTCGTGGCCTTCATGGCCGATTTCCAGAAGAAGAACGCCCAGTAGAGCGTTTCCCAATCAGCACGCCAGAGATTGAACCGCGAAGACACAAGGGCCCGGGGGCGGCCTGAGGGCGCGCGACCGTTCCCCTTGGTGACTCTCCTCGTGCCCTCGTGTCTTGGTGGTTCGGTGGAGTAGGAGGCCCTCTCGTATGTCGCCCACGAAGCTGCCGTCGCTCCGGCCCCGAGGGTTCAATTCAGACCTGGCCCGGATCGTTGCCCTCGACCATCGCGATCCACACTCGGTCCTCGGGATGCGCCTCTGCGACCAAGGAGTCGTGGTCCGCTGCTTCCGCCCGGAGGCCGAGTGGGTCCGCGTCCTCTCGGACGGCCGCGACCCAATGCCGATGGAGCGCATCCACACGGCCGGCGTCTTCGAGGCCCTCTTCAAGGACGTCAACTCGGTCTTCCCCTACCGCGTCGAGGTCTGCTACGGCGCCGGCGGGACCTACACCCTCCGGGACCCGTACGCCTTCTGGCCGACGCTGGGCGAGCTGGACTTGCACCTGGCCGCCGAGGGACGCCACGAGAGGCTGCACGAGAAACTGGGCGCGCACGTCCAGACCATCGACGGCGTGGCCGGCGTCGCGTTCGCCGTCTGGGCGCCGATGGCCAAGAGCGTGAGCGTCGTCGGCGAGTTCAATCGATGGGACGGCCGCCTTCACGCGATGCGCACCCTGGGCACCTCCGGCATATGGGAGATCTTCGTCCCCGACGTGTCCGAGGGGTGCCCGTACAACTTCGAGATCTGCCCGATGGAGGGAGCTCGGTTCCTCAAGATGGACCCGTACTCCTTCCAGACCCTGCCGCCGCCCAAGACCGTCTCCGTCGTCTCTTCGCCGCACCACCAGTGGCAAGACGCCGACTGGATGGCGAAACGCGCCACGCGCGACCCGCTCAAGTCGCCCATGGCGGTCTACGAGCTGCACCTGGGCTCCTGGCGACGCGGACCGGAAAACCGCTGGCTCACCTACCGCGAACTGGCCGACAGCCTGCCCGACTACCTGGCCGACCTGGGCTTCACCCACGTCGAGATGCTCCCACCCGCCGAGCACCCCTTCGGCGGTTCGTGGGGCTACCAGGTCGGTGCCTACTTCGCCCCGACCGCCCGGTACGGCTCACCCGACGAGTTGCGGCTGCTCATCGACCGCCTTCACCAGAAAGGCATCGGCGTCATTTGCGACTGGGTGCCGGCGCACTTCCCGCGCAACCCCGAGGCCCTGGGCCGCTTCGACGGCACGGCCCTCTACGAGCACCTCGACCCACGCCAGGGCGCCCATCCCGACTGGGGCACCTTCGTCTTCAACTACGGCCGCAACGAGGTCCGCAACTTCCTGATCGACAACGCCCTCTTCTGGCTCGAGCGGTACCACATCGACGGCCTGCGCGTCGACGCCGTGGCCTCGATGCTCTACCTCGATTACAGCCGCAAGCAGGGCGAGTGGGTCCCGAACAAGTACGGCGGACGCGAGAACCTCGAGGCGATCGCGTTCCTGCGCGAGCTGAACGAGGCCGTACGGGCCCACCATCCGGGCGCCATCACCATCGCCGAAGAATCGACCGCCTGGCCCATGGTCAGCAAGCCGGCCTACCTCGGAGGCCTCGGGTTCAACTTCAAGTGGAACATGGGGTGGATGCACGACAACCTGGAGTACTTCCAGTCCGACCCCGTCTTCCGCAAGTTCGTACACCGGCTGTTGACGTTCGGGATGCTCTACGCCTACAGCGAGAACTTCGTCCTGCCGCTCTCGCACGACGAGGTCGTCCATCTCAAGCGCTCGCTGCTGGGAAAGATGCCGGGCGACGATTGGCAGCGCTATGCGAACCTGCGGGCGCTCTACGCCTACATGTGGGCCTACCCGGGCAAGAAGATGCTCTTCATGGGCGGCGAGCTGGCGCAGGAGCGCGAGTGGAACCACGACGTCGAGTTGCAGTGGGAGCTCCTCGAGAAGCCCCTGCACCGCGGCGTCCAGCTCCTCTTCAAGGACCTCAACCGCCACTACAAGGCCAACCCGGCCTTCTGGCAGGCCGACCACGACTCCGCCGGCTTCAAGTGGATCGACTGCAACAACGCCGATGA
>JACQZL010000235.1 GCA_016213865.1 Candidatus Rifleibacteriota bacterium
GCGAGGCGATCGTCCGGGAGATCGAGGTCATCGCCAACGAACTCCACTTCTGCACGCTCGGGGAAGTCCTCGCGCGCCTGGGCATGGAGACCGAGCTCAAAGAGAAGCGGATCGTCGACGCCCGGCCGAAGTAGGGCCCGGTACAAGCCACGCCTGGCGCCTCGAACTCGAGTCGCCAGGCGGAGGCTTCGCCCCCGAACCCCCTCAGGGCTTGACGCCGGTCAGCTCGCAGAGGGCCCCGGCGTCCATGCGCAGGATGTCGATCGCGAGGTCGAGGTTGAAGATCTCGAAGACATCGCGCGGCGAGTGCTCCTGCCCGTTGTCGTCATACTCGAACTCGATCGTCAAGGTCGCCGGGATGTTCCGATCGAGGAACGGGATGTGGTCGCTGCCCCAGGCATTGTCGGTGCGGTTGACCTCGAGGTCAGGCGCGAAAGCGGCGGCATGGGCCTGCAGCCGGTCGGAGAAGTTGTGCGAGACGGCCTTGCCTTCGAGCATGACCTGCAGCGGCGCCGACTTGTCGAAGGCGATCATGTCCAGGTTCAACATCGCCTTGACCTTGCCCAGCTCTCCGTTCTTCTTCAGCAGCTCGACGTAGGCCTTGCTGCCGTAGAGGCCCTGCTCCTCGCCCGAGAAGAGGACGAAGCGGACGGTGGCCTCGGGATGCGTGCCGGCCAGGACATGCGCCAGTTCCAGCACCCCGGCCGAACCGGAGGCGTTGTCGTCGGCGCCGGGGGCGTTCGTGTCGTTGTCGTAGGCGATGCTGTCCATGTGCCCGCCGACCACGAAGATGTCGTCGGGCCGCGTCGAGCCGGTGAGCTCGGCCACGACGTTGGGCAACTTGCGGGAACCGTAGGTGTCGATGCGGGCTTCGAGGCCGAGCGCCTTGAACGCCTCCATGCCCCACTTGGCCACCTGGTGGATGTTCGGGGAGTAGGAATAGCGCGTCTTGAAATCGATGAGACGCTTGAGGTTGGCGGTGTAGCGCTCCCGGTCGACGCGGTCGACCAGCGGCTTCAGCGCGGGATCGGCCGGAGCAACCGCCGCCAGGTGGGCGGCGCTGCGGAACAGGACCTGGCGGCCGGCAAGGGGCACCGCTGCGAAGTTGTGGTCTTCCTCCGCGCGGATGCGGTTGAGACCTGGGGCAGTCGCCTCGACGATGAAGTAACGGCCCACATGGGCGACCACCGACGCATTGCCGTCGATGAACTGGAGAGCGCCGCCGTACTTGGAGAGCAGCACCGTCAGACCCTGGAGCCCGGTGCGGCCCTCGAGGCGCGCGGCCGTGACCGGCAGGCCGGAGAACGGAGGTTGGGTGGCGGTCTCGGCGACGACGAGCAGCGTGTTGCCCATCTCCGCGAAGTCGAGCACGCCCGGATGGGACTCGAGCCGCTGGAGTTCAGCCAGGCCGAGCTTCGAGGTGTCGAGCGACCAGACGCCCGTCTCGACTGCAAGAGCCGAGACCAGAGGCAAGGACATTGCAACCAGGGAAACGAGCGCCAGGTGCCGGAAAGAAGCCATCGAGATCCTCCACTGGGGTCGAGAGACGCGCAATTATAATGGCCAAGCGGGGGATCGCCTAGTCCGACAGCAGCGAAAAGGGCGCGTCGCGAGGGCCCTACCGGAGCCACTGGCCCAGGTAGAACTTCGTGCGGAAGAGACCCTTCATCATGGCCAGCCGGGCATGGCCCCAGCGATATCGGAGGGGATCGTCGACGAAGTAGCGGCCCTCGTCGGGCAGCAGCACCAGGCTGACGTTCACGTTGGGCGCGATGCCGATCGGCAGGCCATGCTGCATGCAGGCCTCGTAGAGCCGGCGGAAGACCGGGACCATCTCGTCGGTCTTCGGCGGAGGGACGGCGGCGCAGTCGGTTCCCACGAGCGGCCGGAAGATGCAGACGGTCGGGATCGAGCCCCGTTCGGTCAGCCAGTCGATCGCGGCGATGCTGCTCTCAGGGCTCTCGAGACCGGCGACGATCTCGCCGTTGGTGGTGTCGAAGATGGGGACACAGGTCTCGATCGCATCCAGATATCGCTTCAGGCCGTGCGAGCGGGCCTTCCCCGGGCAGACCTCGGCGAACCGGACCGGATCGAACAGCTCGAAACAGAAGCTGACGCGGTTCACGCCGAGGGCTCGCCACTCGTGGTAGCGCGCGAAATCGCCCTCCGGCGGGCACTGGACGCCGATGAGCAGTCCGGTCTCTTCCTTGACCGCCTTCACGAACGGCCCGATGACCTGCAGGTAGTTGTCGCCCACCAGGTAGCCCGTGTTGAAGTCGACGTAGGTGATGTGGGATTCCTCGCGAGCGGCGCGCACCACGTCGAGCACTTCCTCCACACGTTTCTCGAGAGCGTCGTCCTTGCCGATGTTGAGGCCCGTCGAGCAGAAGCGGCAGTTCAAGCGCTCCGGCTTCTCGCGCCAGAAGTCGCACGAGCGTCCGAGGTAGATGCCGAGGTAAGTGCCCTGCAGCGAGCCGATGCTGGTCATCGGCTTGCCGGTCGAGGTCTTGCGCCCGTACCATGACGGCGCAGGAGAGAGCTGCACCGAGGTGACCAGCCGCTCGTCGAGGTAGATCGAGTACTGGCCGTTCTCGTAGTGGAGCGAGTAGGGGGAAGAGCCGGCGAACCCCTCGAGCACGGGGACGTTGGTCCACAGGTTGTCCGGCAGGATCAGCTCGACGCCGCTGCCGAGGCCCGCTCGGGTCCGCAGCAACTGCCGTCCCCCGGCGCTCAGATCGCACGACGGGTCGAGCCGGATTCCCTTGCAATAGAGATCCAACTTCAGCAGACCCGGATTACGCCTGACGTCCCAGTCCATTTGTTCCTTGCGGCTCGACTACAGATAATACGCCAGAGCGAATCCGGCCTGGCAGGTCATCATCATCCAGTACATGTGCGTCCATGAGGGATGGTTCTCGGTCGCCGCCAGTTCCTCGGGAACGCGGAGCATGAGACTGGCCACGTAGACGCCCCAGGCCGAGAGCCCGAGGCCGAGGAGATCGAGCAACACCGGATTCCCCGTGAGGATGCCCAGGTGGACCCCCAGGGGGATGAGCAGGAAGGGCCAGACGAAGAATGGCGCGACGAGCCTGGCCGCGGTCCGCGGGCCGAACCTGACGGGCAGCGTCATGCAGCCGTGCGCCCGATCGCCCCGGACATCGGAAAAATCCTTGGTCGAGGTCGCGCCGAGAAGAAACGAACCGAAGACCAGGCCGATGTACCAGGGTTCAGGTGTCAGCGCGGGCCGGATGGTGGCCCAACCGGCCACCTTGAGCAGGACGCCCCTGGGGATTGCGATGGTGAGATTGGCCAGGAACGTGAACCTCTTCGTCCGGAACGGGGGCGCGGAATAGATGACGGTGGCGACCGCTGCCAGGGCGGAAAGCGCGAAGAACTGGCCCCCGATGACGCCGGCAAGGGCCATCGAGCCGGCGTATCCGCTCAGGGCGATCGTCCAGGCCCGGCCCAGTCCGAGCGCTCCGCTGGGCAGGAGTCGCTCGGGCTTGTTCACGCGGTCGATCTCGAGATCGAAGATCTGGTTGAGGGCGTTGGAGGCGCCGTTGAGGAGGCTGCCGACGACCGCCCCGGCCAGGGCCAGCCAGAGCAACTCCGCGCGCCACACCATGCGAGGCTGGGCCCCGAAGGCGGTCACAGCCCCGCTGAGCATGCCCAGGGCCGGAGGCAACAGCGTGAAGGGACGCAGAAACCGCCACCAGGCGGCAGCGCCGGGGCCGGAGGCGCGAGCGGTTTCGGAGGGGTAAGTCATTGGTAGCAGGCGAGAAGGCGCGCCGGCAGCCCACGCCGGGTTGGGTGCTCTCGCGGGCCTTTGGGCTACAGTCTACAGCCTATCGCCGGCTTTGACATCGGCCGGGCGAGGACCTATTGAGTCCGGTCA
>JACQZL010000236.1 GCA_016213865.1 Candidatus Rifleibacteriota bacterium
AGCATGTCTCGCGGCTGATCGACCAGGGGCGGCGGGACACGGAGCGGCTTCTGGTGCTAGAAGAGGAGGTCAAGGAGAGGCAGCGCCAGGGGGGCGGCGGGCGGACGGGAAGGAACCCGCGTCAAAAGTATCCCATCCGACCAATTGGGCCGAACCATAATCCCAGGGGCAGGCAAAGGTCGGGGATTGGCCACTGATCGACGGTTTTGGTTTTGTGAGTCTTGTCACTAATCCTGACAAGTGGGAGGTCCTTGTCTCACCCGAAGAGGGTGGTGGTGAAGGGGTGGAGAGTTCGACTGCGGAGAAGGTGCGTCGGGAGAGCATTCTCGGCTGGTCGTGCATTGGCACATGAGTTGCATGCGAGACCTCGAGTTTGGCAGGTGGAGAGCCTGGCTGACGGGTAGGCTACCCCCCTCCTATCTGACGGACGGGCTCTCCTTATCTCTCCATCAATCCAGGTAAACAACGGGCTTCTCGAACGGCCCAGTGCTCCGCCCCCCTTGCACTGGGACCCCCTGCGCGAGGCCCTTCTTTTTTGTCCGCGAACCGTGCCTGAGTGGAGCGACGCTCACTCATGGGGAAATCCACGGACCCGTGAACCACGAGGCACCAGTCAAATTGGGCCGATTCGGGCGGCAAGGTAGAAGCGGCATCCTGCCGCTTCCAAGGTACGGTTGCCGGAGCCCTGAAGCGGCTGGAAGCCGCTTCTACCTTCCCGGGCCAAAGTGTGCGTTGGGTCGTGGCTCGATGGATCGGTGCCATCCACGAAGATCCGAAAGCCCAAAGAACTGCGCGAAGAGAAGCGTGATCGAATGAGGCCCTTTGTGCCGCTCTTCGGGTCCTTCGTGCCTTCGTGGTTGGGTCTCCTCGTGCCTTCGCAGTGATGCGGCTTCCCATCTGTCTGCATCACTCCCGTGCCTGAGGCTCGGATCGACCGGGTCCTCCGGGGCTCACGAAGAGGGCTGCGCGTCAGGGCTTTGGGGTCGGACTTCAGACCGTGACCGATGTCACGTCTTTTGTGCTTACCGGTGAAACACCAAGCGGACAGGATATCGATAGCACATGGGATACAAATATCCTCTATCCTCTCCCAGAGCGAAACTCCGGCGCTTTCGTGTTTCCGAGAGTCGGCATGACGTTCCTTTCCGGTCACCATGCTATGGGATGTTCATGTCCCAAATGATACCCTCCTGGCAGCCCTGACTCTCCCCCCCAGAAAGGCCCTGAACCCTCTTCCAAAGCCGAAAAGCGCGGCCTCGACCCAATTGGCACCGAGGTTGCACCAGAGGCGCCTGTTCGCCGGTGAGTGACGGCGGAGAGTCCGGTCAGTACGGTAGTTCCCCCCCCCAGCTACCTGGAAGACGGATTCTTCTCATACTCCCCCACCCCCCCCTAGCCGAGCGAATCGGCGAACGACGGGCTTCGCGAAAAGTTCTGTGCTCCGCCCCCCTTGCACGGAACAAAGTACGCGGAGCCCAATCTTTTTCCGGCGTTTTGCGCGTGCGCTGGTGCCCGGTGCCCGTCGCTACCGCCTCCCCGAGAAGCGCTTGACCGTGTCTTCCCAGCCGCGGTGCCCGGCCTCCGCGGCCTCGGCGGGCGAACGGGGACGAGAACTGCGGCTTCCCAGGTTTCGCAGACGCTCCCCTCGGCCCCCGCCGCTCCGTGGATGGTTTTCTCCCTCCACAGGCAGCTTTTCGGCGCCGGGCGGCCAGACGGACAGCCGCCAAATCGGCTCGGGGACAGGGTTTCTCGAACTGGCACCGTTCGTGATTCGGGGTCCGCGAACCGAATCCGGAGGTCCCTGCATGCTCACGATGACGATGGCCCTGATGTGGAGATGGTTCCGCGCGCACCGCCGCCAGGCAGGCCTGGCACTGGCGCTCCTCCTGACACTCTCGCAAGTGGCGGCGGCTTTCGACCTGTTCGGGCTGAGCCGATCGGCCGACCAGTTCCCGACGGGCCGCCTTCCCAGGGCCCGGGTCGACGCGACCGTCCGCGCCGCGGCCCCCGGCACCGAGAACCTGCTGGCCCTCTTCGGCGGCAGTCCCGACGGCAGCCGCGAAGAGCGTTACGCCCGGAACTTCCACGACCAGGTTGGCGGGACCTATCTTCACGGCGACTACGACCTCGACGACCTCGTGGGAGCGATGCTGCCGGCTGACCGGGCCGAGCGGCCACTGGCCAACGTCTATCTGGTCGGGCACATCAACGGACGCGATCCGGCCAAGTTCCCCGACTGGCGCGCCGCCCATCCCGACGAGGAAGTCATGGGCGTCCTGGAGACGGGCCGCGACGACGACGCACGCATCCTCAACGCCAACAACCAGTTCTTCTCGCGCTACGACGCCCGGATGCGCGAGCTGGGCGTGACGCCGGATCAGGTCTACGCCCCGGGCGCCCAGATCATCTTCAAGAACTGCTTCGCGGGCAGTATGACGCGCGACTTCCTGGAGCAGTACGCCGACCGCCTTCCCCAGGGGACCAGCATCGAGGCCTATGCCTCGACCTACAACTGGAACGAGTTCACGCAGTACCCGCTGGGCATCCGCACCGAGGGTGTCCACAACATGGGGATGCAGGAGCAGGGCCTGGTCTTGATCCCCGGCAGGTGGACGCCGCCGGCTGCCACGGCCGAACGGGAGCCCGCGCCCGCCACGGCCGAGCCGCCGGTCACCGAGCTGATCGGGGAGGAGCCGGCCGAGGAGCCGTACCCCGCGCCGGCCGCCGAACCGACGGCCGAACCGCCTGCCGACATCGAAGTCGGCGACGACGAACAGGCCGTGGATCTGGGCGACTGAGGGCGAGCGCCGGTTCGGCAGCCCGGGCCTTACTTGTCGAATCGAGCTCGCGCTCGGTTCCCCGGCGACTACGCGGCACGCCCTGTCGCCGGCGGCGCAGGATGTGCTCTGCAAGGAACTTCTCGAGCCGCAGGTTGACCAGTTCCGGCTGCTCGACCAGTCCGGCGTGGCTCGCCTTGGGCAGGACCAGTAGCTCCGCGCCGTCGATCCGGTCGCGCATCTCGAGCGAGAGATGGAGCGGACTGAACAGGTCGCTCTCGCCGGCAACGACGAGCGTGGGCACGTCGATCTCGTCCAGATAGCCGGCGGCGCTGTGCTTTTGCATCTCCCCGGCCAGGGTCCAGAACGTGCGCACGTCCATCGCGGCGACGTGTTCGAAGTACTGGCGCATGTCGCTGTAGCGGGCCGTCGCCGGGAGGATCGTCCCCAACCGCCCCACGCCGTACAGCAGGCTGGGGCGCTTCAAGGTCCACTTCAGACCCGCGAGGAGAAGCGGGGCTCGGGTCCCGAGGAAGTGCAGGTAGTAGAAGAGCGGAAGCCCGACCAGCCGGGGGATCTGCAGAAAGGTGTCGAAGGGGTGGCCGTAGGCCCCGCAGACCGGGACCAACCCGGCCACACGGAGTCGGTACCGGTGCCAGAACTCCAGGATGACCTGGCATCCCATCGAGTGCCCGACCAGGACCGCCCGCTTCACCCGGCACGCGTCCAGGACTCTTCGCAGGTCCTCGGCGAACGCGGGGATCGAGAAGTCGTGCGGATCCACCCGGGACGGAGACCCGCTCTCTCCGTGTCCACGGTAGTCCCACGTGATGACGCGGCGCGTCTCGGAGAAGTGTTCGACCAGGTACCTCCAAAAGAAGGTCGACACCGCGAACCCGTTGCAGCAGACAATCGCCGGCTCGCCCTTGCCGAACTCGGAGTAGTGGACGGGAACGCCCTGGGGTCCGGGAACGAAGCCCTCTTCCGACAGCCTTGCGGTCTTTCTCGGGTAGCCTTTCACAGGTCGCTCCCCACCAGCCGCAGGAAGTCGGCTGGCGCGGTCACCTCGCGAGGCAAGGCAGCGAGCTGCCCTGCCACCGTGCAAGCCGTCCCGGACCCTTCGAGGATGCCTCGGCGGGGCGTGAGCGCGCGGGCGAGCGGTGCGAGGACTCTCGGCGCCCCCGGGCCTCCGCGCAAGAGGACCGCCGAAAAGGCCGGGGCACCGTGGGTCCTGGGTTCGTGCGTCATGGCGAGGCCAGTGTCCACCATCCGCACCCGGCAGGCAAGCGTCGGTCACCTCTCAATCGGACCGTGCTCCGGTCGCGGACGGGCGCCGCTCGGCGCTCAGCAAGTCCGTGGACGCCGCCGGCGAGTTCGTCTACAATCCGGCGCCGGGGCGGTGTAAGAACGCCGGCCCATCTGCAAGGAGGACCGGATGTTCTGGAACCTGTTCAGGATTGCGCTCGGCTTCGGTTTGCTGACCAAGGGGGCCGGTTGGTTCGTCGACGGCTCGGTGGCCATCGCCCGCCGCCTGCGCATCCCGCCGTACGTCATCGGTGCGACGCTCGTCGCCCTGGGAACGAGCCTTCCCGAGCTGGTCACCTCCGTCTACGCAGGCCTTGCCGGACGCCCAGAGATCGCACTGGCCAACGTCGTCGGGTCCAACCTCGTCAACGTCGGCATCGTGGTCGGCATGGCGGCGCTGCTCTGCCCGATGCTGCTCGACCGCGACGTCTTCGTCGAGGACGCGCCGCACCTCCTGGTATCGGCCTTCCTGCTCGCCGTCATGGCCGCCGACGGTCGCATCGAGCGGGCCGAGGGCGTCCTGCTGCTGTTCCTCGGCTTGGTCTACGCCGTCAGCCTGGTGCGCCAGCGTGAAGGACCGGAGGACGCCTCCGGCGGAGTGTCGGACGAAGGGCCTGCGTCTCTGAGCCCAATCGGGATTGCCTGGCGGCTGGCGGCGGGGATGGCTGGCTTCACGCTCGGGGCGAAGGCCCTGGTGGACGGTGCCAGCGAGCTCGCCCGGGCCGCGTCGATCCCCGAGTGGCTCATCGGACTCACCGTGGTGGCCGTCGGGACCAGCCTGCCGGAACTGGCGACGTCGGTTGCGGCGGCCTATCGCGGCAGCAGCAGCATCGCCGTCGGCAACGTCTTCGGCTCCAACATCCTCAACATCTACGTGGTCCTGGGGCTCACGGCTTCGCTGGCACCGGTGACGGTCGCCCCGGCGACCCTGGGGTTCGACGTCCCGGCGTTGGTCGCGATGACTTTCACGATCCTGTTCGTCGTGAACGGCCGGAAGGTCACCCGAGAACACGGTCTAGTGCTGATCGCAGCCTATCTCGCGATCCTCCTGGCCAGCCTCCGGGTCCACCCGACGGGGTGAGACGAGGGCGCGCGTCTTCTTCAGGGCCGGCGCAGGAAGCCGGTGCTGATGGAGCCGTTGTCGAAGCACTCGTTGATACGCGCCGCGGCATCGTTGACGTCGGAAAGCGTCGTGCCCGGGGGCAGGGCCCCGCTGTCACCGCCAACCGTCCGGTTGGCCAGGTCGAGGAACGCGGCGACCGTCATCCCGGTGAACGGGCCACTGGCGATCGTGAGCTGCCCCAGCGGCATCGGATCGCGCTGGCCCAGCCTTCCAGCCGCTGAGAAAGCGACGTTGAGGGAGACCGCGGCGAGTTGCCCGCCCAGCACGCCGGCGCCCGTCGAGAGCGGGTCGAGGGCGCTCGTCGTGAAGGTCCCCGGCGTGCCTCCCTGCGGCAGGAACTCCTCGACGGCCTCGGAGGTGCTCAGGACCACCTGCACGCGGCCGCCCATCAGCAGCCCAGCGGGGAAGGCCGTGGAGAACCCGGCGTCGCGGATCGTGCCCGGGTTGTTACCGTGGGCTCGGCTACCCCAGCCGCCCTGCGTGTAGGTGACGAAGTCTCCGGCCGCGATCTCGTTGCCGGGATCGGGGGGGCAAGAGCGCGCAATCAGGCTGACGCTGGCGATGGCCGGGTTTCCGAAGATCGTGGCCAGACCTTCCGGAGCGGTGCCGGTGCCGACGAGAGCCGCGGTGGTCGCCGCCGGGGTGCTCCCGCAGCGGTCGGTCGCGAACTGGACCGGGCCGCTCACCACGAAGACCGAGCGGCTGCCGGCGCGTCCCGTGGCGGCAATCGTCTCCTGCAGGGAGGACGTGACGCCGATGCTGCCCGTAACGCTCGCCCCGCTGGCCAGTACGCCGCGCACGGTGAGCGTGCCGAGGCTGGCAAGGCCGGCGTCGGGCATCGAGCTCAGCAGATCGGTCAGCAGAACGCGCTCGTTGAGGCGGACGACCGAACCGACCGCAACACTCCGCTCCATCGCCCAGACCGAGCTCCTGAAGTGGCCGTGGCCCCTCTCGCGGCAGGTGCAGCGGAGCGCATCCTCTGCGAAGGAGGCCCAGACCCCGATGGTGACGGGCGTGTTCTGCTGAAAGCCGAGACAGGTGACGTCGAAGCTGCCGGCCAGGCGGAAGGTGGCTGTCGACCGGCCCGCCAGGACGGGCAGACTGCCGGCCGTAAGCGGGTTTCCGGCGGCGTCGTACATCGTGAGCGAACCGTGTCGGGTCCCCGTGCAGTCCCGCAGCGGCGCCCGGTCGCCGAGCAACGCGGGTCCGAGCAAGATCCACCCGCACTCAGGCGAGCGGTACTTCACCACCATTGCCACGGCGGTGACGGGCACCGCCGCGGCGCCGGAGTTGACCAGCGTCAGCCGGGTGTCGATGCCGACGATCCGGCGCGTGCGGCCCTCGGTAACGACGACGTTGAACGTGACCTGGGGAGAGGGCGAGGTCGATTCGACGGTCTCCTGGGCGGGGGTATTCGAGAGCGTCCAGGTCGTGACGTCCATCATCGCGACGGCCGACTCGCCCAGCGAGGCCCTGGCGTGAACCCCGCGCGGGTCGACCCTGACCGACACCCGGGCCGACCCCGTGGCACAGCGACCGTCGGACACGGTCAGGCGCAGGACGTAGGTTCCCGGCGTGGTGGCCCGGAACGTGAGCCGCGGCGTATCGGCGCCGTCGAAGCTGACTGGGCTGGCCGAACCGCCCACCCGGCACCAGCGATAGGTCAGGACCGAGTCGTCGGCATCGGTCGCCGTGCCTGTCAGAACGAGGGGCGTGCCGGCCTCGCCCGTGAGCTCGCCACGGATGGAGACGACCGGCGGCGCGTCGACCGAAACGGTGGTCCGGACCTTGGCCACCCCGCCTTGACCGTCGGAGACGGTCAACTCCAAGGTGTAGACGCCCGGTCTGCTGGCACTGAAACCCGGTGCAAGCGTGCAGGTGTTACGCAGGGACGGCCGCGACGGCCCGGACACCGAGGCCCAGCGATAAGTCAGGCGATCCTCGTCCGGATCGGAGGCGGTAGCTCGAATCTGGGTCCAGACGCCGGCCGTCGCGCACTCGATCGGCTCGGCGGTCGCCTGCGGAGGCCGGTTCTCCCGCTCCAGGACAGTGACGGTCACGCTGCTCGTCGCGGTGGCCTGGCAGGAGTCCGTCACGGTGAAGAGGAAGTTGTACGTGCCTGCCACGCGAGGAGTGAAGCTGGCGAAACGGCCGCACCGGCTGTTGAAGGCCACCGCAGGACCGGTACCCGGGTCGGTCGGGTGCCGGTCCCAGGCGAAGGAAAGGGCGTCTCCGTCCTGGTCGTAGCCGCAGCCCCGGAGGCTGACAGGACGGCCGGCGTAGACGACCGGGGGTGCGTCCGCCGAAGCGGTGGGGGGCGAGTTGGAGGCCACCGTGAGGCTGGCCGTGGCAGCGCCGCCTCGTCCATCCCGGACGAACACGCTCACGACGTAGGTGCCGGCCTCGGGCACGGTGAACTGGATGTTGGAGCCGGTGTCCGAGCAGAGCGGCAGGGCCGGACCGGTTCCGCCCACCTGGGCCCAGGCATACGAGAGCGAGTCCCCATCGGGATCACAGGCCGTGGCGGATACCTCGACCAAGCTGCCCGCGGTGGCAATGCGGGGGCCGGAGAGACGCACGGTCGGGGGCCGGTTCACGACGATCGTGACCTCGTCGGACACGGTCGCGCCACACGAGCCCGTGGCCTGGAGGGTAAACACGAACCTGCCTGCCCGGGAGGCATGCCAGCGAATGGCGGCAGCTCCGGGGAGCCCACTGATTGCGCGTCCGTTGGGCAGCTCGCGGCCGGACCAGGCGAAGCGAACGTCGTGGCCGTCCGGATCGGAGGCGCAACTGGAGAGGGTGACATACGAGCCGAGGTTGACGATCCGGGGCGCCCAGGCAGCGACCGTCGGCTGTCGGACTCCCTGGCATCCCGCAGCCATCTCGGCAGTCTTGGAGACCCCAGGGGTCACGCCGGCTTCGCCCGGGGCCCCTGCCTGGACCGTACCGGTCACCAGCGTGAAGAGGGCCAGACTAACCGCGACGAGGGCCAGCTTGCCTGCGAATTTCATCACGACCTCCTGCTCTCCGACCAATCAAGGTGGCAGTCGAGAAGCAAGAGGGCTGCCAGCCGGGTGAAGGCGCACGGGCAGAGACTCCGGGCCCGCTCCTCCACAACGAGAAACGGGGTCGTGTCCTGCCTCGGGACACCCGAGCACCGACTCAGGACACCCAAAACCTTCCTTGCAGACCGTGCTCGAAAACCTGCATTAGGTGATTCGCGTCACCGAACACACGCTTGCACCTCGCCGACGAGACCTGGAGCTCGGGGCCTGTTCGAGAGAGCCGGCCGCTCACCCCTGGGGCCACAGGATCTGGGCGATGCCTCGCAGTGGAAGCCCGACCCAGTCGGGCCGCTCCAGCAACTCGGTGCCCAGTTCCCGCAGGGCCCGCTCCAGGAGGAGAGTGTCGAGCAGCAGCTCGAGCTCGGGCAGGGAAGCGGGAAGGAACGTCATCTCCTGACGCCGCGACAGGTAGGCTTTCAGGAAGGCGGCCGAGACCACGCGATACCAGACCTCCAGCCAGGGTTCCAGCGCCGCCAGGTCTTCGGGACGCGCAACGGTGCTGGCACCGGGACCGACCAGGGTGCAGTAGGCCGCGTAATGGAACGAGCGGAGCATGCTGGCGACATCGCGCAGCGGAGAGCGCTTGATCCGGTGGTCGCTCAACGAGCGCGAGGGCTCCCCTTCCAGATCGATGAAGACGAAGTCCTTGCCGGTGTAGAGGATCTCGGAGAGACAGAGGTTCCCGTGGTAGCGAGTCCTCATGGCCGACATCTTGCGTGTGCGAAGCGGCGCGAAGGACTTGTGAAGCAGCTTCTCGGCATCCAGCAGCTTCCGGGCGTCCTGGACGACTGCAGGGGGCACGGTCTCCAGGCGCTGCTTCAGGAGCTGCATCGTGTAGCCCGTCAGATTGCGCATCGACTGGTAGAGCGAGCGCTGGTAAAGGAGCGAAAAGGGCTCGGGCGCGAATTCCGGGACGTCGGGAGCGGAGGTCAGGGCCAGGTGCAATTCGGCCGTGTAGCGTCCCAGGAGGCGCACGGATTCGAGGTACCCACCCAGCAGGTCCCGCACCACGGCAGGGGGCTCGACCGCGGCCAGTTCCAGCAGGTGCCCGGGGCAACTCGGCGGCAAAGGGGCGTCAGCTCGCTTCGTGAGCGCCACGACGGCGTCGAAGGTGCGGCCCAAGGCGTCGAGGGTGTGGCGCCAGGCCGTCCCCTGATTCGGGACGTACCTGTGGAGAACGCCCAGGGTCATCACGACGCGGCGGCCCTTGCGATAGTCGAGATAACCGGCGAGTGGAGGCATCTTCCGGAAGCCCGTGTGCTCCTCGAGGAAACGGCCGACCTCGAGCCCCGGTCGAACGCCCTCCTCCACACGCCGGAAGAGCTTCAGGATGAACTGCTCGCCGTAGAAGATGGCCGTGTTGTTCTGCTCGGCTGTTCGGGTGGAGCGCTCGGGTGAGGCCAGATAGCTGCTCCAGAGGTGGCGGAAGTCCTCGGTGGCCACGGCCCGGATGCCGTGGTACTCGGTCCCAAACATCTTGCGGTGGTTGACGGCCCGCGACAGGGCGAGGCAGAAGGCCGGGTCCGACACGGCGTCGTAGAGCAGATACGGTTGCGCCCCGCCCGGCCCGCGCAGGATGACGCGGGAGATGATGGAGGCCGGGGCGTGCTTCTTGACCTTCTCGGCCCGCTCGCCCGACGCGAAAGCGATCGGCAGGACGTAGGTCTCGGGCTGGGATTCGCCGTACTCGACCTGGACCAGGAGGAACTGGGCCCCCGAGCCGCCGAGCGGCACTCGAAGGTCCTCGACGATGCGCACGCCTCGCACCGTCCGGCTCTTCCCCTGGAACCACGAACGTGACGCCAGATAGGCCGGCAGCCTCGACTCGAGCAAGGTGCGCAATTCCGGCTCCAGGACTCGGTCGGGCTCCCCTTCGGCCTCGAGGGGCGGCAGCGCATCCCTTTCGAGCACGAGGGCGGCCGCCGGGCGGCGCTCCTTCTCGAGAGCGAACCAGTAGAAAGCGTGCGGCGAAAGCGTCAGCAGGTAGGGGTGCTTGCGGATGGGAGGGAACTCCGTGCGGCCGAAGAGCTCGACCGGCGTCCTTCCCTGGAAGGCCGACAGGTCCAGCTCGGCATACTGTGAGAAGCGAGAGAGGTTCGTGACCACGAGGAGCCGCGGCCGAAGGCCTGGTATCGCTTGCGGAG
This sequence comes from Candidatus Rifleibacteriota bacterium, assembly GCA_016213865.1. The sequence continues at coordinate 10,418 of JACQZL010000236.1, forward strand.
GGCGATCAGGCGCTTCATCCACCAGAGCAACGAATGGGGGTTGCCCTGGAGGGCCTCGACGTTGACTGTCTCGTAGTGGTACTCGGGATCGATGACGACCGGCAGGTACAGCCGGTGAGGGTTCGCCCTGGAGAAGCCCGCATTGCGGTCCCCGCTCCACTGCATGGGCGTGCGCACGCCGTTGCGGTCGCCCAGGAAGTAGTTGTCGCCCATCCCGATCTCGTCGCCGTAGTAGATGACCGGCGTGCCCGGCAGCGAGAAGAGCAGGTTGTTCATCAGCTCGATCTTGCGGCGGCTGTTGCTGAGCAGCGGGGCCAGGCGGCGGCGGATGCCCAGGTTGACGCGCATGTGGGCGTCCTGGGCGTAGACCCGGTACATGTAGTCGCGCTCCTCGTCCGTCACCATCTCGAGCGTCAGTTCGTCGTGGTTGCGCAGGAAGAGCGCCCATTGGCAGGTTTCGGGGATCTGCGGGGTCTGCGCCAGGATGTCGATGACGGGGAAGCGATCCTCCATCTGCAGCGCCGAGAAGAGCCGCGGCATGATGGGGAAGTGGAAGGCCATGTTGCACTCGTCCCCCTGGCCGAAGTAGGCGATTGCGTCCTCGGGCCACTGGTTGGCCTCGGCCAGCAACATCCGGTCGGAGAACTTCGAGTCGATGCGCGACCGCAGCTCCCTGAGGAAGGCGTGCGTTTCGGGGAGGTTCTCGCAGTTGGTGCCCTCGCGTTCGAAGAGATAGGGGACGGCGTCGAGGCGCAGTCCGTCGACTCCCATTCGGAGCCAGAAGTCGACGACCTGGAACATCGACCGGCGCACGCGCGGATTGTCGAAGTTGAGGTCGGGCTGGTGCGCGAAGAAGCGGTGCCAGAAGTACGAGCGGGCGAGCGGGTCCCAGGTCCAGTTGGACGGCTCGAAGTCCTTGAAGATCACTCGAGCGTCCCGGAAACGCTCCGGCGAATCGTTCCAGACGTAGAAGTCTCGCCACCGATTTCCGGGGCCAGGCCGCCGGGCCTTCTGGAACCACGGGTGCTGGTCGGAAGTATGGTTGAGGACCAGCTCGGTCACGACGCGCAGGCCGCGGCCGTGCGCTTCCCGAACGAACTCCTTGAATTGGGTCAGGGTCCCGCAGTCCGGGTGCACGGAACGGTAGTCGGCGATGTCGTAGCCGTCGTCACGCAGCGGCGACGGGTAGAACGGCAGCAACCACAGCGCCGTGACCCCCAGGTCCTGCAGGTAATCGAGTTTCTGGGTCAGACCGGAAAAGTCGCCCATCCCGTCTCCGATGCTGTCGAAGAACGAGCGAATGCGGATCTCGTAGAAGATGGCGTCCTTGTACCAGAGCGATTTTTCGGACATTTGAGGTGGGATCTGGGCCGGGCGGCCGCGGGGGGTGGCCTCTCCCAGCATATGCCATCCCGCTGGCCGAAGCACCAGGAGGAGGGAGCCGTGCAACCGACTGGGCCGGTCGTCCGGACGCAAACGACGTAAATTAGTTTGAACTCAAACTACTTTGTCGTCTACCCTGAGAGCATGCCGGGCGTCGTTCGCTTCCTCGTGGGCCTGCTGGTCATGCTGGCGTTGCTGACCCTGACGGGCTCGATGGTCGTGGAGCAGATGCTGAGTCGCTGGTTCGAGAGCGACATCACTCTGCGCTCGCAGCTCGCCGTGGCCGCGGCAAAGCAGGGCCTGATCGCGAGCTGGCGCAAGGGGGACCGTGCGGCCCTCGAGGGCCTGCTGGAAGCCCTGACCGAGGACGACCGGCTGCGCGCCGCCGCGGCGCACGGGCCGGACCTCTTGCTGGTGGCGGCGACCAAGGAGTTCCCGGCGTCGGCCCTGCAGCAAGCTCTGGGCAAGCAGGCCCGCGAGGCGATCGAGCCTCCGGTGGCAGAGTGGCGGCCGTGGGTCGCCTATCTGGAACTGGCTCAGGGACGGGCGCAGGTCAACGCGTTGCCCATCGTGGACGGGACCGAGCCCCTGGGTTATGTGGTCATCCTCCACGATCTGACCTACGTCGAGCGCCGTGAGACGCGGACCCGGTGGCTCCTCTACCTGGCCTTTGCCGTGCTGGCGGTCGCCGCCTCGGCCGCGACGGCCATCGCCGCCCGACTGGTCTGGCGAGGCTCGCTCGACCAGTTCCGCCTCTTCTTGCGAGGCCAGGCCCAGCGGCCCGAGTTCCGCCCCCTGCTCGCGGACGTGCAGGACCTGGTCGAGCAACTGCTCTCGGAGCAGGAGACGGACACCGGCGGGGCCTGGACTCCGCAGCGCCTCAAACAGGTGCTGCGGCGCCAGCTCCAGGGCGAGAAGGTCATCATCGTGGCCAACCGCGAGCCTTACGTCCACGACCGCGGTCCGGACGGGTCGATCCGCGTGCTGCACCCGGCCAGCGGCCTCGTCACCGCGCTGGAGCCGGTGATGCGCGCCTGCTCGGGTGTCTGGATCGGGCACGGCAGCGGTTCGGCGGACCGCGAGACGAGCGACGCCGAGGGCCGCGTGCGGGTCCCGCCGGGCGAGGAGTCGTACTTCATCCGCCGTGTCTGGTTGTCTCCCGAGGAAGAGAAGGGCTACTACTACGGCTTTGCGAACGAGGGACTCTGGCCGCTCTGCCACCTGGCGCACCAGCGGCCGTTGTTCCGCGCCGACGACTGGCAGCATTACCGCAACGTCAACCGCAAGTTCGCCGAGGCGGTGTGCGCCGAGGCGGACTCCGAAGACCCGATCGTGCTCGTGCAGGATTACCACTTCGCGATGGCCCCGCTGCTCATCCGGGAGCGGCTCCCGCGGGCGACGATCCTCACGTTCTTCCACATCCCGTGGCCCGGCGCCGAACAGCTCGGCATCTGCCCGTGGCGCAACGAGCTGCTCGAGGGGATGCTCGGGAGCAGCATCCTCGGGTTTCACACCCAGTTGCACTGCAATAACTTCCTCGACGCCGTCGACCGGTACCTGGAGGCCCGCATCGACCGGGAGCAGAGCGCCGTGGTGCGACACGGGCATACGACCGCGATCCGCCCCTATCCGATCTCGATCGAGTGGCCCAATCGGTGGCTCCAGACGATCCCGCCGGTGGCCGAGTGCCGCGCCAGCGTGGTACACGAGTTGGGGCTGGCAACCGATGCGTTGCTCGGGGTCGGAGTCGACCGCCTCGACTACACCAAGGGGATCGAGGAGCGCCTCCGGGCCGTGGAGACTCTGCTGGAGCGGAATCCGGAGTTGCGAGGGCGGTTCACGTTCGTGCAGCTCGCGGCTCCCAGCCGCACCGCCATCGAGCAGTACCGCTTGCTCAACGAGAGGGTGGAACGTCTGGCGGCCCAGGTCAACGAGCGCTTCGGCGACGGCCCGTATCGGCCGGTCATCCTGGCCCGCGCGCACCAAGAGCCGCCGACAGTGTTCCGATACTATCGGGCGGCCGACCTCTGCTACGTCAGCAGCCTGCACGACGGCATGAACCTCGTGGCCAAGGAGTTCGTCGCCGCGCGCGACGACGAACGGGGTGTCCTCGTGCTGAGCAACTTCACGGGGGCCGCGCGAGAATTGTCGGAGGCATTGGTGGTCAACCCCTACGACCTCGAGGAAGCCAGTTCGGCCCTCTCGGCGGCGCTCGCGATGACTCCGACCGAGCAACGAGACCGCATGCGGGCCATGCGCCGGTACCTGTCCGAATTCAACGTCTATCGGTGGGCCGGCCGCATGCTGGTCGACGCGGCGCGCTTGCGGCGGCGGGAACGTCTTGCCGGCCGGCTCGCGCAGCATCACTCGAACGAAGGAGGTCCGGTCGGGTGAGGGCCCTCTCGACACCTGACAGACAAGGCAGCGTGACCTCGCCGCGGAGCCTCCCATCGTGAGGCCCGTCTCTCGGAGCTCGAACCTCGAGCCTCGGGCCGGGGCCGGTGGCAACCTGCCCATGCTCGGCGAGGTCCTCGACTTCATGCGCCTCATCTGGGCCCTCGACCACGGGCTCCAAAGAACCTCCAAATCGATGGCGGCAACGATGGGCCTCACGGGCACGCAGAGGCTCGTCCTGCGGATCGTGGGCCGCTACCCCGGCATCTCGGCCGGAAGACTGGCGCAGGTCCTTTATCTTCATCCCAGCACTCTCACGGGTGTTTTGAGTCGCCTGGAGCGGCGGGACCTCCTCCACCGAACGAAAGACGTGCGAGATGCCCGACGGAGCCTCTTGAAGCTGACGCCTCGCGGGTGGCGGTTGAACGAGCCGGCAGCCGGAACAGTCGAGTCCTCGGTCCGTCGCGCCCTCGGCAAGTTCACGGGCCGTCAACTCCAGACCGCTCGCGAGGTCCTGGTCGCGGTGGCCGGCGACCTCCTCGAGCAGACAGCCCCACGTCAGGCGACTGAACGGACGACCGCCGGAGAGCGCCGCCGTCCCCTCCCCGGATCGGAAGGCTCATGAGGACCCATCGAATCGAAGTAGAGACCCTGCTGTTGGCGGCGCTGCTCTCCCTGACACTGGGGCCGCTCCGGGCCGGTCCGCCCGCGAGCCCTGCCACGACGGCCTCCGTGACGGCCCCGGTCGCCGGTCCGGAACCGGCTCGACACGGGCTCCCCCAGGAAGCGGTCGTGGGAGACCTCCAGGTCGAGATGGGCCGTCCGCTGCGCCTGAAGCTGGGGCTGCACGATCTCGCAGCGATCCAGCGCGCCGCCGGCCTCGTCGTACACGCGATGGCCCCCGCGGCCTCGACGACCGCCTCGACGCCGCTCACCTTGCCGCTCGACGTCCTCATCAGATGGAATGATCCGGCGTCGCTGCCTCAGACCCTTCCGGTGACCGACAACGTGGCCGAGGTGAGCGTCCCGTACGGCAACCCACGGACCGCCACGTTCTTCGTGACCTGGAGAGCCGCGGACGGCAGCTTCGAGCTGACGGTCCCCGCGCGGCCGCGCGGGTTCAAGGCCCAGATCGTCCGGCCGCAATCCGCCATCGTGCTGGAGGCGACCGGTACAGCCGAGGGGGTCCTCTTCGGGGACCGAGTCCCAGTGAGCCTGCGAGTGCTGGACATCCAGGGCGTCGCCGGCGTCACGATCTACCATCGCTCGGACCCCGCCCGACCTTACTCCTCCGCCCCGATGGAGCGCGCCGAGGGCGCCGACTGGCAAGGGCTCTGGAAGGCCAGCCTCGCGCGACCTGCGGGCCTCGAGGTGACGATCGACTATTGCATCGACATCGTCGACAAGGCAGGGAAGCACTCGGCCTACGGCACACCCGAGTTGCCGCAGCGAATCAAGCTCCTCGACCCCTCGAAGGAGCGGTGAGCCGGACCCGGTCCGTTACTTGTACGCTCTTGACCGTTCACGGCAACATCGCGAGGAGCGGGCAAAACGACAGGTTTGGAGGTCTTTTCACCACGAAGACACGAAGCGCACCAAGGAAGCGCGAACGTGAGAGTAAGACAGAGAAGTCAATCTTGGTGCCCATTTCGTGCCGTTCGTGATTTTGTGGTGAACGCTTACGGGAAATGAAGGTCCGCTCATTCAGCGGCGTTGAGCTTACGCCCGCCGAGCTCTGCCTATGTCTCGTCCACCAACAGCCGCAGGAACTCGTCCCTTGCCTGCCGCTCTTTCCAGGGCGTGTGGCCGCAGCGGGCGAGTACGTGGAGCCGCACCTCGGACAGCAGCCGGCGCAGGGGGCCTACCACCCCGCTGGCCGGATGCGGATCGTAATCGCCATGGATGGCCACGACCGGGCAGCGAAGCCCGCCGGCCAGTTCCAGGAGCCGCCCGCTGCGCCTCATCGCGGCAGCCTCGCTCCAGACCCGGCGGAACAACTCACCGGGCAGACGCCGCGGCCCGTCCCCGGGCGGGGGCTCGGGTATCGGATCGAAGGCATCGGTCTTCGTGGTCAGCTCGCCAAGACGTCCCAGAAGAGCGTCTCTGTCGGAATTAGCCGGATCGGACAGGGCGCGCAAGGTCCGTTCCAGCTCGGCAGCTTCTGCCACCGTGAGCCGGGAAGCGCGGGTGGCGGGGACCTGGTCTTCAAAGCTCTCCTCGAACGGTGGGCAGCCGATCAAGATCAGCTTGCGGACCAGGTCGGGATAACGGGCCGTGAAGAGGAGCCCCAGCCAGGCACCCCACGAGTGGCCGGCCAGCACGATCGGGAACGAGGCTTCGGAGGTCACGTCGCGGTGCAGGTCGGCGATCTGCCCTTCCACCGAACGCGCCGTTCCGAACGGCTCCAGGACGCCCAGATGTGCCGCCAGTACGCGGGCGACCGGCGCCATGTCGCCGAGGGCGCCCGGCCCGCCGTGCAGGAGGACCACGGAAAAGGGCGGGTTTCCGTGGGTCCGCGGCAGCTCCCTGGCAGGCCGGAGGCCTTCGGCCGGCGCAGGTCCAGAAGGCGGAGGCTGCGGTTTCATGGCGCAAGCCAGTGTCGCCGATCTGCGCCCGCCTCGCAAGGGGAGGGTGCGTGCGGGGTGCGACGCTGGATCATGGCGGACTTGGTGGCGGCCTGTCTCCAGACCGGCCAAGAAGCCGCACCAATACAGGCGGGTCTGTCCTTCGATACGCGGCCTGACAGCCGCTACTCAGGATGCGCGGGCACCCGCCACCACCAGAACACAGAGAAGCCCCGACGCAGTGGTGCGCCTCCCCAGTCTTCTGCATTGCTCCCATGCGTGCGGGGTGCGTCCCGGGAACCTTGACGTACGGGTTCCCGGCCGCTACTATACGACCCATGGTCGCAAAAGACCATTGACCTTACCGATCGTTTTCGAGGCTCGACGAGCCCGAGTCGCCAGGCTCGTTCGGGTGGCCCGTGCGGCCGGGCAGCAGCCGCGGTCTCGCAGCAACTTGGCCCTGTGGCGGGAGCCTCCCGGACTTTCGCCGGCGGCTCCCGAGCCGTTCCGACGCGGTCGCCAGCCTTGTCGAAGCTCCATCTTGGCGGCTGACGGACAGCCTCGATCCTCGATCCTCGGTCCATGCTCAGACAGCCGACCCGACAGACTGGCCTTCGCTCTGCTCCGGCGGCCTGCGGCGCCCCGGCGCACGGATTGCTTCTCTTCCTGGGGCTGCCGCTCCTGACCCTCTCCGCCGAGTGCAGTTCGAGGGCGACGGCACCGACGACCTCCTCGACCCGACCTATGGCCATCGGCTCGAGCTGCGCCTGACGCCGGCCGTCGATCCGTTCGGCGACAGCGTCGAGTTCATAAAGTCGGTCGCGCGTCACTCGTCTTACTGGCGGATGGGCCGGACCGAACGCCTGGTGCTGGCCACACGCGAGACTCTGGGCTCCCTGGCTGGTGCTGCACGGCCACGGTCGACCTCCGGCTGACGGGGACCGTGGCCCAGCCGAGTCTCGAGGGGGGATGCGAGGTGACCGGGGCGACGTACGAGAACCACCTGACCGGGACCGTCCTGCGTGAGGGCGCGGTGAGGGCCCGGGTCTCGGGTCGCCGCCTGGTGATCAAGCGGGGTTCGGCTACCGACGGGAGCCAGGGCAGACTTGCGCTCGAGGGCTGGGTCCAGCTCGAACCGCTCGAGCGCTTCCCGCTGGCGTTGCAGGTCCGGCTCGAACAGGTCCGATGGGTGCGCAACGACCAGGCAGAGGCCCGGGCCGGTGGGACCCTGCGCCTCTCGGGAACGGCGTTCGAGCCGCTCCTGTCCGGAGAGGTGACCGTCGGGCCTGCCGAGGTGCGGCTCCCCGAGCGGCTGCCGGAAGACCTGCGAGTCGTCGAGTTCCGCCGCGTCGGGGGCCCGGCGCGCTCCAAGCCGGTGGCGCCTGCGCGCGGCCCCGGGCCCGGCAAGTGGCTCAGGCTCGACCTGGACGTGAAGGTCCCGGGACGGGTCTTCGTGCGGGGGCGCGGGCTCGCGGGCATCGCGCCGGCGCAGGCGCTCAAGCTCGGTTCGGCGCTCCAGACGGTCTCCGGCGGCTCGGGAGGCGGGCTGATGGGCCTGGCGCGCAACCTCGTGGGCGTGGACCTCCTGAACGTCGGGCAGAGCTCCACCGGCGCGGCCGGGACCGCCCTCGGCGTCGGCAAGTACCTCCAAGAGGGGCTCTACGTCGGCGTGGAGAAGTCGCTCGACTCGGGGGGGATGAGCGTGTCGATCGAGGCGGAGCTAACGCCCGAGTTGACCGTCGAGACGAACGTCGATTCCGCCTCGCGCAGCGGCGTCGGCCTCAACTGGCGGCGCGAGCACTGAAAGTACCGGGAGGCCCCGCGGAGGGCGGCCCGCCGGGGTCAGGTCGCCGCTCTGCAGGCGGCGGACAAGCATGTCCTGAGCCTGTCGAAGGGCCGCCGCGCTGCGGCACTCAGAGCGAACGGGGGCGAGGAAGGCGGCTTTCCACGTTTCTCGAACGCTCCCTACAGGACTTGGGTGCGCGTGCACCCACAGGATCTCTGGTCCTACGCTTTCGCGGGGGTGACGAAGTGGACTGTTTCGGTCCGGGCCTCGACAAGCGCTTCCCTGGGGGCGAAGCCCGCACCGAACCCGCGCGAAGGTACACTGGCGTCGAGGTGTTCCAATGCTCGAGGCCCATCACCTGCTGTGGCTGCTGTTTCTGGGCGTCGTGGTGTTCGTCGTCGTCGAACTGCAGAACCTCTATTCGGTCCTGAAGGCTGTCTGGCTCTTCGTAGCCTGGAAGCTGGGCGCGGCGGACGGCCAGGCGCGTTTCGAGGCCCACTTTCGTGGGCAGCCGTCCGCCGAGGAAGCGCCGTGGTCGGCACGCACGTTGACACTGGCTGCGGTGGCGGTGCTGCTTCTGGGCGCTGCCCTGGCCCGGTGGGCGCCCGCCTCATGGTGGTGAGCCGAGAGGGGCCGAACTCCCAGTATCGACCTCCTCGAACCGAGTCACGCCAGGCCCATCCGGACGGCGTCCTCGGGAGCCAGATCGAAGCGGCCCGGCTTCTCGAGATAGCTGTCGTCGAGCCTCCCAGCCGGCAGCACAGTCACCGCAGCGGCCATGACGCGGCCCTTGCGCTGCCCCGCGCCGGGTCCCGTGAGCGTGCCCCTCCACCGATCCCTCCTTGCCATATGCCCGTCGAATCTGGCTAGGGTGTCCCCGGCACTGCCGCCCCCGAACAGCAAGGAGTTGACCGATGACTTCGCCATCCTCAGACCTTGGACCCGGCCTCGAGCCCGGACAGGAGCTCGACGGCTTCCTCGTGCAGGACGTCTCTCGGCTCGACGATCTGCGGGCTGTCGCCTGCCGCCTGGAGCATCGCGCCAGTGGCGCGCGGCTCTTGCACCTGCACGCCCCGGACCGCGAGAACCTCTTCTGCGTCTGCTTCCCCACCCCGCCCCCCGACGACAGCGGCGTGCCCCACATCCTCGAACACTCCGTGCTGGCCGGCTCCAGGCGGTTCCCCGTCAAGGAGCCGTTCTTCGAAATGGCCCGGATGAGCATGGCCACCTTCCTCAATGCCCTGACCGGCTGGGAGTGCACCTACTACCCGGTAGCCAGCAACGTTCGGGAGGACCTGTTCAATCTCGTTGACGTGTACTTCGACGCCGTCTTCTATCCACTGCTCACGGAGGACACCTTCCTGCGCGAGGGGCACCATTTGGCCCCCCTGCGGTCCGACGAGCCGACCGGTGCCCTCACGGTCAATGGCATCGTTTACAACGAGATGAAGGCCGCCTTCTCCAATCCGGAGATGCGCCTGAGCCGTACCTCCATGCGCAGGCTGTTCCCGGACACCCTCTACGGCCGGGAGTCCGGCGGCGAGCCCGAGCAGATCCCCAACCTCACTTACACGGACTTCAAGCGCTTCTACGACACCTACTACCACCCGTCCAACGCCTACTTCTTCCTGTACGGCGACCTCCCCACCGCAGACTACACTCGATTCCTGGGTCCCAGGCTGGCGGCCTTCGAACGCCGCGACATCCCCCGCGAGGTCGTTCGCCAGCCTCGCTGGACCGCCCCGCGCCGGGCCGAGCAGACCTACCCGATCGGCCGGGACGAGAGCTCCACCGAGCGCACCTACGCGCTCCTGTCCTGGATTGTCGGTGACGCAACCCAGCCCGAGGAAGTCGTGACACTCGACATCCTGGGGCGGATGCTGGTCGGTCACGACGCCGCCCCGCTCAAGAAGGCCGTCATCGACTCGGGGCTGGGCCAGGACTTGCTGCCGAGCGGCTTCTTCCCGCTCGGGCTGGAGTCGCTGTTCAGCATCAGCCTGAAGGGCACCGAGCCCCAGCGCGCCGACGACTTCTTCGACCTGGTGCTGCGCACGCTGGCGGACACCGCCGACCGCGGCTTCTCCGCCGGGGCGATCGAGGCCGCCCGCTTGCAGGCGGCCTACCATCATCTCGAGATCCTTCCCATGTTCCCCATCCACACGATGGACCGCGCGATCTCGCCGTGGATTCTCGGAGCCGACCCGCTCAGCTTCCTGACGATGCGGACGCACTTCGAGAGCGTGCGCCGCCGCATCCAGGACGACCCCGGGCTCTTCCCGCGGTTGATCCGCGAGCGCCTGCTGGACAATCCCCATCGCCTGGCCACCGTGCTCAGGCCCGATCGCGAGTGGACCGCCCGCAGCGAGGCGGCCTTTGCCCGCAGGATGCAGGAAGTCAAGGACTCGCTGTCGGACGCCGAAAGGACCCGCATCGCCGAGCAAGCCCGCGAGCTGGCTCGCAAGGCAGCGACGCCCTCCACACCGGAGGCCCTGGCCACCTTACCGCGGCTCTCCGTCGCCCAGCTTCCGGCCGGTCCGCAGCATCTTCCGACCCGCATCGAGCCCCTCTCCGGTGGGGCCGAGCTGCTGGTCAACGAGGTCGTCACCAACGGCGTCGCCTACCTGCATCTCGACTTCGAGCTCGAGGGGCTGCCCGAGGCTCTGTGGCCCTACGTGTCCCTCTACGAGGATGCGTTCCTCAAACTGGGCGCCGCCGGGATGGGCTACGAGGAAGTAGCTCGGCGCAGGGCGCACCACACCGGCGGCGTTACGCTCGAACCACAGTTCCTGACCCACGCCGTCCGGCCAGGGCGCTCCGTGTGCTCCCTGGGCATCGCCGTCAAGAGCCTGGAGGAAACGCTCGAGCCGGCACTGAGGCTCCTCGGAGACCTCCTCTTCGAACTGGACGCCGGGGACTTCCGCCGACTGGAGGATGTCCTCGTCCAGGCTCGGGCCGCCGCGCGCACGCGCCTGGTCCACCGGGGACGTCAGACCGCCTCCGACCACGCCGCGCGCTGTCTGACGCCGGAGGCCGCCCGCGCCTCCACCGTCCGCGGCCTTCCCTGGCTGTCGCTGGTGGAACGTCTGGTGCCGCGCTTCGCCGCGGAGAAGGAGGAGATTGCCGCAAAGCTCGTAGCCATCCGGGACTTCCTCCTGGCTCGCGGCCGGCTATCGGCCAGCTTCACCGGCGCTCCGGACCAGATCCCCGTCGTGCGTACGGCCCTCGAAGGCTGGCTCGGCCGGATGCGCCCCGAGCCCGCCGGCACGCCCCCGACAAGCGCCTCCTTCGTGCCGGAACCGCGCCGCGAGGGTCTGGCCGCGCCCATCCAGGTGTCCCACTGCGCCTGGGTCTGCCCGGCCCCTCACTACTCTCATCCCGACCAGCCGCTGGTGACTCTCGGAGCCCACATCCTCCACCACGAGTACGTGCTCCGGGAGGTCCGCCTGAAGGGGAACGCCTACGGCGCCTGGTGCGTCTTCGACCGGTTCCAGCAGCTCTTCCGCTTCGGCTCCTTCGCCGATCCCCATATCAACGAGACCCTGCGGGTCTTCGAGGACGCGGCCGACCACGTGCGCCGGGCCGAGTGGACCCAAGAGGACGTCGACAAGGCGATCGTCGCCGCGGCGAAGACCTACCACGTCCCCATCCGCCCGGAACAGGCCACCCGGACGGCGTTGACCCACCGGCAACTGGGGCTGACGCCCGAGCTCCGAGAGGCAAGCTACGAACGGACCCTCCGGGCCAGGCTCTCCGACGTCAAGCGGGCCCTGCTGGACGTGCTCGAAGCCGGCTCCGGCAAGAGCGCCGTCTGCGTGGTGTCCAGCCGCGAGAAACTCGAGGCCGCCAACGCCGGCTCGCCCGCCGTCCGACTGAGGGTCGAGGATATCCTGGCCTAGCCGGAGCCTCCTGGCTGGTGGAACGCTACCAAATCAACCTGCCAGAAATCGAGCCACGAAGACGCCAAGTGCGGCACAAAGGGGTTTGGCCTTTCCCCTTGGTGTTTCTCTTCGTGTCCACGTGTCTTGGTGGTTCAACATGACCATGACGCGGCATCCTGAGGAGCCGGAGGAGGACTCCGGGGACTCGCACCAGGCACCACCGGGCTCGGACCGCGGGGTGGGGCGCCATCCCGAGACCCTCAGTCCTGCCGCTCGACCTCCTCGGGGGAGAGGCCGGTCAACTGAGCGATGGTCTGGACTGTCATGCCGGCCTGACGCATCCTGCGAACCGCCTCGAGCCAGCGTTGCCGCTCCTCCTGGCGTGCCTTCTCGAGCCCCTGCTCCAGCCCCTGCTCGCGCCCCTGCTCGAGCCCCTGCTCGCGCCCCTTCTCGAGCCCCTGCTCGAGCCCCTTCTGCAGCCCTCTCTGCAACCCCTCGAGCTCGGCCGTCTCGATTCGCGATGCCAGATCGTGGCTGGCCTTCTCCCTCGCCTCGATCAGCTCGCGGACCTGCTGACTGGCAGACAGCTTTCTCAACTCACCCAGCAACATCTCGATCCCCTCCTCCTTGGCCAGCACCTCGGGCACCGGCCCGCTCTCGTCCCCGTACAGCTCGCTGAACTTCAGGAGGTGCAGCCAGTTCTCGAAAGGCGTCCGAAGTTCTTCGGGCTTGTCGCGGCGGAACTTCGACAGCTCGATGAAGTGCAGTTCCAGCAGGTCGGTCAGCTCCCGGCCGTGGCGCACGTCGTACATCGTAAAGGTGCTGTGCAGGTCTTCCTGATCCGAGAACAGCTCGAAGTCCAGGAGCGAGATGCCGATTGTCTTGGCAAGTCGGGCGTACGGCTGGCCCGCCTGGATCTGGCTTCCGAAAAGGCGCGCGACGTAGTACAGGACCCGGGCCACGTACGCGGGCTCCCGGGAGAGCTGCACCTCGATGTTGTAAAGGCGCCTCTGGCTGTCTCGGGCCTTGACGTCGAGGACGATGCCCTTGTCGAGCAGGCGATCCTTGTCGTGAATGGGGTTCTGGATCTCCAACTCGACAATGCGAGCCTCTCCCGAGAGGTCCAGCAACGCATTGAGCAAGGCCCTCAGGATCGGGGTGTTCTGCTCGGTTCCGAAGATGCACTTGAAGACGATGTCGTTGAGGAGCGATAGACTCCGCACACTCATAATGTACCACCTGCCTCCCAGTCCGTCGCGGGCTCGGGGTGCCCGGGTCACTCACCCGGGGCCGGAGCCGCCCGTGGCCCAGGACGATACCGCGGCTGGCCGCAGAAACGCGCTGACATCCGCTGAAATCGGCTGACACGCGCGGACAGGGGGGAGCATCGCGGGCTATGCCCCGCTCGAGGCGCGTGGGGTTGGCCACGGGTCTTCGGTGGGGCCCACCCTCACCCCAGCAGCGTCTTCAACTCCGCGACCGACGGGACCTGGCCCACGACTTTCACGGAGCCGTCGACCACCAACGCGGGGGTCATCATCACGCCGAACTTCATCATCTCGGCGATGTAGGTGACCTTCTCGAGCCGGTAGTCGAGGCCGAGCTCCTTCGCGGCCCGTTCGGCGCTCTCGGCGAGCTTCGAGCACTTGTAGCAGCCGGGACCAAGGACTTGCAGCAATCGGGACATACGGGTTCCTCCAGGGACCGGTCTCCCGGGGGAGGCGGAGCAACGTC
>JACQZL010000237.1 GCA_016213865.1 Candidatus Rifleibacteriota bacterium
CGACCAGTCCGCGGCTGGTCAACTTCGACAGGACCCTCTGATGAACCGAGATCGTCACCTCGAGCCTCTTGGAGCGGGTCCAGTAGAGGCCTTCCGGACTGGTCATCAGGTGCATGCCCAGCGAATCGCCAAAACGCCAGTAGATGGCCCCCAGCACGAATTGCCCGGGCCCGCCGGCCAGAGACGTGAAGCCGGGCGTCCAGTCCGAATCGGGCGCCATGTTGAGACCGAAGTCCTGGTCCGAAGACCGGAAGGTGCGCCCGCCGTCCGAGCTGGAGAAGACCCGGACCTTCTTTCCGGCAGCGTGGGCCGCGAGAAGTATGCCGCCCGCCTCGGTTACGACCGGATCGATCGGCGTGACATCTGTCGGGCCGAGCGGGACGAAGGGGTCCCACAGCCCGGCGTCCGGACGATCGGACCCCGCGCACGCCATCGCGTAGCGCCCTCCACCCACCGGGCGAATGGCAAACAGATTGGCTCGTCCGCGACACAGGACGTATTCGGCCCACCCGAGATTGCGAGACACCTGGGGTAGGGCCACGGCTCCCGGCTTCGCACCGGAGAAGCCTACCTTGAGGCGCTGGCGGCGTAACTCGGTCTTCCCGCCCGCGGCCGGGCGGCCCGTCAAGAGGTCGAGCTCCTCGGGGCCGGCAACGGCGATCAATGGCCCGGGCGCCGTGCACGCTACCTGCACGGCCGGCTGCCACTCGGTGCTGCCCGCCGGACGAAATCGGAGCATGCCCCGTTCGTCCGGAGGTTCGCCCCAGAGCCACGAGACGACCAGGCCGGCCTTGAGCCTGCGAAGGGTCGGCCGCGAAATGGCCTGGGAACCGGAGGCCAGGGGCTTGGCCTCGGTCCACGTCAGGCCGCCATCCAGGCTCTCGCGGAAGATCACGCTGGTCGCTCCGTCTCGGGGGCGCTGGCGCCAGACGAGGTGGAGCTCGTCGCCCTCGGACGCAGCCGACAGCTCGCGGCAGTCCGAGACACGTTCGGCCAGCAGTGGAAACGGGTGCGTGGCACACCGGTCGAGCGTCCTGAACGAGACCTGCTCGGCCAGGTCGAAGCCTTCGAGGAGTGCCTGGTAGTTGGTGTTGGCCTTCAGTTCGCGGACGACGACGTCGCGCGCGCCCGACGCCAGGGACAGGCTCTTGGGCAACCCCGGGGAGGTGGGCCGTACGACCACGCGTGCGCCCGCGGGAACCGGCGTGGCGAACCAGAGGTGGACGGCCTCGCACGAGACCGTCGCCCGAAGCGCCGCCGGCGCGTCCGGCCTGGCCGTGGTGGACGGCGGGGGAGCTGTCCTGGTGACAGCCCCGGAGCGGACGGGAACCTCGGATGCGACCGTCTGCACGGTCGGCGGCGCCTGTCTGCGCGCCAGAGCGGCGCCGAGCAGCCCTCCCAACACAACGACCAGCGCTCCGGCTGCCAGCCACGGCACGTATCCGGTGCTCGATTGGCGCTGGGAGGCCGCTGGCGGGCCGGTCCTGGCCGAAGACCGGACCGTCGGCGTTGCCCGCCGGGCCTGGGCGTGGCCGCCGGCACTGGCTGCAGGGGTAGTCCCCTTGGAGGGCGGACCCTTCTGCGGACGCAGAACGGTGGCCTCGGTCGCGTCCTCCGACGCCAGGCGCCAGAGCCGCTCCTCGACCTCGTGCGCCGTTGGCCGTCGCTTGGGCTCCTTGGCGAGGCACGACAGGACGAGCCGCTCCAGAGCGGAGGTGACATCCGCGCGCTTGACGTGCAGAGCTTCCGTGTCTGTCTCGAGCTGGCGCTGCAGGACCTCGGAGAGACTGCCCGTTCCGAACAGCCGCTCGCCCGTGATCATCTCGAAGAGGATGATTCCAAGGGCATGGAGGTCCGCGGGAGGGCCGGCCGGGTCCCCTCGGATCACCTCGGGCGCCATGTACCCGGGCGTACCCAGGATGATCCCGCATGCCGTGAGCCTCGTTCGGCGCCCTCTCTCGGCCTTCGCCAGGCCGAAGTCCGCGACCTTGGGCTGCCCTTCGAGGTTGAAGAGGATGTTCTCGGGTTTCAGATCCCTGTGGACGATCCCGGCCTCGTGCGCGTGGGCCAGGCCTGCGGCGATCGAGGCGCCCAGCCGGACGACCTGGGCCGAGCGGAACGCGCCGGTCGCCTTGGCCAGGTCACGGAGCGTCCCTCCCCCCGCGTACTCGGTCACGAGGTAGGGGGTCCCGTCCACGAATCCGGCGTCATAGAGCGCCAGGAGATTCGGGTGCGAGAGACTGGCCTGCAGCTTCGCCTCCCGGAGGAAGCGGGCGCGGGTCTCCTCCTCGTCGAAGAGCCCGGGTGTCAGGATCTTGATGGCGACTTCCCGTCCCAGGTCCTCCTGCAACCCGCGGAAGACCGCGCCGGACCCGCCTGATCCCACCCGTTCCAGGAGGCGGTAGCCGCGGATCTTGATGGTCGGGAGACTCACTGCGCGTGCGTTCGCCGGGGAGACGAATCTCGGCCGGTAGTGGGGACAGAGTCAGACGGGAGCCGGCTCCGCTTCGCAAGAGGGTCGTACCGGCAGAGACAGAGTGAACGTCGAGCCGACGCCCACCTTGCTCTCGACCAGGACCCTCCCCCCGTGGGCCTCGGTCAGACGCTTCACGATGGCCAGACCCAGACCAGTGCTCTTTTCGCCGCCGGTCGGGCGAACACTGGTACGGCCGAAGTCCTGGAACAGCTTGTGGAGCTCGGATTCCGGGATTCCCTGGCCTTGATCCGCGACCGAGATGAGGCACTGCGCGCCCTCGATGCGGCCTCGCAAGGAGATGCGGGTCCCCGGGTGGGAGAACTTGATGGCGTTGGTGATCAGGTTTCCGACCGCCTGATTGATGCGCTCCACGTCCAGGACGACGATCGGGAGTTGCTCGGGGACGTCCAGGGTCAGCTCGATGGACTTGGCCACGGCCAGCAGCTCGTTGTTCGCGTGGCAGGCGTGCAGGAAAGACCTGAGGTCTGTCTCCTGAAAGTGCATCTCGACCTTGCCCGCCTCGATGGCGCTGACGTCCAGCAGCTCGCGCAGGAGCTGGAGCATGCCCTCGCAGGCATGGTCGATCCGGTCGAGGAACTCGACCTGCTTGGCCGCCACGGGCCCGACGTGCGCGCCCTTGAGCACGTAGACGAGGCCACGGATCGTCCCGATGGGGCTTCGCAGGTCGTGCGCCGCCATCCCCAAGAAACGGTTCTTGAGCTCGTTGATCTCGACGAGCTGCTGATAGCCTCGGCCCTTCTCGACGGTCACGGCGAGCTGGCCCGCGATCTGCGTGAAGAGCTCGACGTGGACGTCGCGATAGGCCCCCGGTTGCTTGCTCGAGAAGAACATGAAGCCGATCGGGCGGCCCAGGGCCACCAGCGGACAGGTCAGGCTCGCGCGCATGCCCTCGTCGACGATGCGGCGGGTCGATTCGGACCCGGGATGGTCCCGCAGGTACTCGTCGAGGTCATTGAGGATTCGCGGCTTTCCCGTGGCCAGGACCTGCGGCAGACTGGTCTGGTCCATGCGCTGTTCGAAGCCGACTCCCAGGTGGACCGCCGGCGAATCGGACCGCGCCCAGTGCGCCCGGAGGACCTCTCCGCCCTGTTCCAGGAGTGCGAACCCGATACGGTTGTACGGGATGATCGTGTGAAACGAGTCGTAGAGGAAGTCGAGCACCTCATCCAGACGGAAGCCGGCGTTGATCTTCTCCGTGACCTGCGCGAGGGTCTCGATCTCCTTGAAGCGACTTGCCATCGTCGCCGCCAGGTCTGGCAGAGCCCGGGCGAGCTGTCCCACGTCGTCGTCCGGAACGGTGGGCAGGACGACGCCGAACCGGCCTTTCTTCATCTGGAGAACGGCGGAGCGAAGAGCTTTGATGCGAGGATCGCCCATGACACCACGTCTGATCGGCCGGCGAGACGACCGTCCCCGCAGTCTAGCACGGATCCCGAAGCCGGCCCTCGGGTGACGGGAGCGTCCCTGAAGCGTGGGAAGCCGCGTCGTCGAGTGGCCACGGTGCCTGTCTTGAGCGCAATGACGCAAAGGTGCAAGGACGCATTATTCCGCATGCGGAATAATGCCTGGTGGCCTGCGCCAAGTGCATGAGCCGCATCAATGCTCGAAACCTGAACCGGGAAGACCCGCTCCAGGACAGGGCATGCACTGCTGGCAGGCCACCAGGAGTCCTTCCAGGATCGGCCAAAACCCGATCGCGCGGAGGTATTCGAAGAGTCCGTCGAAGAACGCCGCTTCGTTCAGCGCGTGGACTCGATCCAACGACCGCGTCTCATGGAGCGCTTGAGCCACTTGGCCGTCATCTTGGGTCGCGGTCTGCCAGCCAGCGATCTCGGCAAGGCGAGCCCGCAAATCGTCGGAGGACTGCGAAGGACGAGGCATTTGCGGCTCGCTCCGGGAAGGAAGGAGCCGGCTACCAAGCGCCGTGCCCGTCGAGATTGGCCCCATGAAGAAGCATAGAACATGCCGACCCCATGGGCGTGTACGAGAATCTCACGCTTCACCCTCATCGCCTCCAACTCCGGGAAG
>JACQZL010000238.1 GCA_016213865.1 Candidatus Rifleibacteriota bacterium
CACCCAGTACTCGCTCCTGCTCACCAGCGGGCTCACCGACTTGATGGGCAACCCGCTCTCGCCGCTCGCCGTCAGCTTCCGCACGGCCACGGCCACAGGCGTGCCGGGCGCCGACTTCACCGCGCCCACCCTGGTGAGCAGCAACCCGTCCACCGGCACCAGCGACGTCGATCCCAACTCGCTCGTGGTGCTGGTCTTCAGCGAGGAAATGGGCGCCACCGCCGCCTCCGCCTCGAGCTATCGGTTCACCACCCAGACCGGCGTACCGATCTTCCCGACCAACGTCACCGTGACCGGCACCGGGGTGGTCCTCGGGTTCGGCGCCCAGGGGCTGCTGACCGAGACCAACTACTCGCTGTCGCTCATCAACCTGAGCGACAAGGCCGCGAACGCGCTCCAGCCCATCGCTCCCATCACCTTCCGTACGGCCAGCATCCCGGGCAAGCCCGGTGATCGCACGCCGCCCTCGGTTTCGACGATCAGCCCCGCCGACAACGGCGTGATCGGCATCTACTCGCAGTTCTTCATCACCTACAGCGAGGCGATGGGCAGCAGTGCCTGGTCGGCTGCCAACTACTCCCTGACCACGGGCGGCGGGGTCTTCCCGATCACCGTCACCTACTTGAGCCCGACCGCGGTCCAGATCTCGCCCACGAAGGTGCTGATCGGCAACATCGGCTACAAGCTGTCGCTCTCCGGCGGCATCCAGGACGTCCAGGGCAATCGCCTGCAGGCCCGCGTCTTCGACTACCAATCGGAAAATGTCCCGGGTGTCCCCGGCTCCGACGTCACGCCGCCGATCCTCGGCGGTTCGCAGCCGGCCGACGGAGAACAGAACGTCGACCCGTATGTGGCGCCGGCGCTGGGCTTCAGCGAGGCGCTGGATCCGGCCACCGCCGAGTCGGAGATCAACTACACCCTCACGACCGATGGCGCCCTGACCGAGTCTCACCCGCTCACGGCGACGGTCGTGGGGACCAACGTGGTTCTCGAGTTCGGCGGCCCCCTGCTGGTCGATTCCCGCTACACCATCCGGCTGTCGAACAACATCCGCGATGTCGCCGGCAACCGCCTCGTCGTGTCCGCGCCGGTGCGCTTCCGCACCCGAGCGGTCGCTGGACTGCCCGGTGACAGGACTGCCCCCACCGTGACGAGCATCAACCCGGCCAATGCTACCACCGTCGGCGTGAACAGCGACATCTACATCACGTTCAGCGAGCCGGTGAACCTCACCCCGACGCCCTCCACGTCGCCGTACCAGCTCACCACGTCCGGTGGCCCCTATCCGTTCACCGGCAGCTCGCGGATCAACTCGAGCGCGGTGCGGCTGACGCCTAAGAAGCCGTTTCAGGGAGGCCTCACCTACTCGCTGGTGGTCACCAGTGAGATCACCGACACGCAGGGCAATCCGCTCGAGGCCTTCTCGTCGAGCTTCTCGGTGTCCACGGTGCCTGGCTCGTCGGGCAGCGACTTCACAGCTCCGACGCTGCTCTCGGCCAATCCGTACGACGGCCAGCAGAACGTCGATCCCGACACCCGGATCGTGCTGACCTTCTCGGAGCCGATGGAGATCAGCAATGTCGTCACGGTGGGCGTCACGAGCACCAGCAACTACCGCATCTCGTCCGACTCGTCGAGCTTCAACCCGACCCGGGTCGATGTCGTCAGCTCGCCGCCGAACTCCGTCTCGCTCAACGTGGGACGGCTCGCCGGCAACACGACCTACGCGGTGATCCTGTCCAACAGCCTCAAGGACAAGGCCGGCAATGCCCTGGTCGCCCAGGCGATCGGGTTCAAGACCGCCAACGTCGCCCTGCCCGGCGCCGACTCGACACCGCCTCAGCTGAGCGACACCAACCCGAGGAACGGCTCCGACTCGGCCTCGCTGCAGACCCAGATCACCGTGATCTTCAGCGAGCCGGTCAACGACATCTCGCCCACCGTGCCGATCCCGCTCACCATCACCCAGGGCCTCAACTCGGCTCTCTGGATCGGCAACTACAGCTTCTTCTCGGCCTTCGGCGACGTCGGGATCGCCCAGGCGCAGAAGCTCGGCTATCCGCCGAACGCTTACCTGCTCACCCCGGCGACCACGTCGCTGCGCGGCGGTACCACCTACACGCTGGTGCCCTCCAACCGCATCCTGGACAAGGCTGGCAACGGGCTCATCAGCAGCCAGGTGGCCTTCACCACGGTCGACCAGCCGGGCACCGGTGTGGGCGATGTCACCGCCCCGCAGGTGATCGCGTCTCAGCCGGCCAACGACGCCCAGGTCATCAACCCCAACACCAACATACTCTTCACTTTCAGCGAGGAGATGTACGAGGCCGGGGCCCTCGCCGACACCTACTCGGTCACCAGCACCGGCAACTGGACCATCCTGGCGCCGTATGACAAGGAGGCGGCCACCGCCGCCGACCAGCAGTTTCCGACCAGGATCGAGAAGCTCACGGTGCCTCCAAATGCCTACAAGGTCGACTTCGGTACCGTCGACAACGCCCTGCCCAGGACCGACTGCTACTACATCGTGGAGCTGTCGAACCGCATCCGAGACCTGGCGGGCAACCCGCTGACGTCGACCAAGATCCTGTTCCAGCAGGGCAGCCCGCCGACCAAGCCGAAGGTCGACTCGACCTCGATCGACAACAGCCCCATCTCTACCAATGCCGGCGAGTTCATCACCGTCACGTTCAACAAGCAGGTCACCGACGCCGGCGGCGACGGCAACGCCAACAACTTCGAGTTGCTCGGCTACTGCACCGACATCACCGGAACGGCCAGCGAGGTCATCCAGATCGCCTCGGTCAACCCGATCAACTCGAACGACGGCTCGCCCCGCCAG
>JACQZL010000108.1:0-7586 GCA_016213865.1 Candidatus Rifleibacteriota bacterium
TGGACCCGGAGGTGGCTCAACCAGCGCTTGGGCTCTCCGACGCGCGGTTTGCTGTCCAGCTTGCCGAAGACGAACCTGCGAAGGGTGCGGCCTTGCCGCGAGCCGCTCGGGTTTGCGTCCAGACCCGCCAGCAGGTGTTGCAGCAGTCCGTTCTCGTACTGCGAAGGCCAGGCACCGCGGGTCGCCAGGATCAGTGGATCGTCCTTGAAGTGGAAGAAGACCGCGGCCACGTCGAAGTGCACGACCTGGGCCACGAAGCCGAGCGAGGCGTCGAAGAAGTCCTCCAGGTCCTGGGTCCTGGTGCCGAGCGTGGCGATCTTCTCGCGCAGGGTCTCCTCGCGAAGCAGGTCGTTGAGGAGATCGAGGACGCGCTCTCGGAACGGTGCAGTGAGCTTCTCGAGCGTGTCCGCCCGGAGCGTCGGATCCAGAGTTAGCGGCGGGGGCTTTGGCGTGGGGGGACGTCTTGCCAGCAGCTTGCGGACGGCCCCGACGACGGGCGAGTAATCGCCCTGCTTCTTGACCAGGTACCGGTCGGCCCCGCACTGCTTCCCCCAGAACCGATCCAGATGTTCCCTCAGCGCCGTGAGGATGACGATCGGCGTCTCCTTGAACTGGCGGGCCTCTCGCAGGAAGCGGCAGACGAGGTACCCGTTGATCTCCGGCATGCCGACGTTGGTGACGATGGCATCCGGCTCCTCTGCAAAAGCGAGCCGGATGGCGTCGATACCGTCGGCCGCGCAGAGCACCTGATAGCCCGCATCCTGAAAGGCGGCGACGGCGAGCTGCCGCTCCTCGTTCGAGTCCTCGACGACCAGCACTCTCTGGACCTTTGCCGTTGAGCTCTTCATGGATAGACCTCCACAGGTAGTATCACTGTCCCGTCCCCGGCTGCCCGCGTGCGGGCGATGGACTTCAACTCTCCCATGGCACCGACTCTAGCGCCGAACGCGCGCCGGGGCCAGGGGCGCGGGGGGGAGAAGGGGGCCGCCACCAGGACGATGCCACCTGAACCGCGTGGCGTCACCGCAACAAGGCAAACAGGATGCCGCCGACCAAGCACAGGCAGACTACCCACCCGAGGGCACCCAAGCCGGAGCTCGACTCCGAGGACGAGGGATGAGAAGAGCTAGGCCCACGTCCGTCGACCAGCACGACCTTGCCGCCGCTCTGATGGATGGCAACGGCCATCTTGGCCGCGCACTCGGTGCACAAGTCGGACTTGTGGGCCGCTCCCGTGGCCTGGTTACCCAGGACGACTTCCACAGTGTCCCGATAACTGTGACAGCACTCACAGTATCCCATGGCTGCCTTCCTTCCGCAGGACGGTCCTCGGTCCGTCCCGCCTCATCGAGTGTCCGTTACGAGTCACGAGCAACCGGGCCTTCCGGTCAGTTGATGCCAACAAGAGGGCTCGCGGGACGAGGCCGCCCTGCAGGAGCTCCACCCTGCGAACAAGGTGTGGGGTTCCGCGTCGGGCGCGGCGAGACCCCGCAGTCGAACTCCCACTTGTCCCCGGGGCCGAATCGGCCCGGAACGGGACTGAGCACTCTGCGCTACCCGAACTTCGCCAGAACAAGGCGCATCCTCGACAACCCCACGCGGTCGTCTGATTGAACTCCCAAACCACCATGAAAAGCGTACCCAGTCTGGCTCTACTCTGTCAAGTGAGGCACGAGTGCGGGGTGCGCGCGCGGAACACGGGGAGCCGCATTACTGGATCCGTGACCCAAGGAGTTGTAGCGCGGGCCCCCTTCGACAGGCTCAGGATATGCGTGTGGCCCGCAGAGGTCGATGGACCGCTTCACGAGCGGGGGACAAGCCCAATGGCATCAAATCAGCGTCAGGAGAGGCATGACGGGCGTCGGAAAGGTAGAAGCGGCATCTTGCCGCTTCCACAGGTCCGGGCAAGTCACCGTCGCTTGACCGGGCGCCCAGAAAGCGGCTGGAAGCCGCTTCTACCTTGCGGCGTTGCCATCGTTGCGGCCTCGCCGGCAAATCTATGGCAGGAGATGGGAACCATGAGGATTTAGTGCCACTGGGACAAGCCCCCGCGCTACGCCACTCACAAGGCCAGTTGCAGCTGTTGACCCACGAACCGCGCGCACACCCACGAGTGCCAGGAGCGCGATCAGGGCCAGCACCAGCAGCAGGACGAGCCATCGAGAGATCCGGCGTTCGTCGAGGCGGGGGCCGTCTCGCGGTACGATGTCGCGCCAGTCGAGGCGCCGAGTGATGAACCGGCGCTCCGACTCGCGGTCTCGCGTGGGTCCGAGCAAGTCAGAGCTCGGCCGTGGAAAGGCCAAGTCGCGCAGTTGGTCGAGAGATGCTGACAAGGCAATCAGTCCGGCAGCCTCCTTGGCAGCCGGGATTGGCTCCACCTCAGGCGGCGGCGGCAGCTTCAGAGTCCGCAGCAGCTCCGCAGCCTCCCGATTCGACGGTGGCTCGAGCAAGTTGGAGGGATGCGCTGAGAAGGCGATCTCGTACACTTGGCCATAGATCGCGGAGATGACACTCAGGTCGGCAGCCTCCTTGACAGCCCGGATCGACTCCACCTCCGGCGGCGGCAGAGGAGGACTTTCCTGCTTGGCGAACAGGCCCAACGCCGATTCCCGCGACTTCGGCCTCTGGAGCGCTTTCTTGCTGGCGCCGATGGCCCGCAACTCGTGCCGTAGCGGGCCGAGCAGTCGAGCGAGCTCCTGCTGGTTGGCCCGTTTCGCGTTGGAAGTCCTCCCGAGAGACTTGGCGGCCGCCGAGGACTTGCTGTCCGGGAAGTCACGTGGCAGCTCCACCAACCAGGAGGACTCCGGTGCCAGTTGACGCGAGAAGAGCTGGAGCCTTCTCCGAAACAGCTCTTCTCCTGCCATCCTCCGGAGCCTGCGTGGAGGGAACTCCGCAAGCAGCCGATCGAGGTACTCGGCGACCACCGGGTCTGGAGGAAAGCCCGTGAGCCCGAGAAAGGCCGAGGCGAACGTGTGGTCGGGTTCCAAGAACAGCGCCCGCTCGAACTGCGCGTCCGCGTCCTGGAAGCGGCCTTCTTCGGTCAGGAGGAAGCCCGCCAGCACGCGAAGGTCCGCCTCGAGCTGCCGGCGGTGCACGCCAAGGCCGTGATCCAGCAGCGCCAAGAGAAGCCCCAGGCGCTCCGATTCGAAGTCGCGGGTGCGCCTTGGGGGTCGGCCTTTCCTCGAGTGTCGCTCGGGCGCCGCAAGGACAATTGCCTGGTCGATCTCAGACATCGCTCAGCGCAGCCTCCACCAACTCGCAGACACGGGTCCGCACACGGTCGAAGGCCGCCACCGGCGCGTCGCTCTCCAACTGCTCGCACACTGCGGCCGGGATGAGGCGCAGAAAGAGAGCGGACAAGACCGCGGGGCTGGCGTCGAACTCCACGCCCAGTCCCTCGAAGACATCCCATACTCTGGCCTTGTCAGGCTCCAGGCTAATGCGCAGCACGGCCAGTTGCTGTTGGACCTGGTCGAAGGCCGGTTCCGAGGCGGGGTCGCGTGCTCTCGACTTGGTCGTGAAGGGATGCCCTGCCTCCGGGCACAGGACTCTCTCGGTGTC
The DNA here is from genome assembly GCA_016213865.1 of Candidatus Rifleibacteriota bacterium. The sequence continues at coordinate 3,562 of JACQZL010000108.1, forward strand.
AACGGCCAGAGTTGGCGGCAGCCGGGCGGCGACGAGCGACTCTCGAGCTTGCTCCACAAGGCTCAGGGCAACCCGGCATAACTCGGGTCTTTCGAGTCTTGCCAGGTCGCCGGCGAGGTTGCCCAGTCGTGACGCACGAGCCAGCGCGTCCGGACAGGTGCTGATGGACTCGAGTGCCCTGGCCAGAGCCGGCTCGAAGCGCTCGCCCGCCGGACCGATCAGAAAGCGCACCGGCAGCAAGGCGCTCAGGACTCGGTCCCTGAGACCTCCAGCAATCGGAACAGCGGCTGCGCGCCTCTCGGTCTCATCGAGCCACCTGACCGCCCACTCGAGCTTCTCCGCAACCGGGCGTCCGGAGTCTCCAAACCGGTTTCCCCGCCGCTGCCAAGCTGTGTCGCCGAGCCCCATTGCAGCCTCGGCGGCACGCGTCAGGGCGCAGCACTGTCCCTCGGGCGTGCCTATCTTGTCGGCTAGGGCGATCACCTCCTCGGGAGCCGTTAGACCCAGGGCGGGAGCAACGGCAATCAACCGAACATCGTACCGGTCGCAGGCCCAACGCCCCGACTGGCCGACCTTTGGGCACGCCGAAACGATACGCAGTGCGCACTCCCGCGCCCGGGTGGTGTCACCTTCGGCCATCGCCCCCGAGTACCGAAGCCAGAGCGCCTCGACCGGATTCTCCAGCTCGGCCAGGCGCTGTTCGAGGCAGATGCGCTCCTGGTCGGGGATTGCCGCTGCCGCGCGCTGTCCTGCGCGCTGCCTGACCAGAACCTGAACCTCGAGCCTCATTGGGCCATCCTCGATGGCCGTTGCGGTTGCCCAGGCCAGACGGACATCTTCGAGGTCCTCGCTCCCGGCCAGGGCGAGGGCCATGCGCCGGCGAGTCGAGTCGCGGCTCGCAGGCTCCTCGACGGCCCCAAGCTCCTTGCCGACAGCTTCGAATAGAGGCCGGGCCCGGTCCCACAGCTCACGCTGCGCAAGCCGCTCGGCGGAGGACAGCAGCACCTCGATGGCAAACGGGGTCGATTGAGACGCCGCCACGTCCAGCAACGCCAATCTCAGGGTCTCTCGCGCCTGCCGAGGGTCTTCCGCGGCCAGGCGTCGAGCGAGGCTGGCCAGGGCACTGACCCGAATCCTGCACGAGCCGATCTGCCGGACCAGGTGCGACGAATCTCGAGGACTGGATGCCGCCAGGCGGATGGCTTCGAGCCGCTTGACGAGGTCGAGCTGCCGCTGCGACGCGTCTCCGTTGCCGTGGGCTCGTGAAGCGAGCGGACCTGACCGGCGGGCCAACGCCAGCTCTCTTCGCAGTGGATGAGAGAAGGACCGCGAGGGCGCCGCCGGGTCGGTTTCCGATGCCTCCGAGGTTTGCAGCAGGACTGCCTCCGAGAGGGCCGGCTCCAGTAAGGGCGGCCCCGGATGAGAGACGGACCGCTCGCTGGCCGGCGAAGGACTGTTGCAGGCAAGTGCCAAAAGGGCCCTGGAGCGCTCCCAGACAGACTGGATCCGCGAGGCAATCCGCCGCGCTGTCGTCAGATCGGGAGAGCCAATCCGCTCGACAACGGCCCGCAAGGCTCGATCGCGCGCCCTCCGTGTCCCGAGCCGGCGCGCGTCGCTGGCAAATCTCTGCGCGTCTTTCGCCGTCAGAGCTGCGGCTGCCTCCGAAGCGAGACTGCCGAGCAGCTTTCCCTCGGACGTGGAGAAGTGGAGGCAGGCTGCAGCGTCGAGCGCCTTCCGCGGAACCTCGCTTATCAGCGGAAGGGCCAGCAGCCTGAGCCGATCCGCGACCCGTGCGCTCCCCGAGGCGCAGTCCCTGTTCAGCACCTTGGCCGTCAGCGCGGCGCCTGCCTTGACAGCGGGGCCAGTCTTGATGCCGGCGCTGGCCTGTCGAGCGCCTGCGAGCAAGGCCCCGGCGAGCCGCAATCGGCTGAGCCCGCGAACCCACGGGCTCTGAACTCGCTCCACAACTTCGCGGAGAAAGTGGGGTTCGCGGGCGCGCAGGAACGCAAGCTCGGGATCCGTCAGGCCCTCCAGCAGCACTCGGCGTCCACCGCGGCCGATCCAGCGGTGGGCCGCCTCGAGGCCGAGCACGACGGCGATTGCAGGGGCCAGGTTGAACTCGCCGAACCGCCGGTCGATCGAGGCCAGGCTGCAGCGCAGCCAGGAGAGCTCGAAGGCCTTCAAGAGGAGCCCGGCGCGGCGGGCAGCCAAGGAGCATGCTTGCAGGTCGCCGAGGGCCTTGCGAACGTCGCGACCGTCACGGACCTTCTGAGTCAAGTACGCCCCGGGCAAGTTCTTGGCAACTGCCGCGTGCTTTCCCACGGCGAGGAGGTGCCCTGGCAAGAAGCGGTACGCAGGGCGCGGATTGCCTCTTCTTCGATCGGCCAGCGTCAGGCACGCCAGCCGCCGGTGCATGCGACCCAATTCTCTCTCGGCCGCCGCGTGACTGGCCTTCCAGAGAGCTGTCAGCTCGAGCGCTCGGCGAGGATCGGACAGTCGGACCCAGTCCCCGGAACACTGGAGGAGGCCCGTGAAGCAGTCGACGACCTCTCGCACCAGGCTCTCGGACGCGCCGGCGGGGAGCTCTCTCTCGCTGACGAAAGAGACGCACTCGCTCATGAGAAGCCCCGCGGAAGCATCTCGGCAGCTCAGACCGCACAGCAGGTCGTCGACGATGGTCGGGTCCACGCTGGCCGCGCGCCTGGCAGTCGCCATCTGGCTCTCCCAGACGCCGAGACGCGGAGGTTCCTCATGGGCCGAGAGGATTCGCCAGGTCGCCACACAGGAGGCCATCCAGCTCAGGTCCGCTCCCTGCCGGTTCGAGAAGACGAGGTGGGCCCTGGAGGAGTGTCTGACGAAGCACTCCAGGAGATCGAAGGCGAACTCGGGATCGAGGTGCTCCAGGCCGTCCACGATCACGGCAACGGGGGCCTGCCTCCAGCCGAGAAGACAGGCGTCAAGCTGCTCTAGCCAACTGCGGGCTCCGCCCGTCTTGAGAGCAGGGAGCTTGGGCTCCCTGAGGGAGAGCTTCGCCAACAGGCTGTGAAGGACAGTCCCCGGCTGCCGGGAGGTCCCATCGTCCGAAGGAACGAAGTAGTGCGGACACTCCAGATGGTCCGCCAGGGCTGCCATGAACATGGTCTTTCCGCACCCTGCCGAGCCGAGAACCTGCAGGGCGGCCCACTCGCCCTTCTCGAACATCTGCTTCACGCATTTGCAGGCGTTTTGCCAGCCGCCGAGGTGTGGCCGTCTGGCTTCAATCAACGAGCGGAAGACCATGACCGGTGCCGCCGTCTCGCTGGCGCTCCAGGAGTGTCTCGCGGTCCTGCGCAGGGCGGGGCTTGCCGCCTCGTCCAGCGCTCGGAGTACCTTCGCTCCCTCTTTGCCGAGCCTGGCAGTCTTGAAGCACTGGTTCCTGTCAGGCTCGACGTAAGTAGCCTCTCGGAAGCGGTCCGAGGAGGCCTGCATGACGCAGGACTCCAGAAAGAACTGACCTAGAGTCCCGTTCTCGGCGGTCCTGGTGGCCAACTGGAAGGGGAACAGCGTGACGGCGCGATCGCCTCCCTCTGCTCTTGCCAGCAGAAGGCAATGATCCTGGCACTCTCGAAACGTGTCGTGAGTCAACCCGTGGTCGAGACGGAGGCCTCGAGGAAAGTCCAGGACCCGTGCCCTGTCGTCTGGCCCGGTGAGCAACTGGCCCTGAACCACTGTCGGGCCTCGGGGGCCGTCTCGCAGCTTCACGGGGCAGAGGAGCCTCCACTCCCAAAGTGAAGGCAGGCCTGCCACCACGCTCCTGAGCCGCGAGGTCGTGTCGTGCAGGACTCCCACGAGCCCGAGGTTCTTCACGAGGCCGCTGTGGAGCTTGCGATTGCGAAGCTGCAGAATCCACTCCAACTGGCCCAGCGGCCCAGGCGGCTGCTTCCCACCGTTGGTGCTCAGCAGTTCCGCGGGTAGCCTCGCAGGTTGAAACAGATCAGCTTCCGAGGCCTTGAAGGACCCGTACAGCTCGCGCACCAGCCCTAACC